>JBAVQC010000438.1:0-41043 GCA_049693715.1 Acidobacteriaceae bacterium | reverse complement strand
GTTCCTGACTATCCTTGGATGGGCGCTTGCAGGTGTCGGGATTGTCCCTGTGGCGTTCTTTTGCCTGCTACTCAGCCGGAACTGGGCCTCATTAGGAGAGCTGTTCTTCCAAGTGGTTCTGGCGATTTTCGGGTATGCGCTCGGCCCTTACCTACTCCGAGAACCTAATTCCCATTCTTAATTTGAGGTTGCGTCCATTCATCGTTTTCCCCATAGCGACAGTCATCTCCAAGAATTTCCTCAAGGTCTCCAATTCGGTTGTGTCAGAAGCAAATCCGTTCGGGGTCTTACAGAACGCGCAGGCCCTTTCGGCAAATTTTGCTATGTCGGAAGGATTCACGCTCTGCATTGGAACGAACGAAGAGGCACCACAGTTTCGGCACCCCAACTCGATAGCGATAATGTCCTGGGGATCAATGGTGCACTTCTTCTCGAAGGTCATTTTCGCTTTCCCCTTCTCTGCCGCTTCAGTTCACCAGCGCTCGCGGTTCCCGACCCTTCCCAGTGAGATGCTTGTACGTCAGCCGCTTGTCGGTGATCTGCGACAGTGCCAAGATGAAGCGGTCGGCATCGTTCAATGGGTTGTCCCGGGTAGCGCGGTTGTTGTACCGGAAGCTCTGCTCATCCAAATAGCGGAACAGGTGAAAGGGCTCGACGCTGACGTAGGTTCCATTCAAGCCGCGCTTCAACAGCGACCAAAAGTTTTCAAGGCCATTGGTGTGAATCTTCCCGTCAACGTATTGGACCGCATGATCGATCACCTGATGAGCGAACTCCTCGTCTAATCCGCGATAACCAAGCATGGCATCAGTGAACAAGGCTGCGCCTGCCTGCACGTGCTGTTTAATCACCGGGTGAACAGTCTTACTTTGCCGGTCGGGAAGCACCATGGTGCGGACCTTTCCGCCACGCTCAAGCATCCCGAACGCCATAGCTTTATCACCGCCGCCCGTCTTAGTGATTTTGCGAGCGCGGATGTTCTTATGCATGTTGCGAGCCTTGCCGCCGATAAAGGTTTCGTCGGCCTCAACTTCGCCAGAAAGCAACTCGAACCCGCCTTCAGTCAAAGCAAAACGTAGACGGTGGGCCATGAACCAAGCCGTCTTCTGCGTGACGCCTAGATCGCGGGCCAGCTCGCATGAACTGATTCCGTTCTTGCAATTCACTACTAGCCATAGGGCGGGGAGCCACTTCTCAAGACCGAGCGGCGAATCCTCGAATATGGTCCCGGTCTTCAACGAAAACTTGGGCTTCGGATGACCACCGTAGCACTTCCAGACCCGATTCTTTGCGAGGTAAGTAACTTTCTCAGAGCCGCAGTGTGGGCACTTCACAGCACCATCCGCCCAGCGAAGTTGAACCATGAGGTTCTTGCAGTTCTCGAAATCGCTGAAGTGAATGATTGCTTGCTGAAGTGTCTTTATGCTGTCCATGCAGTAAATATAGGGGCTTCATCGTGGTCTGTCAAGTATATAATTACCCTAATTTGGACAAGCCTGTAAGTGGCTCAACTTATTTTCCGATTTGTACCGGGCCAAGTTTTTTGTATTGCGTCGCGGGAGTGCCGGTGATGGCCGCAAAGGTCTGCGCTGCCACGCCGGATCGCCTTAGCAAGTAAGATTCGCCGTTGCGCACGGGCAGTTGGAGTGTTGAGTCGACGTTGTTGAGAACGGTCTTGCCGTGCGCATCGATGACTTCGACCCGCTGACCTTGCCAAGGGTTGCGAACGCGTAGGGTTTCCGTGGCTCCGGCCTCAATGGCGACGGTAGTGGGGACGCCCGCGCGCACCTGGACGTCGACACGAGTGCGATGGCGAACCCAAACCGTGCCCTCGAAATTCCATTCTTGCGGCACCGCCGGCGCGATGCGGATCAGTCCGTCGTAGTCCTGAACCACAGCCTCTGCAAGGGCAAGGGCTACGATGGCCTCCTGCTCGACGTAGAACTCGCCGGCGGCGCCGCCCCAATTGGCAAAGCCGTTCACGAATTTCTGGTACCGCTCAGTCAAGGCGATCAAGGTGGAACGAACTTCCCCGCTGAGGCCAAGACGCGCCGCCTGCACCGGATCAAAACTCCAGTCCTGATGGACGGGGTAGGGGCGCGTGGCATAGGTCTGTTTGGCCATACCCAGCAGCGGAGAGTCGACACCGATCAGGTTGTAGGGCCAGACCGGCTCGAGGCCAGTATTCTCTTCGTTGTGTTCAGAAGCGTCCGGGGTGTATGACTCCGCAATTACGGGGTGCTTTGTACCAGTGGCGATTGCTTTTTCAGCCTGGGGCAGTGGAGCTATCTGACCGAGTTCCGTCTTGAGCCGCTGAACAAGCGTGGAGTCGGTGTGCAGCAACCCGGCCGCTTCGATGACTGCGGGATAGAGAGCTGACCGCGCAGATAAATCGGTGGTGGGGTCGGTGACGTCCCATTGCTGCTCGTGCGCATTGGAGGGATGGGTGTGCATCTTTCCGTCGGCGCCCCGCGTTTCATAGGCAAGCAGAAACTGGACACTCGCAGCCATGACCGGGTAATTCGCTGCGAGAAATTGGCGATCGCCGGTCGCCAGATACTGGCGCCAGATCCACAGCGAGATCTCAGCACCCGTGGAGAGGGTGCGAGCGTTGTAATAAGGATGGAAGTTCGCGTCGCAGTTCAGGCCGATGATGGGAGGCGTCGATGGATTCCAATCGGGTTCGTATTCAAACCCTGGACCGTTGAAGCGCATGGTCTCGGGGACACAGATTCCGGGACGGCCGGCCATGTGTTTCACGGTCCAGTCTTTGATGTTGGCAAGGTTTTCGCGGTAGAGGCGGAAGTACGGCGTATTTAGTTCAGGCACGCCGGCGTCAAGGTTGGCGGCCACCTGCATGCGAAGATTCCAATGCCAGAAAGCGGCAGGATCCCAGCGGTGAACATCCTGCACGGCAGAGAAAAGGTCGGCGATGCCGGCCTGCGACCCAGGGAAGAGTCCCCCGCTCTCCGCGGCAGCGGTGTAGAGATAGAGATTGCGGAGATTCTCCATGTACTCACCGGAACCATCCGTGGAGGTGAGCTTGATGAGGCCGGCGCGTTGCCAAAAAGCGTGCCACCAGGCAGCGTGTTGCGCGGGATTGGCGTTGGTGAGCGCATCGCCGACGCTGGCCAATTTGGTAGCGGCCCCGTTGTAGTGCGGACAGGCAACGATGACGCGGAAATGGCCATCCAGGGCAGGTTTGAAGCTTACGGTGACTGCACGGGGGTTAGTTACAGCGGCAGACACTTCGCGGCCAACCGCGGTGATGGCGGCCAGGGCGCCAAAGGTGTCTCCTGAGGCTCCCGGCCCGTAGTGGTCGACCCAGGTTTGTGCGAGCATGCCGGTTTTCGCGGAGGCCGTGGCTTCGGGTGTGCGGGGCGGCCAGAGCCTTAGCTCCGCCGTCTGCTTGACGTTGGGGTCGGCGCCGGTAACGTCGACCACGAACGTATCAGAAAATACCTGGACATAAGCGGTGAGGCTCATACCGCCGCCGTGCTCGACCAGGGTTCCGTTGTAGAGATCGAGACGGCCGGTGAAATCCTTCGCCGAGGTGAGCGCGCGGAGGCCGGGAATGATCACCTGGCCGGGCGAATCGCGATGGGGCAGAGTGTCTGACCGGTTTAGCTGCGCGGTGAATCCCTGATCCGACCAGACGGCAATGCCAAGACGTCCGTTGCCCATGGGCATGGCTTCACCGGGCGCAGGGTTGGGCTGGCCTAAGACAATATCGGAACGGCTTACCAGACGGGCCGTATCTATGACAAATTGGCCGGCCTTCCATGCGGTCGTGGGATGAGTGTCCTGCGCTATGACGTTGATAGAGCCGACGAGACCGAGGACCAGGGTAAGACGGGACCAATGCATCCATTTGGTGTACCACTGTGGCTCGTAGAGGGCCAGCATGTATTTCCTTTATCAGGTCAGAGAGAGGCAACATTGTTGGGAGATCCAGCCCCTGCAAAAGCGACCTCGTCGTGGTTAGAACCGGTATCCGGGTTTTAGCTCACAACGGTAGACCGTGGTTTTTTCTTGTTCGGGGCCGGTTCGGACGTTGCAGGTGGCCCAACTCAACGAGAGATTCGGGCCCAAGGGGAAGACCATGGAAGCGCCGTCGACTTCAGCCTCAAGGCTCACGCCCTCCTGGGTTGGGGGCAGGGTAAAGTTGAGCGTCTGGCCAAAGATCACCGGGTACAGTTCGCGAACCTCGGAGCTGATGGCCGTGTGATAAACCTCGGCCTCCATCAGGAAGGTAGCCGTGTCTGACCAGTTCAGGGCGGTCAGACTGATGTTGCGCCCTCCATGAATGAAACCGCTTGAATCAATACGCGTAAACGGGCAGGGGCCCGCAATACAGGACGCGGTAATGTTGCCGAAGGTATTGTCGGCCCCTGCATCGAGGGATACAGTCGCAGAGGTTGCCTTCCATTTTCCGTCCGGCGAACAAGGCGAACGGTGATCGCAGGGCACATTTCCCTGATTGACGACCTGGAAAGTCCTGACTGCGCTGCCGACGTTTGTCTGTGCGCGAGTGTTGAGGGTATACCTCACCCGGATGTTGGAGACCTGGATTGGAGGAAGGGCAGGCCGGGCTGGAGACCTGGGGCCAGGGGGCACGACCACCTTGGGAACAATGGGCACCATAGCGGCAACATAAAGCTGCTGCGGAGTCCGGAGTCTTCCCGTTTGCACCGTTAAATCCAGCGGTTCATAACGCGGATTACGGAAAGTGACCCTGATGGGAAGGTCGGACAGTACCCTTTTGTGCAGGACAAGCTTGAAATAACCCGCCGCGTCGGACCGGGTAGCGGCGCTCCTCACGCCGTCAGACGCGGTGACGACCACCCCGGCGATCGGTAATTCTTTCTTGGAATCAGCATCGCGTTGGATCACGGCGCCTTCGATGGGAACTGTCAGCTGCTCAGAAATCAACCGCGACCGATGCGCACGCAGAAACCACAGCAGCCCAATAACCACGGCGGCTGCGACTGCAATCATCGACCAGACTAGTTTTTTCTTGGTCATTCCTTACCAGTGGAACAAGCCGATTGAGAACACACGCCGCCCACGAACTGCTTCTGCTGGATCGTCACTGCATCTATTATTCAATTAATCCATTCCATTGTCGCCAGGAAACACTAAGGTGAAGGGGCAGAGGAAACTGACGAAAGGCTTGAAACGCATCTTCGCAACATGACCCACCCTCGCGAGCATATGAGATCACGGCGCCAACTGCTGCGGCAAATGGCCAGCATTTCCATGGGTCTGCCGCTTGCTCCATGGAAAGACCTTGCTGGGATGGCGCAGACACCGCGCCGACAGCATACGGACCCGGCGCCTCAGCCATCGCCCTTTTCGCCGGAGGAGGAGCAATTTCTCGACGACCTTGAACGCAGCAATTTCCTCTTCTTCTGGGAACAAGCGAGTCCGCAGACGGGCTTGATCAAAGACCGTTGCAACGCGAGGACAACCGACACCGGCGTGGTAGCGAGCGTCGCCTCGACCGGCTTCGGCCTTACGGCGATATGCATTGCCGAAAAGCGCGGGTTCATCCCCCACCAGGACGCCCGCCTGCGCGTGATTGCGACGCTCACTTTTCTTTGGCGAACGCTGCCTACGCATCGGGGATTCTACTATCACTTCGCCAACATCAACACCGGGGAAAGAATCTGGGACTCTGAAGTGTCTTCGGTGGATACGGCAATTCTGCTTTGTGGAATACTCACCTGCCGCCGGCATTTTGACGATCGCGACATTATTCAATTGGCGCATGCCATTTTTGACCGGGTGGACTGGACGTGGCTTTCAGAAGACACCGCATTACTACCGCAGGGCTGGACCCCGGAGTTTGGATTTCTGCCATACAAGTGGGACCTCTATAGCGAGTTGATGATGATCTACCTGCTGGGGATGGGTTCTTCTACCCACCCTCTGCACCCTTCGGCGTGGTCGGCGTGGAAACGGATCAGCTTTGAGTATGACGGGGAGCGCTATATTGGCTCGTTTGCGCCGCTGTTTGTTCATCAATATTCGCAAGCCTGGTTCGATTTCAGGGGCAAGCGGGACAAGTATGCTGACTACTTCCAGAACTCGGCGATCGCCACGGATGTGCACCGCCGGTTTTGCCTGGAACTGGGCAAGCAGTTTCCCGATTACAACGACGATCTTTGGGGGATTACTGCCTCTGACTCCGACAAAGGTTACGTGATCTGGGGTGGACCGCCAGCCATGGGTCCGATTGATGGAACGGTGGTTCCTGCTGCTGCCGGAGGCTCGATTCCCTTTCAACCAGCCGCGACCATGCGGGTGTTGAAGAACATTCGGGCGAAGTATCCGCAGGCCTGGAGCCGCTACGGCTTCGTGGATGCTTTCAATCCGCTGAAAAACTGGTATGACCAAGACATTGTCGGCATCGACACGGGCATCACGATGCTGATGGCGGAGAATGCCCGATCGTCATTCGTGTGGGAAACTTTCATGAAGAATCCCGAAGCACAAAGGGGGATGGCGGTTGCGGGCTTTCAAAGTTATAACCCGGCAGCGCCGGGGACGTAGCCACTCCCGGGATCGACCCCACTAGTCGGTTTAGCTCGGAATCCATTGGGGTTTGGCCAGAGCGACGCTGTAGGGTGTATTTTCTTCTAATGATTCGCTACCCGTTTTCGAGCCTTCTCGCCTCCGCGGCTCTGATTGCCATGACCGCACCCCTTTTCGCGCAAACACCGGCTCAACCGAAACCTGAAGAAACGGAAGTCTGGGAGCCGGTTCCCAAAGTTGTGACTCCAGGCGCCACGTGTGGGGCGGCCCCTTCGGATGCGATCGTGCTTTTCGACGGCAAGAACCTGGATGAGTGGGTCACGAACCGTGACAAATCCCCGGCTAAATGGGACGTGGCCGATGGTGTGATGACCGTGAACAAGTCGGGTGGAGGAAACATCGAAACCAAACGGAGCTTCACCAACTATCAGCTGCACGTGGAGTGGAAGGTTCCCACCAACATCACTGGCAGCAGCCAGGCGCGCGGGAACAGCGGGGTTTTCCTGGCTTCCACCGGGCCGGGGGATGACGGATATGAGCTGCAGGTACTGGACTCTTACGAAAACAAGACATATGTAAATGGCATGGCCGGCAGCCTCTACAAGCAGGCCATTCCGCTGGCGAACCCGACGCGCAAGCCCGGAGAATGGCAGACTTACGACATTGCGTGGACGGCGCCTACCTTCAACGCAGATGGCTCGATAAAGACACCGGCTTACGCGACGGTTTTTTTCAACGGTGTTCTGGTGGAGAATCACTTCGAATTGAAAGGCGAGACGCGGTATATCGGGAAACCGTTCTACAAGGCGTACAGCAGCGCTCCGATCAAGCTCCAGGCACACGGCGATAAAAGTGAACCCATTAGTTTTAGAAACATCTGGATTAGAGAACTGAACTAGCGTTCGACGCGGAGCCTACCTGGCCCTTGTACTACGCTTGCCGGGTTTGCGCCTGTTGCTGTTGCTCGACTGCAATTTTTCTCGCGACTGGATGTTGTGGGCGTTGACGATGGCGGGGATCAAGCCTGGGAAGCGCCGGTCGATTTCTGTACAACGGGAAGTATTTTGCATTTCGACACCGCGACGTTCCCCACGAATCAAGCCCGCTTCTCGCAGGGCTTTAAAGTGCTGCGAGAGAGTTGATTTGGGTATAGGGCGTTCGCTGACATTTACAAAGTTAGTGCAGTTTTGCGAACAGTTGGAACTCGCGATATCGGTGAAAATTGCGACGCGCACGGGGTCGGAAAGCGCGTGAAGAATCCCTTCCACGGTAACGTCTTCGACCGAAGGATGGAATAGGGGGCGCATGGTTTTCATGTTACATTCACACGGCTGATTGTTCAATAGTGCATATTTGCGGAACTATTGAATCCTGGAAGGACCGCCCTCCATCTTAACCGTCAGCAAGTGGTTAAGAGTCTCCACAAAGAGGAATCAGCATATGAGCAAGCTCAAGGGTAAGGTAGCAGTGGTTACGGGGGCGTCCAAGGGTATTGGAGCGGCCATCGCCAAGTCATTAGCCGCGGAAGGCGCGTCCGTGGTGGTAAATTACGCGTCCAGCAAGTCGGGCGCGAAAACAGTTGTCGACTCCATCACCGCGGCGGGCGGGAAGGCTGTCGCCGTCGGTGGCGATGTTTCCAAGGCATCTGAGGCGCAAGGCATTATCGACGCCGCCATCAAGAACTATGGCCGCCTCGACATCCTGGTCAACAATTCCGGCGTATACGAGTTCTCCCCCATTGAGGATGTCACGGAAGATCAGTTCCACAGGATGTTCAACATCAATGTGCTCGGCTTGCTGCTCACGACGCAGGCAGCCCTCAAACACATCGGTGCGGGGGGCAGCATTATTAACGTCGGCTCGGTGGTGAGCCGGCTCACTCCTCCAGCGTCTTCGGTATATACCGGCACCAAGGGCGCCGTCGATGCGATTACCGGTGTGCTCGCTCGGGAATTGGGACCGAAAAAGATCCGAGTGAACACCATCAATCCGGGTATGGTCGCGACTGAAGGGGCGCAGAGTGCCGGCATCCTGGGCACTGACTTCGAGAAGGGCCTGGTTGCTCAGACCCCGCTTGGCCGCGTTGGGCAGCCTGGCGATATCGCGTCGATTGCCGTATTCCTCGCGTCGGACGACTCCGGGTGGCTTACAGGCGAGCAGATCCTCGCCGGCGGCGGCCTCCGCTAAACCAGCTGCCTGCCCCATGCAGCGCGGTGTTGCGTGGGGCGGGGCCGGTGAGACTTTTCTCAAGCCGAAGTAATCCAAATCAGATCTGTCATTGCGGCGCGAGTGTGTCCTCGCCGGCAGCGGCATGCGATAAACCCACTAACCCTGGAGGACAATGCAATGGGCAAGCTGGATGGAAAAGTAGCAGTGATTACAGCGGCAACGTCGGGCATGGCACTGGCGACGGCAAAGCTGTTCGTGCAAGAGGGCGCGTATGTGTTCATTACCGGCCGGCGCAAGGACAAGCTGGACGAGGCGGTGAAGGCGATCGGCCGGAATGTGACCGGCATCCAGGGCGACGCTTCTAACCTTGACGATCTGGATCGGCTGTATGACACGATCAAGAAGACAAAGGGAAAGATTGATGTATTGTTTGCCAGCGCGGGCATGGGTGAATTGTCGAAGCTGGGGGAGATTACTCCGGAGCAATTTGATAATGTCTTCAATCTGAATGTGCGAGGCACACTGTTTACCGTGCAGAAAGCGCTACCGCTTTTCAACGATGGCGGGTCGATTTTTATGAACGCATCCATCGCGAGTGTAAAGGGGTTTCCGGGATTCGGCGTTTATAGCGCGAGCAAAGCTGCGGTGCGATCGTTTGCACGGACGTGGCTGCTTGAGTTGAAGGAACGGAAGATACGGGTGAATGTGTTGAGTCCGGGAACTATCGATACACCGATTCTCGACCCTCTCGGGCCGGATGCGAAGAAGTACTTCGCTTCTTTGATTCCCCGGGGTGAGATTGGGCGTCCGGAAGAGATTGCCACGGCGGCACTTTTCCTGGCCTCCAGCGATTCGAGTTTTGTGAATGGGATCGAGTTGTTTGTGGATGGTGGGGTGGCATCAATCTGACAACTCGGGACGATGGGCCGGAAGCGTTGAAATCCAAGGATCGAGCACAGCTAGTGTGCGATCGATCACTCCGACGGCGGTTCTGAAGGTGTTTGGCAGTTCTTCGGGGTTGATAAGGAAAGCACATTGAGCGAGGAGGTCGGCGAATAAGGCTTGGTCTCTCCAGGCTTCATCCAGATGTCCGCCGGCCGCTCGATACGCATCCACAAACCGGCTACTTTGGACAGAAGGCGATTCATGCTCAAACCTTAAGAGGTTGCCGATGTCGATGACGCCGGATCCGGAGAAGGCGAATTCCCAATCGAGCACCGCAGCGAGCTGATGGCGCCCATTGGCGTTGCGGTGTATCAGGAAGTTTTTTTGATTGAAATCACTGTGACAGAGTTGGTGAGTCACGGATGGTTCATGCAGGTCGGGCCGGTGAGTAAGACAGTGATGCAGGCGCGACAGACAGCCTGCAAAAGCTCAGTGGCCGCCTGAGGCTTCGCCTCCGGGGCGGAAGCTTTTTGTGGCCAGGGCCAGTGGGATGCCGATCAGGGCTACGATGGCCATCATGCGGAAGCAATCCATAAACCCTATCAGGCTTGCCTGTTGGTTCAGTTGGTTATAAAGCAGACCTTGAGCGTGTTGGGCTGCGTCGAAGTGCGAATAGCCCAGGTGCTCATAGGTTTTGGTCAGCGAGTCGATGCGTGAGTGAAACAGCGTGGAGGTTACATCAGCACTCTGCGCCAGCCGGTCGGTATGGAGGTCTGTGCGGCGCTCATGCACGGTGGTGACGAATGCGACGCCGAAACTGCCACCCCAGTTGCGGGCGAGGTTGGTCAGACTGGAACCCTTGTTGTTCTTGCCGGGAGGTAAATAAGAATAGGCAAGCACGCTGACCGGCACAAACAGGAAGGCATAGCCGAACCCTTGTACCGCCCGCGCCAATGCATAGTGGGTGTAGTTTGTCTGCAACGTAAACCCGCTGTAGTACAGCATGGAAAGCGAGACTACTGCAAAGCTGAAGGCGATCAGCCACCGCGGACTGACCTTTCCCTTCTGGGTCAATATAGCGACGAACGGCGCGAGCACCGTAATGACCAAAGCGCCTGGCCCCAAGACTAGACCCGCATCCGTGGCCGTGTAGCCATACAAACTTTGCAGGATCTCAGGAATCATGGTCGTACTGCCGAAGAGAACGAAGCCGAACAGGAAGTAGAAGATATTGGCAAAGGCGAAATTTCGCTCGCGAAGCAATCCGAGCTCGACCACAGGATCGGGTACCCGCAATTCCCACCACACCGCAAGCACCAGGCAAATAATGGCTGCTGCAAACATAGTCGAAATCAAAGGACTGCCAAACCAGTCGTCGATCTGGCCACGATCGAGCACGAATTCGAGGAATGCAAAGCCCAACGCGATCAGCAAGATGCCTATGTAGTCCACACGCAACTTGCCCAGGCGCTTGGCCTCAGCGACTTCTGCTTTGAATGCAGGAGGGTCGCTCACCAAGCGGCTGCTGAGAAAGAGAGAGATGAGCCCGATGGGCACATTGATAAAGAAGACCCAACGCCAGGAGAAGCTGTCGGTAATCCAGCCGCCCAAGGGTGGCCCGATGGCTGGGGCGGTCACAATCGCGACGCTGTAGAGGGCGAAGGCGGCGGCTCGTTTGTTCGCAGGGAAGGTGTCGACCAGGATTGCCTGCTCGACCGGAGCCAGCCCGCCGCCACCAATCCCCTGCAAGACGCGGAAGATGACGAGAAAATTCAGGCTGGGCGCAATGCCGCACAAGAATGAGGTCGCGGTGAACAGGCCCACGCTGATCATGTAGTAACGCTTTCGCCCGAGAACGCGACTGAGCCATGCGCTCATCGGCAGCACTACGGCATTGGCAACCAGATAGGAAGTGAGGACCCACGTGGTTTCATCGAAGCTGCGGCCCAGGCCGCCCGCGATGTGGGGCAGCGATACGTTGGCGATCGACGTATCGAGCAGTTCCATGAAGGTGGCCAGCGTGACCGTCAAGGCCACCGCCCACGGGTTCACTTGCCTGCTGCTCGATGAGGCAGGTACGGTGCTCAATTCCGCTGTTGTGGTGGCCACCGTGTGTCTGCCTCTCTGGAAGATACGGTTCAGATGTATACTGAGACCGATCGGTCGCAAAAGAATGGCAGCAAAGGCAACAAAATCCGTCCGGGGTGAAGCTACCCGCCGGCGCATCGTGGAGCAGTCGGCTGGTATTTTCAACCGGCACGGCTACTCCGGCACTTCCATGTCTGAACTGATGGCGGCCACTGGTCTCGAAAAAGGCGGCCTTTACCGGCACTTTGCGAGCAAGGAGGGTCTGGCCGCGGCCGCTTTCGACTACGCATGGGAGACGGCCAGCGAGCCAAGGTGGCGCGGACTTGAAGATTGCGGAAGCTCTTTGGAGAAGCTTCTGCTGCTGGTGAAGAACTTTGTAGAGCAACCACCCCGCACGCTTCCCGGGGGCTGTCCACTGCTCAACACCGCGGTCGACAGCGACGATGGCAACCCTGTGCTCCGCGGCAAGGCCCGCGCAGCCCTCGACCGATGGCGGGCCGGGATCGCAGATATTGTCCAACGGGGACAGCAGAACGGGGAGTTGCGAGGAGGCGTTGATCCGGCTGCCGTCGCTGCGATTGTCATCGCCAGCCTGGAGGGAGCCGTGATGATGTCGCGGTTAGAAAAATCTCGCGAACCATTGCGCGCCGTTGGCGAGCACCTTACGGGATACCTGGAGACTCTGAGGGCCGGGAACCCATAGATTCCGCTTCGTTACTTGCCCCCATTCCTTCTTCCCTGCAATCCTAGGACATGTCCATCCGCACGCTCTCTTCCCGCGAAATCTATCGCAACCCCTGGTTTAGCTTGCGCGAGGATGCCATTGAACGCAGCAATGGAGCACACGGCATTTATGGTGTGGTCGATAAGCCGGACGGCGCCGTCATCCTGCCCATTGAGGGCGATCACATCTGGCTGGTGGAGCAGTTCCGCTACACCGTGGGCGAGCGAGCGCTCGAACTACCGCAGGGCGCCTGGGCATCAGAAAACGTGGACCCGGAAGCCCTGGCACGCGGCGAACTGCGCGAAGAGACCGGATTGACTGCCGGCCGCATGACGCAGTTGCCGTGGATGTGGATGGCCTACGGCTTCGTTCGCCAGCGCCAACACATCTTTGTCGCCGAAGAACTGGCGCCGGGTCCGCACCAGCGGGACCCGGAAGAGGAGGATATGGAGGTCATCCGCCTGCCCATCGCCACCTTTGAGCAGAAGCTGAGAGATGGCGAGATTCGCGATGCGTGTACTATCGCGGCCTGGGCCAAGTATCAGCTGTGGCGGCATTTCAAAGAAATTTAATAGGATTCCAGCTTCCACGCAGGAAACCGCTAAACGCCATCTGTTAGAGTGGGACACTTCTCTCCGTAAAAATTTGATGAGGCGCGACTTGTTCCTATTGTTGTTTTCTGGATCGATGTAAAAGCGCTTATCCCTTGGCGTATTTCAGCGTGGTTTCAGTTCTGGCGATTGGCTTTCTGGCATAGAAAAATTTAATGCGCCGGGAAGCCGATAACCAACTGATCCAGTGGCATCGCTTGCCTGACGGCCTGCGGAGGGACAACGGGCGTGACCGGAAGCGGCGTTCCGTTCGATTCCGCCTCGTCGAAGGCTTTGGTACCAGCGGTTGCACCTGTTACCTGAAACTCGCTGATCTCGTACGGAAGGCCGTTCGAGGAGAGAGAGGACGGGCCGGCAGTCACCTGGAAATGCAGGTGGGGCACGATCGAATTGCCGGTGTCTCCCACCAGGCCGATTACCTGGCCAAGGTGAACTTTCTCACCACGGCGCACCTTGATGCTCCCCGGCTGCATGTGGGCGTAGAGGGCATAACGGTGAGCGCCGAGATCGAGAATGACGCAGTTGCCGTCAGCTTTATCCAGAGCGATGTTGGTCGGGTAATTGCCCGGTGTTTGCTCCGGTTCTCCGTCGATGACCGAGACCACGAGAGCGTCAGCAACCGCTAACACCGGCTGGCCAAAGATGGCGTAACTTTCGAGTTTTTCGCGCGGGCCGGCATAGATTCGTCCGCCGGCATCGGTTTGCTCCCAGTCCACCGCGTAACGTTGCGCGACCCATACACGGCCGTTGACGGGGAGGGCGGCGCGGGTGTGGCGCGTGGCGTCGCAACATGAGTCCGCCGAGATGTAATGCGTTCCCCGCAGTGGCGGTCCGATCGAAGCGACTGGCTGGCGGTCTACCGTGGTGGTACCTCCCGTCTCGCTGAATTCCTGGTGTCCAGGAGGAGCAGCGCTTACCCGCAGGGAGATTTGGTGCGTGAGCTCAGCGGGAACCTTCGCTCCGGGAGCGAGCGTGACATTGAGGAAGAGCAGCGCCTGCGTGCCCTTGGCAAGTATCCCGACGGAGTCGCGCTGACCGGCAGGCTGAAGGCGTCCGGCAACAGCGGCGGTGTCGAGTGTTTGCAGGGTGGCGCCTTCGCTGATCACTTCTACTTTTTCAACCGCGATTTCCGCGCTCGAGAAGTTGGTCATCCCCAGTTCGTAAACCAGGTGTGTCTGCCCGTCCGAGCCCATGAAGGGTATGGGAGCGTCCTGCACTGCGAGTAGGAGAGGGGTCATATTCTCTGTAGCCTCGGCGCGTCCAACCGGGCTGGGGGTTAAGAGCGCGAAGAGCACTAACAGGAAAGGCGAGGCGGAGAAGATTCCAGCGATGTTCATAGGCTTCCTCGAGCACAATGGAAACGCGGCCGATAGGGTGTGGGGAATGCCTGCATTGTATATGGTTGCGTTTAACAGCTTGGGGTGGGCACAGTAGAATCGAAGACTATGCAACTTGGTTTCATGAGCGCCATCGTCCCCGACCTTACGCTCGAAGAAGTTTTCGCGCTGGGCAAATCTACCGGCTATTCGTGTGTGGAGCTGATGTGTTGGCCTCCGGGCAAGGCTGATCGCCGGTATGCGGGGGTTACGCACGTTGACGTCAGCAGGTTCGACGAGGCGGACGCCGCGCGGGTCTTGAGTCTCGCCGGCGCGCACGGGATGAAGATCAGCGGTCTGGGATACTACCCGAATCTCCTCACTCCGAATGTGGAGGAAGCCACGGCTACGGCCGCACATCTTAAGCGGGTCATCCGCGCTGCGAGGATGCTTGGTCTGCCTGTCGTGAGCACGTTTGTGGGGCGCGACTGGACCCGCTCGGTCGCCGAGAATTGGCCTCGCTTCTTAACGGTGTGGGGCGATCTGATTTCGTATGCCGAGGAGCAGGGGGTTCGGGTTGCGGTTGAGAACTGCCCTATGCTGTTTACCGCTGACGAATGGCCCGGGGGGAAGAACCTGGCCTCCAGCCCGGCGATCTGGCGGCGTATGTTCGCGGAGATTCCCAGCGCCAATTTTGGGCTGAATTACGATCCGTCGCATATGGTTTGGCAGCAAATGGACTATATCGGCCCGATCGAGGAATTTTCCTCTCGGATCTTTCGGGTTCATTTAAAGGATGTAGCCGTCGATCGACAACGGCTGAACGAGGTGGGCATTTTGGCTTATCCGCTCGAGTTTCATACACCGAAGCTGCCGGGGAGAGGGGATGTCGACTGGGCGAGTTTTCTGGGCGCACTCGCGAAGGCGGGATATGATGGACCGGTTTGCGTGGAAGTGGAGGAGCGGGAGTTTGAAGGGAGCCTGGCGCAGCGGAGACAGGCGCTTGCTATCAGCTCGGAGTATCTGCGGCCACTGTTTGGATTTTGATGCCGGTTGTCAGTACATGATCCAGCCGCCGTCGACGTTCAGGATCTGACCGGTCATAGCATCGCTTAATTCTGTTGAGAGGAACAAGCAGACTCGGGCCAGGTCGAGCGGGGTGATGCGGCGTTTGAGACTTTGGTGGGCCATCACCTTATCTGCTTCCTCCCGGGACATGAGTTTTCGCTCTCCTTCGGTTTCGACGGCTCCCGGAGTAATGCAGTTTACGCGCACGTTGTACTCCCCAATTTCTCTGGCCAGAGCGCGGGTGAACCCGATGATCGCTCCCTTCGAAGCGATGTAGTGGGTCAGGTTCTCAAGTCCGGTAAAGAAGGTGACGGACGAGATATTTACGATGGCTCCGGACCGTTGCCGAACCATGTGCGGTGTTACCAGCTTTGTGCAGTGAAACACGCTCTTCAGGTTGATGTCGTGCATTCCATCCCACTGCTCCTCTGTCATTTCCAGGAAGGGCTGCCGTGGATAAATGCCGGCGTTGTTGATTAGAACGTCGATGCGTCCGAAGCGAGTCATCGCATCCTCGACCACTTTTGCCATGGCCTCGCGACTGGCCGCATTGGCCTCAAAGGCAAATGCGGAGCCGCCTCCCGCTTGCAGAGCGGATGCGACCTTCTTAATGCCGGGCCCGTCAAGGTCGGCGAGAAATACATGGGCTCCGCCCTGGGCAAATAACTTTGCGACCCCGGCGCCAATGCCTGCTGCGGCCCCGGTCACAATGACGACTTTGTCCTTGATCAGTTCCATCGACCGCTCCTGCGTACAAGGGCTGATGGTATCAAAGGGCAGTTCCGGTATTCTGTAAAACAGCAGTTGCAACAACTCAGCTGATTCTGAATCCGTTTTTCGCGGGGTTATGGATGGCCATCAGGATTACTCGCAGCGATCCGCGGTATGCGCTGTTACATCGCAGCCGCAACTTTCGCTGGGACGGCGACGCAGCAGAGGCGGTAGCCGAGATTTCACTGTGCGAGACCCGGGAGCAGGTCGCTGAAGCCCTCGAGCGGGCCGTCAAGGCGGGCATGCGGCCCACGGTGCGCAGCGGCGGCCACTGCTATGAGGATTTTGTGGTGAATAATCCCGGGGGAATGCTCCTGGATTTGAGCCTGCTGAAAAGCGATGCCCTGCCCGGCGATGGAGATCGTTACCGCATCAGCCCCGGACAGCAGCTCGGCGAAGCCTACATTGACCTGTATAAGCGAAGTGGGGTGACCATCCCCGGAGGCAGTTGCTACAACGTGGGAGCCGGAGGGCACATCACCGGGGGCGGCTATGGCGTACTGTCGCGGCTCCACGGTTTGACCGTCGATTGGGTTTCCGCCATAGAAATCCTCACCGTCGATAAGAATGGGCAGGTGGAGCTGAAAAAAATTGATCGGCATCACGATGAGGATCTGTTTCGAGCCTGCCTGGGCGGGGGCGGGGGAAATTTCGGGATTGTGACCGGCTTTCTTTTTGACCGTTTGCCGACGGCTCCGTTTGAAGTGGCGAATGCCCACTTCTCGTTTGACTGGTCCAGCATGACCGAGGACCGATTTGTCGCTCTGCTGCTGGCGTTTGGCGATTACATGGCGCAGCGGGGTTCCGAGCGGGACACGTGGGGCCTGTTTGCAGCGCTCGGCCTGTCGCACATTTCTTCGGGGCGCCTTGGGCTTGGGCTGCAATTCTGCAATCCGGATGGACGCTGCGACGACTTGAAGCCATTGGATGAGTTCCTGGACCGCTTTGTGGAGTTTGACCCAGTAGAGAGACGCGCAGGCGTGCCGGGCGACCAAAGGTTTGCGCCGCGCACCCCGGCCGACCGCCAGCACACGGGACGGTATACCATCGACCGGCTGCTGTGGCTGGAGGCTACGATTGGCGATAGCGGGGGCGGGCACAACGGACGCGCAGCTTACAAGTCGTCTTACATGAAACGGAATTTCACTCCCAGGGAAGCGAAGTGTATCTACAAACACCTGACGCGGGTGGTGCCCGGTGTGGATCTGCGGGGTGGGATCATGGCGGTGGATTCGTACGGTGGCGCGGTCAATGTGAAGGGTTTGGCGGCGACCACCTCTGTCTGGCAACGCTCGTCGATCATGAAGGTCCAGTTCCAGCAATATTGGGATCGGGCGGAGGAAGACCCGGGCCGTTTGCAATGGATGCGAGAGTTCTATACAGATGTTTACTCGCAGGAAGTGGAGCCGCAGTACGCGGGCACCCCGTACCCCAACGATTATTACGAGGGTTGCTACATCAATTATCCAGACAGCGATATGCTCGCGTATGCGTTCTGGCCACAGGTGTATTACGGCACGGGGGATCTTTATCCATTTCTGCAGCAGGTGAAGCGGCGGTATGACTCGAACAACATCTTTCATCACAAGATGTCGATCCGCGCATAGAAGGGCGTTTTGATGCAGGCTGAAACCCAATCACGCCAAGGATGGACACGCAGAGAATTCGTGCGTGGAGCCGCGGGTTTGGTTGCGCTGCCGTATTTGCCATTACCGTCGCCGAGCTTTGCCTATGTGGCTTCGGGCGAAGGAGCAGTTCATGTCTTCATGACGCAAGGCGAGCGCTGGACGAGAATCCAGCATATTTCGAGTCCCGCACCTGCCTGCATTTTGCTCTCCCCATCGCAACAAACCCTGTACGTGGCCAACGAAGTTGAGGCACATGAGGGATTGCCGCGCGGCACGGTGGAAGCCTTCCGCATTGATCCGCTGGATGGCCGCCTGACGCTGTGGAGCCGAAGGCCGCTTTCCCTTTCCGCAACCCGTCCGCGACACATGGCTCTTTCCCCTGATGGGAAGGTTCTCGCGGTGGCAGCTTACGGGGGTGGAATTTACAACGTCTTTTCCGTGGCGGATGGCAGCTTGGTCGGGCCAGCCAGTATTTTCAAGGATGCCGGTAGTGGGGGCGATCCCCAACTGCAAGGGGCGGCGCATCCTCACAGTCTGGTTTTTGACTCCAGCGGCCGGCGGCTGCTGGCTTCTGATTTTGGCAGCGACCGGCTGAGCGTATTTGCCGTGGAAGGCGGCAGGTTCCAGCGGCTCGCGCAGCGGCCGACCGGAAGAGGAAGCGGCCCCGGCGCGACTGTGCTTCATCCCGGGGGCTCTTTGTTGTTTGCGTGGCATGAGCTGGAGGGCACACTAGCCTGTTACCGCTACGATGCGGCGTCCGGAACCATGGGTGACGCAGTGCAGAGGCATTCGTTTCCACCGTCGTCTGCCGGTACGCTGGCCATGCATCCCTCCGGCCGCATGCTGTATACCTCTCAGGGAGTGTGGCAAATTGATGGCGGAAGCGGCAGACTGACGCGCACCGAGCATTTGTTGCCAAATGGGACCCAGATCAGCGCTACGCTTGACGGGGAAAACATCTATGTTCTGGATGGCGGCACGGGGTCAATCTACCAGCTGCCGGCCGACCGTGTCACCGGTGAGCTACACTGCAAAGCGAGAGTCGCATGGGTGAGCGAACCGAAAAGTATCGCAATAAGAACGCGCTCGAGTTGATCACTTCCACTTGCTTCGGACGCCGGTCTCATGCGCTCTCTCTTGTCCCAATGCCTGAACGCTAGGAATCCAAATGAAAAGGAGTACGTCGATGGGAACGCAGTCCAGAAGAGGTCTTCTGAAGAACGCGGCTAAAGCAGCCGTGGTCGCAACCGGTGGCACCATGATTGGCGCCGCTGCCGAGGCAAAAAAAACGAGCACGCTCGAAAAGAAGGCCTACTCATGCAAGCCGAATGCGGATAACGCTCCCGCGGCTCCTCCACTGTTTTCAAGTGCCGTCTCCTATGGCAACCTGCTTTTCCTTGCCGGTGTGGGCGCTCACTTCGAAGGCACAATCGAAGAGCACACCAAGCATGTTCTCGACGAATTAGAGAAGAACCTCATCTGTGCCGGCTCTTCCATGGACAAGGTGCTCAAAGTGAATGTCTACCTGAACGACATCAAAGACTGGGCAAGAATGAACACGGCCTATGCGGGCCGTTGGGGAAAAGTGCCTCCTGTGCGCACTACGGTTGCGCCGGCCGGTGGCATTCCTGGAAACTCCCTGGTCGAAATCGACCTTATTGCGTATATCTAGTTATTGAGATCAGGGACATATGACCAGGAACATATTGATACAGACGATGATCGCGCTCGCGCTGGCTGCGGGCGCGAACGCCTTCGCCCAGCAGGCCGAGCCTGCCTATGATCTGCTGCTACGCGGCGGACATGTGCTTGACGACAAGAACCACATCGACGGCTTGATGGACGTAGCCATCAAGGACGGCAAGATTGCCAAGGTGGCCGCGCATATTTCCCCAACGTCGGCACTCAAGACGGTCGATGTGAAGGGTCTTTATGTAACTCCGGGGTTGATCGATATTCACGTGCATGTTTATGCGGGCACGGGCGAGCGCAATTCCTATGCCGGGGATTTAAGTGTGCCCCCCGATGGTTTCACCTTCCGGGTTGGGGTTACGACGGTGGTGGATGCGGGCTGCTCAGGATGGCAGAATTTTCAGGACTTCAAGGACCGCATTATCGATCGCTCGAAGACGCGCGTATTCGCGATGCTGAACATTGTCGGCGCAGGCATGCGCGGCGGCCATTACGAGCAGAACCTGGATGACATGGATGGGGAGAAGACGGCTGCTATGGCGCTCAAGTATCCCAACACCATTGTGGGCATCAAGACCGCGCACTTCGCAGGCCCGCAGTGGAAGCCGGTGGAACAGGCCGTCATTGCCGGAACCAAGGCCAACATTCCGGTGATGGTGGATTTCGGCGAGGATCATCCGGAGCGGCCACTCTATGACCTGCTGACGAAAAAGCTGCGTCCGGGCGACATTTACACCCATATGTACTCAGGTCTTCGTCACGAGCAGGACCCGGTTACCCTTGGGCCCAGTAAGGCGTTTATTGAGGGCCGAAAGCGGGGTATCTACTTCGACGTGGGCCAGGGCGGGGGCAGCTTTAAATGGTCGCTCGCAGTGCCGATGATCAAAGCGGGTTTCATTCCCGACTCTATCTCGACCGACCTGCACGTCACCAGCATGAATTCCGCCATGAAGGATGAGCTGAATGTCGCCGACAAGATTATGGCGATCGGGGTTCCACTGAAGCAGGTTGTGGCCGAGATGACCTCTCACCCGGCGCATGAGATCAAGCATGAGGAACTCGGCAATCTGTCCGAAGGGTCGATTGCGGATGTCGCAGTGCTTCGGGTGGAAAACGGCTCTTTCGGTTTTACTGACATGCTGAACAAGCGGCTCGATGGAAAGCAGAAGCTACTCTGCGAACTCACGATTAAGGATGGAAAGATCGTGTATGACCTGAATGGCATAAGCGCCAATTTGTGGACAGCGCCGGCCGGCCCTCATGATGCGGATGCCCGTAAGTGGACTACCTTCGCCCCCGCGCACCCGCACTAGAGGGTCAGGTGGGATGGGTTGTGGAGAGAGTCCCTCTCATGTGGGCTTACTCCTCGGGCCGAATTACAAGACTAATGAAATTTGTTCGTAGTTTTTTGGCTTTCTTGTACCCTAGCGCATAGTCTCCTTGAGGGGTTAAGCCGAATGAAAGTGCTAGCGCGAATTGCGACCTGGGCCCTCTTGTCTGCGGCGGTTCCTGGTTTTGCCGACATCGTTGTCCTGCATGACGGCACTAGTTATTCGGGACACTACGCTCCCGCTGGAAACGGAACCCTCTCGTTCACCGACAACCAAGGCATCCACTATGACATACCGGTTGGCGACGTGCAGTCGCTGGTATTTTCCAACGCGGCCGACCACCTCACGTTACGCAATGGAAAAACCTATTCCGGGCAATTGAATGGAGCCGAAATGATTCCGTTCGAGGGCAGCGGAGGCATCGACTACCAGTTCCCCTCACGTGATGTGAGCTCGCTTGTGCTCACGGGATCGCAGGCTCCCCCTGCAGCGCAACACATCCCTACGGTGATCATTCCTGAAGGTACAGACATCGTTATCCGCACGGACGACGGCGTGCGATCGGGACAGGACTCTTCGGGCCAGCTGTATCCCGCAACCATTGAGCGGGATGTTTACGGCAGCTCCGGCAGCGTGGCGATTCCCGCAGGCACACGTGCCAAGTTGGTGGTGAGCAACGTTACCAGGGGTGGCGCGGTGCACAGTCCGGAGTTAGTACTGGATCTGTACTCAGTGGAGGTCCACGGCGAACAATACCGGGTTGATAGTTCCTCGGTGACGGAGAGTAATAAAAGTGGTCTCGGGGCTAACCGTCGCACGGCCGAGTTTGCCGGTGGAGGCGCGGGCATTGGGGCTTTGATGGGCGCTGTGTTTGGCGGAGGAAAAGGCGCCGGCATTGGCGCCCTGGCGGGAGCCGGCGGTGGTGCACTTACGCAACTCTTTACACGCGGCAAAGAAATCAGCGTGCCGTCGGAAACCGTGATGACCTTCCGCCTGGAACGAACCCTGGTGTTGCGCCCCTAGCGTTAGCGGGCGCCCACCACACCGGCATCTTTCAAGGCGTGTTTCTCCGCGTCCAATGACGAGGTGTGCACTTGCGCGCAGAGCAGAAGCGTTCGAAGGGCTGCGCCCATCTTTTCCGCCCATGTACGCTGGAGCGAGGGGCACCCGTCCAGAGAGCGGGCTTTATTGTTTGCTCAGAGGGCGCAGGAGTGATCGCTTGTTCACCGCAAGCGTCGTTACCCAATCTCTTTCCCCAATGTTACATGCCGGACTGAAGCTAGCTCAAAAGGTGAAAGAAACTCCACCACCAACGCGCTGCTGGCGCAAGGCCCCCTGGAATACCGGCCCGACGAAAGTCAGCGTTGCGTTGTCCACTTCAACTCCCTTGAGGATATTGTTCACCGACTTGGTCCAGAAGTCAGGTTGTGAAGTAAGCGTTTCACGGTAGTCCAGCCGGATCTAGCCGGCGGGGGAACGCCTTCATTTCATAGGGGGCGGATTCACCCGGTCCAACTACAAGAGGGCGAGCAGCTGGTGATTGCCGTTGCCGGGTGAGGTTGCAGGGAAATCAGGATGCCATGCCAAGGCCAACGATGTTGGCTGCGGCAATGATGACCAGCATGCCGGCCCAAAGCAGGCGAACGGGTTTCGAGCCCACACCAGCCCATTCGCCTAATGCGAGACCCACGATCCCGCCAAACAACACATAGCCGCTCATGTGCAGCATCCAGTTCACGTAAGCGAAGCCGGCGGGAATGCTGGCTGCTCCCCAGGCATAGAAGAAAAACTGGAGATACCACATGATCCCGCCCGTGGCGGCGAGCGTACCGTTCTTGAACAACGTGGCCCCGGGCAGCGCGAGGTCGGCCTTTAACGAAAGATCTTTCTTGAAAGCAAGGCGGACGAAACAGTAGGCAAAGTTGACCAGCCCTCCTCCGCCCATGATGATGACGTAGCTGGGCAGCGCGCTGTAGAGCGGGTTCACTCCCAGGGTGAGCGCTGCAGATTGAATGGGCTTGGCCGCATCGATGGCAAAAGACATGCCGGAGGAAAAGATGCCGCACATGACGGCTAGCAGCAGCCCCTTTTTTACATTAAATTCCCGGATTTCCGAACCCAACGCAATTTCTTTGCGATGCCCGGCAATCGAAACGGTGACAATGCCACAAAGGGCAACCACAATGCCCAGGAGAGTGAATTGGCCACCGCGTCTGGTCACAAGTTCCGCGGCCTGTCCGTGGACAAGCGGCGGAATCAACGTACCCACAACCAGAGTGACACCAATGGCCACCCCGATACCGAGGGACATGCCGAGATAGCGCATGGTGAGACCGTAGCTCACGTTGCCGACACCCCACATGCAGCCAAAGAGGAAAGCCTTGAGCACGACGGATGAGTCAAGCGACCCGTAGAACGCGCGCAAGTCGGGCAGCAGTATGGCGCTGACGCAGATGGGCAGCAAGATCCAGGAGAAGATGCCAGCAACAGCCCAGGTGGATTCCCAGGTCCAACGCTTTACCTTGCTGATGGGCGCGTAAAAGGATGCGGCGGATGCGGCACCGACCATGTGCCAGGCGATTCCGGTGATGATGGGCGTCAATGCGGGTCCCTCTCAGCCTTCGACAGGATTGCTCGGGTTCCAGAAAGGCTCACTCGCCGGAACAAATTCGATCGGAACGTCAGTGACAAACGACTTCAGCCATTCCGTGCAGTACTTCATGCCGCCCTGTTCTGAAACGACATGGCCTAACACGATCAGCGCCTTTTGATTGCCGGCAGTGATGCTGTCTTGGGCGTATTCCACCAACTCCCACTCGCGCGCTTCGCCGACAACGAGCACATCCACGTCTGGCCGGGCAAGTAAGGGAATCGTGGTCAGCCGGTCCGCGGCGCCCCAACTGGCAGCAACCCGCTTGACCGGCATGGTTGGCTTGCCAATGACGCGCATGGTGCGATCGCCAAGGCGGCTTTGTATTCGCTGGCAAAACTGCGCCAGCGGGTCACCGCCGAAGACGAAACGTTTGGGGTTCGCGGGGTCTACATTCTTCTCCCAGCCAAGCTCCTGCATCATCCCGACAGCAATGCCATCTGGATGATGAGCATGCCAGTGATCGTGAAAACGAAAAACGGCGACGTTGTTCTTGCGAATAAAGTCGAGCTTGTACTTGAGGGTAGGATCGTCCTGAATTTCTTTGGTTGTGTCCTGGTGTACATAGAAAGTGGGTTCGTGGGTAATGACCATGTTCTTGCCCGCAGCGGCGGCTCTTTCGATCACATCGAGCGTGGCCATCATGGTGACAGCAATGCCCCTCACAACCGTCTCCGGGTCTCCGGCAAGGATCCGGTCGACCGTCTCCGCCCGCCAGGGAACGCCCACGTGATTGCGAATTTGTTCCACTACCTCGGCGGCAGTAAGTTGGGTTGGAGTTGGGCCCGCCTTGGCGAGGGGCGCCGCCAACAGAGCGCTACCGGTGATGAGGAAATTCCGCCGGGAAATCAGGTTCGGTGTCATGACCCATAGAACAGTAGCACAGCGCGTTGCGGCGCCCCTTTACCGCAGCTCAACCTGTTTGGCACTGCCGTCGGCCGGGACGGTCACCCCCCACCGTCCTGCCGCTATCGCGAGTGGGACGCTACGGCCATTCGCGGTCCCGCGCCCTTGTTTCGGCTTCCATCCCACCACTTCAATCCGGTAGGACCGCCACCACGGTTTCCATGTACCTTCCTGTTTTCCGACGGTCACAGACACTGAGCCATCCGCCGCGACGGCACAGGTGAAGCGAATGCGCGCGAACTCTCCTTGACGGAAGGAGAAGGTGTGGCCATCATCGCTATAAACCTCTCCAGAGCACTCTTCTTCCGTAGGGTTCTGGCCGGCGGCGAATGGATAAACACGCAGGGTCAGAGGACCGCTGGGAGTTTGTGCCGTATTCTGCGTCAAAGGGGCGATGGGAAGAATACTGCCGCCGCGAACGTATACCGGCATTTGCTCCGACTTCGGGGTAACGCTTAGTTCCTTTGCCGCCAGCACCAAATCGCGCTGTTCGGCATCGAGGGAAGCGCCCGGAGCCTTCCGAATAAAGCGCTCGCCGGTCCAGTAGTCATACCAGGTTCCCGGCGGAAAGAGCACGACATAGGGGGCCACTTCCTCCGGAGAAGGGTTGGGCGCAATGAGAATGCGGCTGCCCAGCAGGAACTCGGCACCGCCCGTTGTAAGGTCAAAGGGAGTGCCATCTGCGGTGGCATGCGGAAACTCGAGAAACAGCGGGCGATTGATGGGCAAGCCGTCGTGCGATGTTTCCTCGGCCACGGTATACAGATAGGGCAACAGCCGATATCGCTCTTCAATATAGTGGCGGCGAATCGCTTCCTGTTGAGGTCCGTCAACCCACACCTCGTGCATGCGCGTTCCCTTTGCGGAGTGAACACGATCGATGGGTTGAAAGGCTGACAGTTCAATCCATTTGGTAAGTAAATCAGCCGGCGGTGAACCAGCAAATCCACCCACATCCGCACCTGTCAAAGAAAAACCGCTCAATCCGAGGTTGACGATCTGTGGCACCGTCATGCGCAGGTGATTCCATGTGGAACTGTTGTCGCCGGTCCAGGTTGTGCTGTACCGCTGACCACCGGCGAAGCTGGCGCGAGACATTACAAAGGGGCGCTCGTCCGGCCGCAGGGCGAGCAGACCTTCGTAGGTGCCGCGCGCGTTCTGCATGCCGTACACGTTGTGGATTTCCAGATGAGGGGCGGTGCGCTGCTTAAACCCGGGCTCGTCGATGCGATGCTGAACATCGTCTGGCATGGTCTTGGCGGGGGTCTCGAACACCGAAGGTTCGTTCATGTCGTTCCAGAATCCGGCGACCCCATCGTCAACAAACGTCTTATAAAGCGATCCCCACCATTGCCGTGTTTGTGCCCGGGTGAAATCCGGAAAGACGGCGGGCCCAGGCCACACCTTGCCCACAAACGTCGAGCCATCCGGGTTCTTCACAAAGTGATCGCCTGCAACTCCTGAGTCGTACGGTGCGTAGCCGGCGTTCGGTTGCCTGGCGACGTGCAGATCGGTGATGACAACCACCTTGTACTGTTCTTGGGCGAGATCATGGACCATCCCGGCGAAATCAGGAAACGCCTTCTCATTTACGGTAAAAGGCCAGTTGTCGTGCTGGAAGTCGATATCCAGCCATAGAACGTCGGCGGGAATGCGATCTTTGCGCAGCCTGGCAGCCACTTCCCGAAGCTGTGACGCGGGAAAATAGGTGTAGCGCGACTGCTGGAAACCGAGAGCCCAGAGTGGGGGCAGCGGAGTCGGGCCAGTGAGCCACGCCCAGCTGGAAACTACTGCCTTTGGTTCAGGACCATAAAGGAGGTAGTAGTCGAGTGGACCGTTCATTGCGCCGAAGGTGTAGCGGTTCGGGTCAGCACGGCCGAAGTCGAAATCCGTCCGCCAGGTATTGTCGAGAAACACACCCAGGGCACGCCCGTGATTCATATCGATAAAGAACGGAATGCTTTTGTAGATGGGGTCCGTGGACTCCTGCCAGCCGAAGGAGTCGGTATTCCACATGGTGAAAGCTTCGAACTTTCGATCGAGCGGCCCTGGTTTGTCGCCGAGCCCAAAGAAGTGGTCGCTCCAGGTGCCCTGCTTGCTTACCTTGAATTTCGCTCCGTCCCACTGAACCGGCGCGGCATCGCTTTGGATCACGTTACCCGCAAGATCGGCCACCGTCAGCTGAAGTTGGTCATCCACCGTCACCCGGAGTTTGCCGGTTGCAAACCCGTGCGACTCTGCCACCACGGCAACGCGGCTTGTGCGCGCCGAGGAAAGCACTGCCCACGAGGCATCTTCGGGCGCCGCAGTCCCTTTCCAAGTCCGCACGCGGAGCACGTCATCGCGTAGCGCCGTCACCTCCAGTGTCATGCCATTGGAGGTCATCGTCATTCCAGCGGGCGTCGCGGTTAGCTGCTGCGCTCCCGACTCCAGAACAAGGAAGCAGGCAACACTCACGAAAGCGGCGCGGGCCCAATTCCCTGCAAATGCTGACATGGTCTTTCCCCACCATCTTTCAGTGGCATTTCGTTGCATCGTGTCCCAGCTTCCACTCGAAGACCCCGCCGAACTACAGGTCGGCTGACAGTATACCTATCGCAGGAGTCGGCCGCCGCCACGGTATCTCGAGGCTAAGGTGAAGCCAACAAAGACCGCTGGTCGGTAAACGGGGAAGGAGGTGAAGCGGGCATTGCGGTCGGCTTGAACGTGGAGCTTCTTCTCCGGCATTCGGCGTTGTGCTGGACTACGCTTATCCCTTCTTCCCAACGAGTTCGCGCAGCCATCGGGGCCACCATGATCCGGGTATCGCGTGCAGGAAGAGGCCCACTGCAAAACCGGCCATTCCATTGCCTAAGGCTACCCACGCCGTCATGGCCGCATCCCGCTCTGGGCTTCTGCGCCCGGTAGCTCCCGTCGTAGGCAACTGAGGCTGTCCGGCGTCAAGGTGGACGATATCAGGGTTTCCATGTCTCGATCATCGGTCAATTCGGTTGCCGAATGAACAATCCGAATCATCACCGTTACCCGGAGTCTTTCCCACATCACGAACTACACGATAGTTGCCGATTGTTCCTCATGAGGCCTCACCGTGTGCTCAGCGATCTACGCATGATTTGCTTCTTCCCTGTAGCGACTCATCGAGTAAGGGCTGAGTAAGGGCTACGCGCCGCGTGCTGTTGCTTCTACGGGCGATAAAGACGAAAAAGGGCCGAGGAGCTTGCGCGTAACCCTCTACTGCGGCACCGGGCCGCTAAGGGACTCATGAACATCGCAGTTTTATTGATCTGATTGGTTGCGGGGCCTGGATTTGAACCAGGGACCTTTGGGTTATGAGCCCAACGAGCTACCGGACTGCTCCACCCCGCACCTTGATATTAACAACCGTGGCGCACAGGGTCAAACCACGCGGCTTTCCCGTTGCAGAGGGCGCCCCGTCTGAACCTGGTCGCAATCCATCATTCGCTCGTGATTCTGCGACTTCGGCGCGTAGAGTGATTAGGGCGGGTGCGGGCCAAGCCCAGCATAAGAGCGCCTTTCCACGTGTCTCACGCAAATCACAGCGCGGCCAGGGGTCTTCGCCTACCTCTCTTGGAGCCCCTGCTCCACCTCGGGTTCGCGCTCACGGGCGTCGGCACAGTGTTGCTGGGCAGCATTCTGCCACGGCTTTCGGCGCAATGGCACCTGCGTGACAAAGACGCAGGTCTGCTGCTGCTGGTGCAGTTTGCCACGTCCGCGTCGGGAGCACTCCTGGTCCGGCGCAACCTCTGGAAGGCGCTGACCTGCGGCTATGCGCTGATGAGCGCAGGAGCCATCGGTATCTTTCTACTGCAACAAAAGTCTCTGGCCGCCTTTGGCGTCTACGGACTCGGCCTAGGCCTGGCCATGACGTCGACCAACATGCTTACCGGGCGGCGTTATCCACAGCGCATGGGAGCTGCGCTGGCTTTGCTGAATTTTTCCTGGAGCGCTGGCGCAGTGGCTTGTCCCCTGCTGGTCGCCCAATTCCTGCGCCATGCCACCAGCAGCGCCGCTTTTGCCGTGGTCGGGCTCTTGGCCCTCCCTTTCAGTCTGCTCCCGCTGCTCGCGGATCGCAGCGATCTGAAAGAGTCGACAAGTGCAGGACGAACGACACCCGGCATGAGAGAAGCGACAACCATCCTCTATTTCGCGGCCCTCGCTTTTCTCTATGTGGGGATGGAGGCCTCCATCGGCAACTGGATGAGCACCTACGCAACCCGAGCCACGGCCTGGACCTTCGCCGGCGGCTCCCTGGCGGTGGCGGTCTTTTGGGCAGCCCTGTTGCTTGGCCGAGCGATGACTCCAGCAATTTTGGTCTGGGTGCCGGAACGCGCTCTCTATCGAGCGTCTGTGTTTGCCACCATAGCAGGCGTGTTATCGCTGCTGGCAGCGCACCACCCGCTTACTATCCTGGCGGGATCGGCTCTCAGCGGCCTGGCGCTGGCGCCATTGTATCCGCTCATTCTGGCACTGTTCCTGGAGGAGATAGGCGGCTCGCGCCACGCGGGCTGGGTGTTTGCGGTCGCAGGACTTGGAGGAGCCGTACTGTCCTGGTTGACGGGAACGATTTCCAGCGGTACCGGGTCTCTGCGCATCGGCCTGATGGTGCCTGGGGCGGCAGCATTGTTCATGTTGGCAACGATCGGCCGGCGTCGACCGAGTGGCGGTGTCAAGCAGCAAACCGCCCAAGAGACCTCCGCCACAGGAAAGAACTGACTCGAGCTAACGGGGGCAGTTGGCAAGGCTCCTGCGGGTGAGGGTAACGACCTCATCGCGCTCAGCTCCTGCCAGTTCGAGCCGGGGAGGCCTTACCCGCGCCGCAGGTCCCCCGCACTCCTCCTGCACCTGCTTGATGAGTTGCACAAACTTGGGCACGGTGTCCAGGCGCAACAGAGGTAGGAACCAGCTATAGAGTGTGTCCAACTCCTCCGATGGACCGCTTTGCGCCAGCTTGAACAGGCGGACCGATTCCTCAGGAAACGCGTTCACCAATCCGGCAATCCAGCCGGTCGCTCCGGCCCCGACACTCTCGACCACGACGTCATCCATGCCCACGAAGATGGCCAGTGAGCCCAGATGTTTGAGCGAGGTGATACGCCGGATGTCGCCGCTCGATTCCTTTACGGCATGGAAATTGCCATGACGCGCCCGCAATTCGACCATTTGTTCCGGGGTGATATCCGTTCCATACGCAATGGGGTTGTTATAGAGCATGCAAGAGAGCGGCGTTGCCTGGAAGATGGCGTCCAGGTGCGCTTGGGTTTCGCGCCAGTCGCTCCGGTAGATCTGGGGCGGCAATACCATCAAGCCGTCTACGCCTGCACGGTGTGCTTCCTTCGCCAACCAGACCGCTTCAACGGTACTGAGGGCGGCAATGCCGGCAATCACTGGCGCCTCGTCGCTCAGGGAGCGCCGGGCCTGTTTAAGAATCTCAACCTTTTCTTCTCTGGTCAGCGTTGGCGCTTCGCCCAGAGATCCAAGCGCGACAATTCCCTTGCAGCCGCACTCTACCATCCATCGAGCCTGGGCTCCGAACGTTTCGTAGTCGACTGACAAATCTGTCTGGAATGGTGTCGTGATGGCGGGAAAGATTCCAGCCCAATCCTTCTGCTCCAATGTTTCCTTCTCCTTATTGGCGGCTTCGGTTTCGCCCCAAGGGTGGATGTTACATGAACCACATTTCAATTTCGCCCGGTTGCTGGATCATCTCCCCTCCTATGCTTTTTCTTCGCTGTTGAGCGAGATGGGCGCAGAGCCGGGTCGCGTTGTCTGGTTCTCGACGTGCAAGGAAAGGCGCAAAGTTCCTGCGCTATGTTCTATAGCAAAACGGAGAGACCTGCGGTTCCCCTTCAAGGTGTTCGATTTGCCACTCATACTGCAGCAGTTTCAAATTCATCCTTCCCGCAAGATCAGCAAATTAAAAGCAATTTCAATCAAGCTGGCCCCGGTTCGCTTAGGCTATGTTTGTCTAGTCACTCCATGAGCTCGCATGAATGCCACTCCGTATCGCTGATAACTGTTAGCTAACAGTTGCTCACTGAAGTTGTTGCTCCGAGCTTCTATCCTAAAGGTACGCACAGGTTCATTTCCAGGCACGGATCTTCCCCGGGTAGAGTCACCAAATCCTTCTTGAGGTGTTTTCATGAGTTCCTGCAGCGTAATCAATAACAGCTTCACCCAGCACCTCGAACCCGGCAATATGGACGACGACCTGCTGGTGCAGTTGGCACAAGACGGCCAGGAGTGGGCGTTTGTCGAACTGTGCACTCGTAATTCGAAGCGGGTCTTCAACACCATCTACGGTGTAACCAAAAATCGCGAGGATGCGGAAGATGCACTCCAGGATTCAATGATGCGCGCCTTCCTGCATTTGAAACAGTTTGACGGCAGGTCCAGCTTCGCCACCTGGTTCACTCGGATAGGTATCAACTCGGCGCTCATGATCCTGCGTAAGAGACGCATCCGTCTCGAAACCTCGATCGACGCGACTGCGGAAGGAGAGACGTGGCAGACGTGGCAAATTGCCGACCACTCCGCAGACCCCGAGAGGTACTACGTTGGACACGAAAGGTCCCTGCACTTGAAGAAGGCCATCGGCCGCCTGCCGAATGCGCTTCGACTGGTGGTTGAGCGCGGCCAGATGGAGGGCCACTCGATGAAACAAATTGCTCAGAATATGGGCATCTCGATTCCGGCGACCAAGTCCCGCCTGGCGCGGGCTAAAGTTGCGCTGCGCAAGTCAATGGTGTCGACGGTTGAGCGCGCCGCCGCAAGCTGAACTTTTGCGGGAGGCGCGCAAATGAAAACGCCAGACAAAGCGAAGTCTGAATTGGCGATGATGTTAAGCACCACGCAGCCCACTGAGACGAGGAGGCGATTTGCCGACCTCGTTATCGGTGGGCTGCTGCTGGCGTTTGCCATTGGCGGATTCGTCATGTGATGGAACCGCCTGGGCTACGATGCCCTATTTACGTGCGGGTACCGAGGAGAAGAGCGGTATCAGTCCTTCTGCAAGCGTGGGGTGGGTGATCGTCATATCGCGCAATACGGTGTAGGGTATCCCTGCCCTCATGGCCAACTGGACGGTCGCCATGGTTTCGCCGGCGCCCACGCCAAAGCCAGTAAATCCAAGGATCGTGTCATCCGTTGTGCTGACCAGCACTTTAAGGAATCCCCTGGTCTCCGCCATGGTGGGGGTGCGCAGCACAGTTGCCATGGGGATCTTGGCCAACCGGTAAGGCGTGCCCTGGCGCTTCGCTTGCGATTCATCCAAGCCTACCCGCGCAAGTTCGGGGTCGGTGAACAGGCAGGATGGTACTTGCCTTCCCGCGGTTGTCCGGTGGCCGCCCGCAAGATTATCGCGGACGATGCGGAAGTCGTCGAAAGAGATATGAGTAAAAAACGGACTGCCGGCACAGTCGCCGAGTGCCCAAACCCCGGGAGCGCTGGACTCCAGCCGTTCATTAACCTCGACAAATCCTTTTGCGGTGGTTTTGATTCCGGCCGGTTCAAGACCAATGCCTTCGGTATTGGGCAAGCGGCCGGTCGCCACCAGCAGGTGCGAACCTTCGACGATGATTTCAGACCCGCGCCTGGAACCATGCAGGCGCACCCCTTGTCCCGACTTTCCCTCCACGCGCCCCAGGCTGGTATTTGCCACCGTGACAATGCCTTCATCCAGGAAGAGTTGCGTCATCGCCTGGGAAACATCCTGATCTTCACGGTGCACCAGCCGATCATTCCGTTCCATGATGGTGATGCGGCTGCCCAGGCGCCGCATGGCCTGGGCAAATTCCAAACCGACATAGCCGCCGCCAAGAATCAGCAAATGTTCCGGAACAGTATCGAGTTCCAACGCCTCCACATGCGTAAGCGGAGAGGACTCAACCAGGCCCGGTACGTTGCCGATGTGCGCCCGGGACCCGGTGTTGATGAAGACCTGCTCGCCATAGACAACGCGTTCCCCTCCCCCTGGCAATGAGACTTTCAGAGTTCTGTCGGCAGTGAAGCGGCCTTCCCCCATGACAATCTCTGCCTTGCTGCGGCGGAAGTTGTCGAGGTGCATTTGCACCAGACCTTCGACCATCTCGCGTTTGCGTGCTCGTACGCCCGGCATGGAAACGGTCCACTTGTCGGCCAGCATGCCGAACTCTTCGCCTCTTTGGAAATAGGAGGCTACCTTGGCTCCGTGAACCAGATTCTTGCTTGGCAGGCAGGCTATGTTGGGGCAGGCGCCTCCGATGTATTTGCGTTCGATGACTGCAACCCGTTTACCGCTCGAACCAAGGTGCCAGGCCATGGACTTTCCGGCCTCTCCACTGCCCAGCACGACGGCATCGTATCGCTCAATATCGGGCATGGGGATATCTCCTGGCACCCAGCGGTTTCCGCGCCGATGGTTGCCATCCGGTTTCTGGAAAAATGCATCCTTCTCACCTTAAGGGAAGCAACGACCTGCGATCTTGTTACGGCTTGCGCCCAGTTTGCTTTTATTGCTGCAACCGGTGAGAACACGACGACGGCGCCGGCCAGGTAAGAATTAAAGCCTGCTTCACAAGCCCTTGCAGCAATAAGTGCATCCATACAAAGTAGTGTTCCGGAGAAGACTCTCCGGCGCGGACTGAAGGAGACAACCATGGCAACAGCAGAAAAAATTGAATCGAAGAACGAAAAGACTTCGGTGAAGAACATTGGACAGTTGGACCACGCCGCAGTGGAGGAAATCTCAAACGAGCTGCGTTCCTTGTTGGCAGATAGTTTCGCCCTCTACTTAAAGACCAAGAACTTTCACTGGCATATGACGGGCAAGAACTTCCGTGATTATCACCTGCTGCTCGACGAGCACGGCGACCAGATCTTTGCCATGACCGACCCGATCGCAGAGCGAGCCCGCAAGCTCGGAGGCACCACCATCCATTCCATCGGCGAGATCGCCACTCATCAGCGGCTCAAGGACAACAATGCCCAACACGTTTCTCCGAAGGCGATGCTCAGCGAGCTGTTTGCCGACAATCGGCAGCTAACAGCCTTCTTTCGTTCCGCTCACGAGGTATGCGAGCGCCACAACGATGTAGCCACCACCAGCCTGATCGAGGTTTGGATCGACGAGACGGAACGCAGGTCATGGTTCCTGGGCGAAATCGTCGACAGTCTTGACTGATCCTCACAAAAACTGACTAGGGGGCGGCGGGTACAGCTACTGCATGCGCATCCGCCGCCACTCCCCGGGCGTAGTCGCAAGCAACTTGCGAAAGGCCCGGATGAAACAAGCCTGATCGGCAAATCCGCACTTGAGCGCAATCTCCACCATAGGTAGGCCGGAATGCAACAGGAGTTCCTTGGCTGCGTCCATGCGTTGCTGCAGAAGCCAGCGGTAGGGCGGTTCTCCCACGGTCTGCTTGAAGGCGCGCACGAAATGACTGACAGATAATTTGCATTCGCCTGCCACCTGTGAAAGCGCTATCTGCCCATCCAGATTAGCTTTCAACATCTCCGTGGCACGGTGCAGTTGCCACGGGGCTAAGCCCCCACGCACAACCGAGGGTGCAGGTCTAATTCCACCGTAGGTGCGGGCTATGTAAGCATGGGCAGCAAACACCAGGTGGTCCACGTAGAGTTCGCTGGCAACTTCCGGTCTCTCCAGTACAGGCAAGAGGCACAACGCCAGATTCTTCAACCTCGAATCGACCTTGCCAAAAGGCCAGGACAGGGTCTCGCATCGGCAGCCGTCATTCTCGTCGGCGAACTCATCCAGGGCGGGGCGAGACACATAAAAGTGCACCATATCGAAGGCACTTCCCAGGTACATGGAGGGATCCTGCTCCAGCGGGAGGATGCTGACGCTGCCGTCCTCTTGTGCCGTCTCGACCGGCACCGCCCGTCCCCGGAGCCAGAGTTTCACCGGCGAGACTGCCCGCATGTGCAGCTGAACGGTGAAGGCTCTTTCGCACGGGAATGGTGTCGTCCTGTCCGCGAGGGCGGTCTCTGAGCGCAGCCGGGTCACGGCGAGATGCGCCCGGTGGCGGGTCTTGACACTAATCATGGGCGCGTTCGCCAGGTGCAAGTGCCTGGCCATGCGATTTCCATAGGTTCCGGCTTCGACCAGGCTGAGTGCATGCCCCACGCGCGCATTCTTTTTAGCGGCAGGAAGCGCCCTGGGCGAAACGGCCACAGGGAACGGGCTGACGGTATCGACAGCAAAGTTAGCGCCTGCCATTTGCGGACCACCTTTCGTACTCATCGCGGAGGAGCGTACAGCGATGAATTCAAGTTAGTGATCCAACCGCCGGCACGAAACCCTCATTCGGGCGGATCTCAAGCAACCATTTGGAAGAAGCAAAGTAAGATGAACAACGCGGTTGGTCGATGATGGAAAAAGGCGCTCTCGACGGCCAAAACCGCATAGTTACTGGGCAACAGCTGGCCACCCGGCCAGGCAGACGCTTGAGGGAACATCAGATTCGAGACAGGGAGAACAATCCTTTCGAGGGGGGTTGCGAGACCCTATTAGGAGGGGTTTCAAGGTGGAGGAGAAAGAAGCTTGAAGAAAATATTTGTAGTTGTTCTGTGGCTGCTGGCCATAAACCCATCGCCGGCGGGGGCGCAGGTTGAGCAGGCAATCGATCCGGCTCTCGGTATTTCAACCCTGCAGCTGTGGCCGGATGGAGCACCGCAGTTGGCAAGCACCGACAAGGCCGATCTGCCCACGCTCACCCTTTTCCTTCCCCAGAAAAATAAAGGCACGGGATCGGCCGTGATCGTGGCCCCTGGAGGAGCCTATACGCATCTCGCCAGCAATCTAGAAGGACGCCAGGTCGCTGACTGGTTCACCTCCCGAGGCGTCACCGCTTTTGTGCTCAGATACCGGCTCGGGGCCAAGTACCTGTATCCGATTCCGCTGGAGGATGCGCAACGCGCGGTCCGCCTGGTGCGATCCCTGGCCTCGGTGTATGGTTTTGCCCCCGAACGCATCGGCTTTGTTGGCTTCTCCGCGGGAGGACACCTGGCAGCAACCACCGGTACGCTCTTCGATGCGGGCAAGCCTGACTCTGCCGACCCGGTGGAACGGCTCAGCAGCCGGCCTGATTTCCTGGTGCTCGGCTACCCCTGGCTCAACGCCATGCAGCCCAGTGGACACTACATCACCTACTGCTCGCAGATAAAAACCATCCCGGCGGAAACCTGCAAGCTGGACGAGCAGAGATATACCCCAGCCCTGCATGTGACTCCGCAGACTCCCACCACCTTTATCTACAGCACTACCGACGATCAAACGGTTCCCATCAGCGCCAGCGTCAATTTCTACAATTCCCTGATTGCGGCCGGCGTCCCGGCGGAGATGCATATCTTCCGCCATGGCGATCACGGCAGCGGATTGGGAGCGGGTTTCGCAGCGCTGGACCAGTGGCCGGTGCTGCTCGAACAATGGCTTCGGGATCAGGGTCTGCTCACGCCCATCCCCAAGCCATGAGCTGGAACCGCGCGGTTGCCGGCCAGCTCGAAACGCCAACCAGCTAAATGCTCCAAATCCGCATCTATCTGATTCTGCCGTTTTTGTTGCAATCACAATTCAGTAAAGACAGGACTCACAAATTCATGGCCGTAATGACGCTGACCGAACCACGCACGACCCCGATCCGTGAAGGCTTGCCCCACCCGCGAGGCGCAACCTGGGACGGCAAGGGCACAAACTTCGCTTTATTCTCTGCCCATGCCACCAAGGTAGAGGTCTGCATTTTCGACGAAGAAGGAGAGCAGGAGCTGGAGCGGATCGAACTGCCGGAGTACACCAATCAAATCTGGCATGGGTATCTTCCCGATGTTCGCCCGGGCACGGTGTACGGCTATCGCGTCCATGGGCCTTATGAACCCGAGGCCGGTCACCGCTTCAACCCCAACAAGCTATTGCTCGATCCTTACGCCGTCGCCCACAGAGGCGAGCTGAAGTGGGACCCCGCGGTCTTCGGCTACAAGATGGAGTCTGGGGACGACACGACTTTCGACGAGCGGGATAGCGCCCCGTTTATGCCCAAATGCGTGGTGGTCGATCCTAATTTCGATTGGCACGGTCAAAGTGTCCTGAGTGAGGTCCGGGTACCCTTCGACGACACGATTATCTATGAGCTGCACGTCAAGGGTTTCACCAAGCTCTTCCCCGGAATGCCGGAGAACTTGCGCGGCACCTACGCGGGGTTGGGGGAGGAGGGGGTGGTCAAGTACATCAAGCAGTTGGGGGTCAGCTCGATCGAGCTGCTGCCGGTTCATTTCTTCATCAATGACAGCCACCTGCTGGAAACCGGCCTGACCAACTACTGGGGCTACAACACGATCGGGTTCTTTGCCCCCGATACGCGGTATGCGGCCGACCGCAAGCACCCGCTCCGGGAGTTCAAGGAAATGGTCGCGCGCTTTCACGACGCGGGGATCGAAGTCATTATGGACGTGGTGTACAACCACACCGCGGAAGGAAATGAACGCGGTCCCACGCTATCGTTCAAGGGAATTGATAACGCCACGTACTATCGCTTGTTGGCGGATAATCCGCGCTATTACATCAACGATACCGGTACCGGCAACACTTTGAACCTCAGTCACGCTCGAGTGATTCAGATGGTCACGGATAGCCTGCGGTTTTGGGCGGAGCAGACCCGCGTAGACGGCTTTCGGTTTGATCTCGGAACCATTCTGGCGCGGGAACCCAACGGATTCGACAATCAAAGCGGGTTTCTCAAGGCGTGCAGTCAGGATCCATGCCTCTCCAGGATCAAGTTGATCGCTGAGCCGTGGGATTTGGGGCCTGGTGGTTACCAGGTGGGCGCCTTTCCTCCTGGCTGGGCGGAGTGGAATGACAAATTTCGCGACACTACGCGCAAGTTCTGGATCGGAAATGCCCCGGCCGGCGCTTTGACGGAAAGCCTGTGTGGCTGGCCCAGCATCTTCAACCACCAGGGACGCCGCCCGTGGGCTTCGATCAACTTCGTCACCGCACACGACGGCTTCACTTTGAACGATCTGTTCACCTACAACGAGAAGCGCAACTTAGCCAACGGAGAAGACAACAACGACGGCAGCTCGAATAACAATTCCTGGAACTGCGGCGTCGAAGGCCCAACGGACGACCCCGAGATCAATGCGCTGCGCCAACGGCAGATACGAAATGTTCTGGCGACGCTGCTGCTGGCCCAGGGAACACCGATGGTGCTGGCCGGCGATGAGTTTGCGCGTACGCAAAACGGCAACAACAATGCCTATTGCCAGGATAACGAGATCAGTTGGGTCAACTGGGAGCTGCTGGAGAAGAACCAGCAACTGGCTACGTTTACCCGGCGGCTTATGAGGATGCGGCACAAGTACCCCATCCTGCGCCGCAATCTCTTTCTCTCCGGTAAATATAGCGAGGAGTTGGGGGTAAAAGACCTGACCTGGATCAATGCCAACGGATCGGAGATGGAGCAGGAGCATTGGGGAGACACAAACATGCGCTGCTTCGGCATGCTGCTGGACGGGCGTGCCCAGGTGACCGGCATCCGGCAGAGAGGAAAACAGGCGACGCTCCTGATTGTGATCAATGACTATCACGATCTGGTTGAATTTACCTTGCCGGAATGCCCCGGGGGCGATACCTGGTCGCTGTTGATTGACACCAATATCGAGGACAACAGCGAAAAGGGGTGCTTTAAGGTTGGTGATTCTTATGGAGTCACGGCGCGCTCATTGCTGGTGCTTGCGTTGGAAGCGGCCGCGCAATAACGGATGGCCTTCCCATCCTTGAACTCCAAACCGGTTCAAGGATGGGGCTGCTTCTTATTTGGCCACCTGCCAGTTGTTGCCGTTCATCACCAGCGAATCCTGTCCCGGCTGGCTATGTGCGAGAGCGGCGCCGACCGATGAAAAGGCTGTTTGCACCTCCTGGGATTTGGCCCAGGCGGGGACGTCGGCGAAGCTGTAATGGTAGTTGACCTCCGCCGTCTTCAAACCGGAACCGCTGACGCCGGCGGTAAAGCTATCGATGGCATCGACAGCCCGGTGGCCAAAACAGAAGTTACCGTATCCCGGTTGGCTGGTATCAGGCGTCCAGGCGGAACGTCCCTGGTCTGACAAATCGTAGTTGTTCACCTGCTTTGAGGCGATAATGAATACCTTTTTCTCCGCGGTCGTGCGGGTGAGCAGGCCGGTATCCGTAAGGGCGTCGAAACCCTCTGTCTTGGCATCGTCAGAGGTCGCGGCCTGTACTGGAAATTTTTTGGCGTCCTGCCAGATGCAGGCGGGATGTGCCTTGTAGTAGTCGTTGATCGCAGTCTGGTAATTCATTTTGGAATCGTCTTTCTTGTCACAACCTGCGAAGAGAAGTGTGGCAGCGCAAATAAGAACTGCTCTATATTGGTTGTATCTGATCATCAAAAATCCTTTCTATGCTCATGTGCAGGTTCCGAGCCGAGCAGGCGATAGGATGCTTTCCTTAAGATCTCTGTTGCTAGGCGCCAGCCTCCTCCAATCCTTGATCTCGACAAGCTGAAGGCAGCGTACGTATGCTCACTGGGGAGGTGAGGAATGAACGTGGAACAGGATTGGGCTTCGATGTTGGCGGTCGCGATCCGCGAAGCCCGCACTGGCCTGGCAGAAGGTGGCCTGCCCATTGGTGCAGCAATGTTCAATACGCAGGGGCAATTGCTCAGCTCCGGGCACAATCGACGGGTACAGCAAAACGATCCGTCTGTGCACGCAGAAACCGATGCTTTTCGCCGGGCGGGCCGGTTGCGTTCGTACCGCGATGTCGTCATGGTGACTACGCTGGCGCCATGCTGGTATTGCAGCGGGCTGGTGCGCCAGTTTGGCATCCGCACGCTGGTTGTAGGCGAGAGCAGGACCTTTGGAGGCGGCCTCGAATGGCTACGCGAAGCCGGGGTGAGGATTCTTGATCTGGACTCTGAAGAATGCGTGCGCATGATGGAAAGTTTCATCCGCGACTTTCCGGAGATCTGGCACGAAGATATTGGTGAAGACAGCTAAGCAGACTTATATGTAATCGCGACAGTATTAACTCAGCTGGGACACATGAGACCCACAGCACCCGCAGCCTTGGTGGTCTTCTGCCAGAGCGTGACCGATGAAGTTACGCCCGTGGCCGTTCCAAACCAGTCGGCGAAGGTGTTTGGCGACGAGTAGGCGGATCCTGCGTTCACGCTGAAAGCCATGATGTTGGTCTGGCATGGAATGGGACTGGCCATCCCGTTGGTCACAATGCCATAGGAAGCGATGGCATTGAGATAACCCGCGGCAAGCATGGCCGAAGGCGGCCAACCCATGACCAATTCCAACCGGGGCGCTTCGATAGCCGCGGTAAAGCCTACAGGACCGGCAGCGACCACCCGGTTATCCTGCCCGGCGATTTCTCCCTGGACATTGATCGTTCCATAGGGCTTGGTCTGGCCATACGAGAACGCGAAGCCACCGCTGCCACTGTACTTGATGAGCTTGCTACCCTCAGACACGCTGTTCTTCGAAGTAAACGCCGGAATAAAGCTGAAGCCCAGCGATATTCTCAAATCGAAGGGCACGGCTCCCACCAGGATGGGAACGTGATAGGCCGCTTTGGTGAGCGGGGCACTCTTCAAAAGCTCGGCCGGCCAGGAGGTTATTTTGGCTGTGGATCCGGGTTTCAACGCATCCGTGGCGACAGCAAACCATTTCAGCTCGACCTGCCCGCCGAGATCAGAGTTGGTAAAGCTCAGATTGGTGATTTCACCATCGGTAATCTGCATTTTTACGTGGGCAACAAAGTTGCTGAGGTAACCCACTCCTTCATAGGCCAGCGTTCCCTGGCTGCCTCCGAATTTAATGGTGGCCTGAACATCGATACGATCGCTGCGTGGCGTGAATTTCACGTGGTAATTGTAACCGCCAAAGTCCACATCAAAATCCGCTATGCTTTCCTGGCCGGATGAAGGTTTGTTGGCTTGCATTCTGCTGAAATCGATCCTGTACGTGCCCTCCAGCCGGCCTTGCTTGATGGCGTCGGTGATTTTGGCCGGTCCTGTCTTGAGTACGTAACCGTCTCCGGTGTCTTTCACGTCCACCACTGTGCACAGCGCCAGGCCGGAAAGCAGGAGCACATCTCCGGCCTGGAGGTTTGCGATCTGGGTGGCCGAGGAGTCAAACACGTAGCTTCCATCTCTGCGGATGGCCACCAGGTGGTGCACGGTGTCGCTTCTGCTGACTACCGTGACACCCTCCTGATAGGTCACGTTGTACGCAGTCGTGCCGCTTTCCATAGGAGAAAATCGGGGAAGATAAACCGGGCCGCTGAAATGGTTTCCATGATATCCGCTCGCTTGCACGCTTAGATTGGGGTCCTGGGGTTTGCCCCGCGCGGCGGTTTCATTGGGATCGGCCTGTTTCCCGCACGCTGACAGCATCAGCAGTGCAGCGACCGAGCCGGTTACCAGTATGCTCGTGCGCATCTCGCTTCCTCAAGGATCCTTCGCATGGTACAGCCTCAGGGTAGATCGGAAAAGATGCCGGAGGCTATGCCTCCGGTCTGGAGTTTCTAAATTTTGTGGTCTGATCTAAAATCTCCTGGACGGGCGGTCTGGGGAAACCACCGCCCTTATGTTTTGTATCAGGGCACGACTTTAGTCGGGCCGTAAAGG
>JBAVQC010000437.1:0-31769 GCA_049693715.1 Acidobacteriaceae bacterium | reverse complement strand
GCCGCGCCTCCGGCGCTCCGTAATCTTTGGATATCTGTCTCCCAGCCCTTCCGGGCTGGGCTGACGTTTGGTTCCGGCCCTACGGGCCTGTTTCAGTTCTGCGATTTGTTTTCGCGTTCTCATACACGCTCTTTAGCCGTAGTCTCAAGTGGTTGCGGCACAGTCGAACCCTTCGTACAGAGAGTTCTTCCGCAGACTGTTGAGCCCGCTGAGGTTGCGGCCGATGGGTGCCCCAATCAATCGATGGCGGTGCTCACCTGGTGCCGTATGTCGGCGCCGCGGATCCAGAAGATGACATCCTTTGAAATATTGGTGGCGTGATCGGCAATCCGTTCGAGCGCTCGGGCGATGATGATCGCGTTCAGAGCCTGCAGGCTGATCTCCGGTTGGCCTTCCATCACCTTCATCAACTCGGCCCGGGCAACGCGATTCATGCGATCAATCTCATCGTCCATGACGACGACGGCCTCCGCGAACTGCGCGTCGGCATCGAGGAGCGCCTGGATGGCCGAACGGATCATGCGCGACGCGTACTCCCCCATGCAGGCAATGTCTACGGGCAGATCCACCGCTGGATATGCCAGCAATTCCTGAGTTCGGATGGCAATGCTCATGGATTGATCCCCAACCCGTTCGAGATCGCCGTTGATCTTGATCACCGCCAGAATAAAGCGCAGATCGATGGCCATCGGCTGTTCCTGAGCCAGCAGTTCATAGGCCATCTCGTCCACTTCCCGCTGCGCGGCGTTGATGGCGGTCTCGTTCTCGCGCACATACTGACAGAGCCCGGCATCGCGCTGCAGATAGGCATCCACTGACGAGATCACTGCCTGCTGGGAGAGCGCCGCCATGGCCAGCAATTTGTCTTTGAGTGCTGCGAGCTGCTGCTGAAAATGGATGCGCGGCAAGAAAACCCCCCTGAACGAAAATTGTGCACCATGGATCGTGACAATTTAAAGAAAATACGAGGAGTTTCGCGGGCGGAGGCTTACCGGCAAAGCCGCTTCTCCGCTTCCCGGGTAGCCTCGTAAATCTGCTCGAAGGAGTCCACCGCGTACAGCACCGGCTGCATTTCCGAGGTGGAAAACTCCTGATTGAGAACCTGGTCCACGTCGAAGTCTTTGATTTCCGGACGGCCCTCGATCACATAAGTCGATTCACCCTGGGAGGAAATCAGACCGCTTCCGTAGAGGCGGTAGCCTCCTTTTTGCCGGATCACGCCAAATTCGACCGTAAACCAGAACAGGCGGCCCATCTTCTCCAGGGCATCCTTGTCGGTCAACGCCGCACAGACGGCCCCGTAACGCTGGAGAAAATCGGCAAAGACGGGATGGGCGTGCATGGGCACGTGGCCGAAGACATCATGGAAGATATCCGGTTCGGGGATGTAAGCGAGGGATTCGCGGCTCCGCAGCCAGGTGGTGGTAGGAAATTGCCGGGCCGCCAGCATGGCAAAGAACGCGTCCGGAGGCAGGAAGCCGCTCACGGGGGTAGCCCGCCAGCCGCTCCGCGGCCTAAGCCGCTGGTTCACATCGGCCAGGTTGGGAATGAGATCGGTTCTTAAGCCAATCTGCTCAAAGCCTTGCAGATATTCCTCGCAAGCATATGCCTCAATCTGGGGCATCCGGCGGCCTACCAACTCCGCCCAAGTCGCATGTTGCTCCGGGGTGTAGGCCAGCCAATCCTGCTGGATTAAGAAGGGCTCAGCTGCCCCCAGCGTTACCGAACCGATAGCCATGATCTCCTCTTCCTGCGCCCACATATATCAGACGCATGCTGGCGCGTTTCCACTCAGCTGAGCATCTAAATGTGTTGCAGTGTCCAAAAATGGCGTTGATCTGCCGGATGGACGTATACACACAGTTAATTCTACTTTCCGGGACCTATCCAAGTGGCGCACGGAGGGTATATCTTTCTTCCGGCCCTGCAGAGGTCTGACGATTGGAGCGGACCGACCGCGTCCTGATCGTGAAACGTCTAAGAGAGTAGGGCGACCCAAGGAGTAATACAGTAGCTATGACAACGCTTACGCACCAGGAGCAACAGACGACCGAAGATCTTCTTCAACTGAACGGCACTGACTACGTTGAGTTCTATGTTGGGAACGCACGCCAGGCTTCCTACTTTTATCGAGTGGCGATGGGCTTCAGCCTTGTGGCCTACGCGGGCCCCGAGACGGGGCAACGAGACCGCGCCTCTTACGTCTTGCAGCAAGGCAAGATTCGCTTCGTGCTGACCACGCCGTTACGGCCAGACAATGAGATCGCTGAGCACATTCGTTTGCACGGCGATGGAGTGCGCGACGTCGCGCTGTGGGTGGACGACGCCAAGAAGGTGTGGCGGGAGACCACCAAGCGAGGGGCGCGCAGCGTGCAGGAGCCATTTGTATCCTCGGACGAACACGGAAGCACAAAGATGGCTTCCATCGCAATTTACGGGGACACGATTCACACCTTTGTCGAGCGCAAGGATTATCACGGCCCCTTCCTGCCCGGCTACGTGGGCAAGGGGCATGACCCCCTGGCCCGTCCGACAGGGCTTTTGCACATTGACCATGTGGTCGGCAACGTGGGTTGGAATGAGATGAACCGTTGGGTAGACTTCTATGCCGACATCATGGGTTTCTCTCTTTATCAGCACTTCGACGATAAAGACATCTCCACCGAATATTCCGCATTGATGTCGAAGGTGATGGCGAACGGCAACGGACGGGTGAAGTTTCCGCTGAATGAGCCGGCGGAGGGGCGGCGGAAGTCGCAGATCGAAGAGTACCTGGAATTCCATCACGGCCCAGGGGTGCAGCATATTGCGCTGGCCACGAACGACATCCTGCATACGGTGAGCCGGCTGCAGGAACAGGGCATCGAGTTTCTCCGCGTGCCGCATTCGTACTACAGCCAGTTGCAGGCGCGCACTGGCGCCATTGATGAACCGCTGCACGAATTGGAGAAACTCGGCATCCTGGTCGACCGCGACGATGAAGGCTACATGCTGCAAATCTTCACTCGCCCGGTAGAAGACCGGCCGACGCTTTTCTTCGAAATTATCCAGCGCAAAGGGAGCCGGAGTTTTGGGAAAGGCAATTTTAAAGCGCTCTTCGAAGCCATCGAGCGCGAGCAGGCAGAGCGCGGCAACCTTTGAGCATGCTGGCTTTCGATCCCGCCGAACATGCCCACAGCGATATTTACAAACTGATGATTGGTGCGATCGTGCCCCGGCCGATCGCACTGGTCTCCTCGATCGACGAAGCCGGCATCCGCAACCTGGCGCCATTCAGCTATTTCACCGCATGCAGCTCGAATCCGCCGGTGGTGGTGTTTTGTCCCATCCTGCGTCCTGTTCCTCCCAGGGCGAAGGATACGCTGCGCAACATCACGGCGACGCGGGAATTTGTGGTCAACATTGTGTCGGAGGAATTCGCCGAGCGGATGAATGCCACCGCAGCCACGGTGGCTCCTGAGGTAGACGAGTTCGAACTCTCGGGGTTGACTCCCATGGCCAGCGATTTGATCAAACCGGCCCGGGTGGCGGAGAGCCACGTACAGATGGAATGCCGGCTGCACCAGATCGTGCAGGTGAGCGATCAGCCGGGTGGAGGCAGCCTGGTTCTGGGCGAAGTGCTGCGCTTTCATGTCCGGGAAGATCACATCGATCACTTCCGCATCGATCCGGACAAGTTGCGGGCGGTCGGCCGCATGGCAGGTTCGACATACGTGCGCACGACTGACCGTTTTGAACTTGAACGACCTAAGTGATCTATAACCCGGGGGGGAAATGTACTAGGATCATGGCTGAGGAGTTCCGATGCGGATTCTGGGGGCAGTTGGACTAGCCGTGGTGTTGTTGGCGTCCGGCGCGGGCGCCAAGCAGCCCAACAAGCCCGACTTGAAGTTGACGGCTTCCCTCGACATGGCGGCTCCAGAGCAGCAGCCCATCCTGGTAATCCACATGTTGAACCAGTCGGGCCATGTGTTGCACATCCCCGACCCGCCCCTGCTTTGCAAGAGCGCCCCCGGTGCGTTCTCGCTGGATGTAAGGTTCGTCCCCGAGAATTCCGGTCAACCACAGCCGGCCATCGATTGCGGTCTACAGGTAGATGGGAGCGGGCTGCCCGACATTCGGGAACGGGCCAAGAAGTGGCTCACGTTGAAGCCCGGCCAGGATTTTGAGGCCAGACGTCCGCTGGCCATGGGTGTGGACGCCAACGCGCACGGAAACTACGAGTTCCACGTGGTCTACGACGGGCCCTGTGCGACCCCGGAAGAGGACCAGAAGTTGAAGGAAGCCGGCGTGGCCGCACCCAGCGGAAGGTTTGAATCCGACAAGCTGACGTTCAAGATCACCGCGCCCAAATCGTAGTTATCCCACCGTATTGATCAGCGTACCGATGCCTGTGATGGTGATGCGAATTTCATCCTCCTGCTGCAGGGTGAACTCATCCGGGGGAACAATGCCGGTCCCGGTAAGCAGGAAGCAGCCGTTGGGAAATGCGTTGTCGCGGTAGAGATATTCGAGCAGGGTGCTGAATGCGCGCTTCAATTCCGTGAGCGCGGTGGCGCCGGAGAAAACGGTATTGCCGGCACGCAGGATCTGCAACTGAATTTCGGTTGAGGCGGGGATCGGTTCGCCCGCAATGAGTATCCCCGGGCCTAAGGCGCAGCTTCGGTCGTAGACTTTGGCCTGGGGCAGATATAGAGGGTTCTCGCCTTCAATGTCTCGCGAGCTCATGTCGTTGCCGATGGTGTAGCCCACGATCTTGCCCGCTGGATTGGCTAATAGAGTCAGCTCAGGCTCGGGTACGGACCAGGTTGCATCCTTTCTTATGGCTACCTTGCCGCGATGGCCGACTACGCGATTGGGGGTTGCCTTCATAAAAAGCTCGGGACGTTCCGCCGCATAGACGCGGTCGTAAAAATCCCCGCCGCCGGCGCTCTTCGCTTCTTCCATGCGGGCGTTGCGGCTGCGATAGTAGGTGACCCCGGACGCCCACACCTCCTGGCTGCCGATGGGCGCCAGTAGCTGCTTCTCTATGCCGGCGAACGAACCCTCTATTGATTTCAGCTGGGGCAGAGTTTTTGTCAGATAGGCTTCGAGATCGCCGCGGGAGATCAGTTGATCCCATGGTGTGTCCCCGCCTTCGTAAAATCGATCCTGTTGCTCGACGATATAGCCGCCGGCAGTGCGATAGAGTTTCATTCGTTTGCCTTTCTGGTGGAGTTCTGAACGCGGGCGCCTTCACGTGCCTTTCGTTCAGAGCCTTCCTGCGGTCTTTTCATCCTTCATGGGAACGGATTGTGGGCGCGCAGCTCACTGACAATTTCAGCAGCCGCAACGCGGGCTCGATCGCCCTGGTCTGGCGGAAAGGAAATGGCGCCCACACGAGCGTGCCCTCCACCACCGTAGCGTTCGCAAATCTGCGCCAGGTTGACCATCTCCTCAGGCCGCGCCTTGGTCCACGGGTTGGAACCAACGGCAACCTTGGTGCGAAAACTGGATTTGCTCAACCCCACGCTGTACGTCGCATCAGGATGCAGGAAGTAAGGAACAAACTTGTTGTATCCCTCGACTGGCTGGTCGGTGATGTCGAAGTACAGCGTGCCATCCACCAACTCGGTGCGGTCACCAATCAGGTCCAAAGACTTGTGATGGCGGTCCAGCAGCGGGGGGAGAAGCGTGGCCACGAAAGGCTGCTGCAATACTTCAGCCAGGCTCATGCCGGTAAGCAGGGGAATCAGTTTCGGAATGAAGTCCGGATCCTGGCTCGATTCAATCACCAGCGTAAGCTTCATGGCGGGTTCCGCCATTTCGACAGCGGCTTTGGGGCTTTCGTAAAGTGCGCCGTCGACAATGTCCGCCCAGCGGATCAGCTCCGCCACCGGCGCCGGGTCAAAACCGAAACGGGTCTGCGCGATGTGCGCGATGAAGCTGGTGCACGAAGTGTACTTTGGGTCGTAGAAGTGGCGATTGCTCGAGATGCCGTCTCGCTGGCTTTCCAGAAAGTGCTGTTGATCCGCGGGGGTAAGAAAGGCGCTCAGATGATGATCGAACCACCACGTAATACGTGGCGAGGCGCTGTACTTGAAGTCGACGATCGCATTCTCGTCGCCGACAAAATCAGACTCGTTAAAGAGGGCTCCCGCTCGATGCACCAGTCCGTGATAGCCGTATTGCGCATCATGGCGAATGCATTCGCGGTGGAAGCGCATGAAGAGCGAAGCCGAGCAGGCTCCGTCAAAGCACCGGTCGTGATAGAAAACGCAGACCTTCAAACAGTTCGGTTCCTCTCCGTAGCGAATGACTAGGATTGCCGGGAGGGGCTTGCGTGTCAAGCTAACGGTCACAGAAATCCGGTCAGCGATGAGACAATGGGCCCTGGAAGACGAGAAGGAATGATGGCGAGGATCGGAGTGAGTGCCGCGCAGCGGCGAAAATTGCCGTTGTGGTTGCGGATTGCGGCCGGCCTGGTAATCAGCCTATTGACGGCTGCGGCAATAGGCGTCGCAGGCAGTGTGGCGTGGCTGAAGGACGCCATGCGCGAGCAGTTGCCGGTGCTCGACGGGCAACTGCAGTTGCCTGGGCTGTCCGCTCCGGTGGTGGTGCAGCGCGACGTCCGTGGCGTCCCCCATATCCAGGCGGCGACGATGGCGGATCTGCTTGAGGCGCAGGGCTTTGTCGTGGCCCAGGACCGGCTGTGGCAGATGGATATGGCGCGTCGCTTTTCCGCGGGCGAACTGGCTGAGCTGCTGGGGCCCAGCGTGGTGGAGCACGATAAAGTACAGCGGATCCTGCAGATCCGGCCAGCAGCCGAGCACCTGACGGCAACCATGCCCGAAGACCAGAAACGCCTCTTTGAAGCCTTCGCCCGGGGCGTCAACGCTTTTATTGCCAGCCATCAGGACCACCTGCCGGCCGAATTCCGGCTGCTGGGATATAAGCCCCGGCCGTGGCAGCCGGTCGATTCCTGGCTGGTCGCGCTGAACATGGTGTCCCGTTTGGACACACTTTACCCGTGGAAGTTGGAACGGGAGAAAGTACAAGCCAAGCTTCCCCCTAACCTGGTGGCGGAGTTGTACCCCACCAGCACCTGGCGCGACCATCCTCCGACCCAGTCAGTTCCCGACCTCACAGCTCCCCAGCAGAATGTTCCGGAAGCTCCCCAGGACGAGTCGCAATCGAGCCTGGAAGACCTGCTACGGCTCAAGAAGATCCTGAAGCTGGGATCGGACCCGTGCGACAGCTGCAAGCCCGGCTCCAATGAGTGGGCGGTGAGCGGCGCCCGCACAGCCAGCGGACAACCCCTGCTCTCCAATGACATGCACCTGGAGCACTCCATCCCTGACATCTGGCATGAAGAAGACTTGCAGGCCGGAACCTTCCACGTTGCGGGAGTCACCACTCCGGGTATTCCCTTTATTATCGAGGGCCATAACGAACATATCTCCTGGGGCTTTACCACGCTCAATGGGGATGTTCAGGACGTTTACGTGGAAAAAACCAACGGCCAGGGTGAGTACTGGACGGCGAACGGTTGGCGTCAGCCGGAGCTTGATCGGGAGCATATCCAGGTGCGCTTTGGCAACGATGTGGTGGTTGATGTAGAGCGCACCGAGCACGGGCCGGTGATTACTCCTCTCTTCCCGCATGAGACACGCATGTTGTCGCTCAAGTGGGTGCTCTATGCCTCTGACCTGCACGGCCTGCCGTTGCAGGGGATGGATGCAGCCGCCAATTGGACGGAATTTCGCCAAGCGACCAGCGAATGGTGGGGGCCGACCCAAAACGTGGCCTACGCGGATGACCAGGGCCATATCGGTTACCAGGCGGTGGGGTTGTTTCCCATTCGCCCCGGTGGCCTGAGCGCCGTGCCGGTGGTGGAGACGGGAACCCCGGCAGACAGCGACCACGAATGGCAAGGGTACGTTCCCTTCGCACTGCTTCCCACGGTCCTGGACCCGGAGAACGGCATTGTCGCCACCGCCAATGCCCGCATCACTCCTGATGATTATTCCCACCCACTGGCTCTCAACTGGGACGCGCCGTATCGGAATGAGCGCATCTGGAAGAGACTTTCGAGCCGTGCCAAGCTCACGCCGGCGGATATGCTCACGCTCGAAACGGATACTTTTTCCGAGGTCGACCGGGCGTTGGCGCAGCGCTTTGCGTATGCCATTGACCGCTCAACGGTTGCGGACGCAAAACTGCGCCAGGCCGCGGACCTGTTGCGCACCTGGAATGGGGTGATCACCACCGACTCAGTGGCAGCGGAAATCGTGGATGCCACCCGGCGATCGCTTTGGCCGCTGATCCTCGAGCCTAAGTTGGGCGCCGACTGGCAGCTCTACGATTGGCAAAGTAAAAACTTTGTGCAGGAGGAGATGGTGGAAAAGTCTCCGCCCGAGTGGCTTCCCGCGCAATACAAAAGCTGGGATGACCTGATCGCGTCCGCGGTCAAAAAGGGCATGGTCGACGATCATGCTCCCGCTTCGCTTCGCGACTGGACGTACGGAAGCCGGCACGTGCTCGAAGTAAAGCACCCGTTGTACGGAATGCTGCCATTTTTCAAATGGACCAGTACCGGGCCACACCAGCTTGCCGGCGATGAGACCACCGTCGACCACGTTCGGGGCTTATTGGGCGCCAGCCAGCGGCTCACCGTGGATTGGAGCCACGTTGATGGATCGACAGAAAACATAGTGATGGGCGAGTCGGGCGATCCGCTCAGCGATTACTACCTGGATCAGTTTCCCTCCTGGTACAGCGGCAAGACCTTCGCCATGCCCTTCACGGAGGGGGCCATTTCCGCATCCACCCGGCATACTCTGCGACTGGTGCCGTGACGCCAAGGGCAATCCAAGCCAGGCCGTACTTTTTACCAGCCCTTCTGATCGGCTGTACCGCCTTGCTGGCGACCGGAACGTTGATGCTTCGCGGCAATTCGTGCGGGCATGATTTCGATTTCCACCTGCTCTCCTGGATGGAAGTGGCGCGAGCCTGGCACAGCGGCATCGCCTATCCACACTGGGTGCAGGATGCAAACTTCGGCGCGGGTGAGCCGCGGTTGATTTTCTATCCCCCCGCCTCGTGGCTTTTGGGTGGCCTGCTCGGAACCATCACCGGCTGGCACGCCGCCCCGGTGTTGTTCGTGATGCTGGCATTACTCGGCGCCGGCGCCAGTATGTACCGGCTGGCGCGGGAGTGGGCGCCGACCATCCCGGCGACCTTCGCTGCCTGTCTCTATATCTCGAATCCTTACGCCATGTTCGTTGCCTACGAACGCTCTGCGCTGGGGGAGTTGCTGGCCGGCGCATGGTTTCCCTTCGTAATCTTGTTTGCCTTGAGGACCCGTTCTTCCATTGCGCCGCTTGGCCTTTCGGTGGCTGCCCTGTGGCTTACCAATTCGCCGGCCGCGGTGATGGGTAGCTACCTGCTGGCAGTTCTCGCATCGAGCATGTGGATCGTGGAAGGCAGGCCATGGCCGGCTCTTCGGGCATTGGGCGGAATTGCACTGGGGCTGGGACTGGCCGCGTTCTACATTGTGCCCGCGGCATTCGAACAGCGGTGGGTACAAATCGAGCGCGCTATCATTCCCGGCATGCGGGTTGAGGATAGCTTCCTCTTCGCCCACACCGCGAATGCCTTTCATGACCAGGTATTGTGGACCGCATCATGGATCTTTGTCGCCGAAGTGGCCGTGGCGTCGATCGCCGCCTACCTGGCATGGAGAGAGCGAGGCGGCGGCCAGGTAAGAGTGGTGCTCACTGCACTGCTCCCCATCATGCTGCTGCTCCAATTGCCGGCCAGCTATGTGATTTGGCGGCACACCCCGCATTTGAAGTTTCTGCAATTTCCATGGCGTTGGACCCTGGCGCTCAGCGTGGTGACATGCCTGCTCGCGGCGATGGCTCTCAAGAAACCCAGCCGGCGGACAGCCATGGTGGTGGCGGTCTTGATCGTCGCCATGGCCGCCGGCGGCGGCCTGCTTTTCTTTCAGCCCTGCGACGACGAGGATGCGGTAGCGGCACAAGTGAGCGGCTTTCGCGAGGGTCAAGGGACGCAGGGGACGGACGAGTACACACCCAAGGGAGCTGACAACTCCGCCGTGCAACAGCACCTACCCCTGGTGCGCGTGCTGAGGGCCGCACAGGATGACACCGCCGACAGCAGCAAAGAGGATAACCCGGAGTGGCGGGCTGGAACCTCGGCAAGCATCGCAGCCACGGTCAAGGTAAAGCGATGGAATGCCGAGCACTGGACGGTCAACGTTGTGGCCGCGGAGACGGGTTACGCAGTGCTGCGATTGATGGACTATCCCTCCTGGCGGGCGACCGTCGATGACAGACCGGCACTGGGGCGGCCGGTGCGGGACGATGGCCTAATGGCGATTCCGGTCACAGCGGGAAAACACGTGGTGGAAGTGCAATGGGCCGCGACCAGGGACGTGATCGCTGGGCGCACAATTTCTGCCATCGCGTTGCTGGCGCTGGCCATGGTGGTCATGCTGGAGCGACGGGAGCGTCGGGTATGATTACGAAAATGCAGCAAAGTGTGCGGGAGATTCTGGGCAGCAGTGCGGCGCTTGTCGAACAGGCTTTGGATCGCCTTTTGCCCGGTCCGGATCAGGCGCCGGTCTCTATTCACCGGGCGATGCGGCACAGCGTTTTTGCCGGAGGCAAGCGGCTCCGGCCGGCACTGTGTATGGAAGCGGCAAGAATGATCTGCGGCTCCGGTCAGGTTCCGGCCGGCGTCGAAGAGCTGGGCGCGGCCATCGAAATGCTGCATACGTATTCGCTGATCCATGACGATTTGCCGGCACTGGACAACGATGATCTACGCCGGGGCAAACCGACTTGCCACGTCGTCTTCGGCGAAGCAATGGCCATCCTGGCTGGGGATGCGCTGCAAACACAGGCTTACGAGGTGCTCGCCGGCCTGCAGTGTCCGGCGCCGCAGACAGTGGAGATTGTGCGCTCCATCGCGCAGGCTACGGGTACGGTCGAGGGCATGATCGGTGGGCAGGTCATGGACCTGGAAGCCGAGGAGCATAAGCCGACTCCGGAGCTGGTGGAAGCCATCCATCGTGCCAAGACGGGCGCCTTGATTCGTGTCAGCCTGATCACCGGGGGCATCTACGCGGGTGGTGGCGCGGACGACATCAATCGCCTGCGGGAATTTGGACGCAAAGCCGGGCTGGCGTTTCAGATCATGGACGATGTGCTGGATGTAACCCAGAATTCGTCTCAGCTGGGAAAGACAGCGGGCAAAGATGCCGCCAGCGAGAAGGCGACCTGGCCTGCGGTTTATGGCGTGCCCCAGAGTGTGAAGGACGCGGAGCGGCTCATCAATGAGGCCTTTGCCCAGTTGGCCGGCTATGGCGAGCGCGCGGACCGGCTGAAGGCGGTGGCAAGTTACCTGGTGGAGCGGAAGAACTAGGATGGCCCTCAGCGAAGAAGACGTGATCCAGGCCTTGCGGGATTGCTACGATCCCGAGATCCCGGTCAATATTGTGGATTTGGGATTGATTTACAAGGTCATGTTGAGCCCGGATGCAAACTCCAAACCGGCGTTTCCCAGGCAGCGCGTGGAAGTCGAGATAACCATGACCTCACCGGGCTGCCCTTCCCACGTAACCATCATGGAACAGGTGCGTAACCGGCTGGCAGGGATCCCGGAAATTTGCCACACCCAAGTCAACCTGGTGTGGGAACCACCCTGGACGCCGGACCGCATCAGCCAAAAAGCCCGGGAACAGCTGGGTATCGGTTAGAGCCGCGTCCGGCTCACAAGGCCGAGGAATTCCGCCGGAGTTGTGTTCGGGCTGAAGCCCGTACCTACCGGCCTTACTGGCGGACCATTTTTTCCACGACGGTACGCAGTTTCTCGCCCTGGCTGGTGAGTTCTCCCACAAACTTCTCAAAACGGGTCAACATGCCGTGACCACTATCGAGGTAGTCGGGAATGTTGTTCCAGACCTTTTTGACGCCTTCGGGATCTTCCACCAGTGCGAAGATGGTTCCGGCCGCCGCGACGGCTAATCCGGCTTTACGCTTTCCACTGGCCAGCAGCACGGCTCCTGTCACCAGGGTCCCGGCAGCAACTGTGCGTACCCAGTTCTTATCCCAACCCTGGTCGAGCAGGCGGTTTCCCTGGTACTTCAGGCCATCGGCGGCGTTCTGGACGGTCGATGCTACTTGCTGCGGAATGTGTGTGATCCCCATCGCTCTCTCTCTTTCACGTGCAACTCTGTTATAGATGCGGAGAAATGCTTAGTCGAGATCGAATTCACGCAGAGGGCGTCCCTCGTCGGGAGATTCCTTCGCCTTGCGCAACGCTTCCTCGAATCGCTTGTCGAACAATTGCTGTTTATTTTTTTCAGCTTCGACAGACTGCCGGAAAATGTCTTCTTTACGTTCGTCCTGTTCGCGCATGGCCTTGGCCGCGGCTTCAAAGTCCTCAAAAGTACGCTTACGCGGTGCGGAAGTGTGGGAGAGGATGGCCCGGGTCTCGGGGTCGATTTTGAGGATCGCTCCGCAATCAGGGCAGGTAACGTCGAAGGGCTTTGGCGGGTTAGCCTTCATGCTGCCAACATTCTAAAACATTTAAGGATTGGCCGGGTCGACCGCCCGGTCCTGTCCTTTGGCTACAACCAAATGGCCTTGTGCCCGGGACATTGCTGTCCGGCTTGCTCCACCAGCAGTTCGGGAAGACCCTCCCCGTAACGGGAAAGGAACCAGGCCGCGCCCAGGATACGCTCCTGCGGATGACGATTGGGGAACAGGTTGAGCGAAATCAGCCCGGCATTGCGGCTGAGGGTCTGGTCCTGGCGCAACTCGTAGTTTGCCGCCAACCTGCGCATGCGGTTCATCTGGTAACGCATCTTGGAGCTGCTCACGTCCGCAGCCCGGCCCAAACCGGGGTCGAGAGAATGCATATACGAGGCAAGGGCCGAGAGTTCCGTATCGAGAGCATTTCCGGCAGCGGCAAGCTTGCGCTTGCCGATCGCAGAAATCGACCGCGCACCCAGCCGCTGAGCAAGCTCCAGCGGATCCTTCAACGCGCTTTGGATCACGTCGGGCAGCGACACGTCGTAACGGGCCAGCAGATCTGCCGTCGCCGGCTCCACGAGCGTGGCCGAAAGACGGGGAAGGACAGGCGTGGTGCGGCCTAGGATGCGTTCGTAAAGCACCTGTGACTGAGCGAAATAAGCAACTTCAGAGGGACCGCCCACATAAGCGGCGGTGGGAAGGATGGAATCCTGGAAAACAGGCCGCAATAGGGCGTTGGGGCTGAGGCGTTCCGGCTCCGCATCGAGAATAGCCAGCAGGTCCGCCGTGGAATAGCTTTGTCTCGCTGCGTGCCATCCACCCTCAGCGGTGCGCCGCAGGGGAACCCTTGCGCCGGTACCACTGTCGAACAGAAACAGCAGGCTGGACAACGGCGGCACCAGAACCTGGGAATGATAACCGGCGGCAGCTAACTGCTGGTCGCGATCGTTCAGGGCCACTCGCAATTCATCCGCGCGCACGATTGCCTGGCGGAGGACATCGCTGCCCAGAGCGTGGAAGCCGGGAGAAGAGGCATCCATCACCACCAGACCCTGGGCGGCAAAGGTGCGGGAGATGAATTGCGCGAAGGCCCGGCCTAAGGTCTGCCCTTCGCTATAACAAGCAGCGAGCTGATCAAGCAGGGGGCCCGGGCCGAGAAGCTCTGCCGCCTGGGCCAGCAGATCCTCAATGCTTTTCCCCAGGGTAACCTTACCGACGGCCGAGCCATTGGCAGGCTCCGAGGCCAGCCGCAGCGTCTTCAACTCGTGCCGGCCGGGGAAGGTTACGTGGTCCGCTTCCGCCAGATCATGGTCCTCGGTTGCCAGCCAAAAAATCGGTACGTGCGGATTGCCGGCGATGGAAGCGTCTTTTGCTTTGCGAATCGTAGTCGCGGCTTTGAGGATGGTGAAGAGCGGGCCGCCGAACAACGTCACCTGCTGACCGGTGACCACCGCACTGGCGCCGCTCCGCAGCCGGGCGATGTTCTCAAAAACCGCGTCGGCAGCGCCGAAGCCGCGGTTTTGCTGCTCCAGGAGATGACAAAGAGTCTCACGGCCAGCGGGGGGAAGAACCGGGCGGATGGTCATCCACTCGGTGGAATAGGCACTCGCCGGGTAGAACGGAGTCAATGCATCTCGCCGCTCCGCGAAGTCGAGAAACAGGCGGCTGAGGCCAGGCAGAAGGGAGATGGGATAACACTCAGTCTTCATGGCCGCCCCTGCCCCCATCGCGAATCGCTCCCTACGCCGTCCTGCTGTAGTTTCTCATCATTTTCGCCGCAGCGAACTGCGCAGCTTTTTCTTGCCCGCAGCGGGTAACGTTTCCAGAGCATAGAGAGCCAGCGAGCGGTACACGCCCGCCAACATAGGATGGGGCTTAAGGGCCTGAAGATGCAGATGAATTGTCTGCACATCGCCACGGGCGATCGGCCCGCTAAAGCTCTTGCCCGGGCCGCGGAGAAAGAAGTTATCCAGGGTAGCGCGGACAATGGGCTCAATCAACCGCTTCGCCTGTCGGGGGGTGAATCCGGCCAGAGCCGCCGCCTCGTGGGCCGCGGCCAATTGGCTGACCAGCAGCGGCGATGACAGCACGCCGACCGCGTGGTAGAGCGCTTTGTTGGCCGCCGTAACGGCAAATGGGCGGCCACCGACCTGGCGCACGATGGCATTCAGAATGCGGCGGCCGGCGGCCTCTGCTTCCACGCCAAAGGGCACTCCTTGCAACGAAACCGGGACACGGGTGGCAAAGCTCATCACCGGATGAACCGAGGCTACGGAAGCCCCCACGCGGGCGGCCGCCTGGAGCAAGAGTGCGCTGAGCGCGCCGCTGGAGTGGACCACGATCTGTCCCTTAAAACCACGCTTCCCAACCCGCTTCACCATGCGGCCGGTGACGCGCTCGATGGCGGCGTCCGGAACACACAGCCAGAGGACATCGGCCGTGAGCTGAGCGCGATCGAGTGTGGTCAACGGCAGAGTGCGGGTCCATTCGAGTCGATCAAGTCGAGAACGTTCGCTGGAGACGACGACTTCCTGCAGACTGACGCCCGCTGTGCCGAGTGCGTGCGCGAGAGAGCTGCCCCAGTTCCCGAGTCCGATGATCGAAACGCTGCGATGCATACCGGATGGTACTTTAAAATTGTCCGGCACAGACAAGGAGCGGCATGGCGAAGAAAGCATCCGGCAAGAAACAAGACGTGGAAGTGGTCTCATCGACCTTGAGTTATGAAGGCCCTTTGTTTCGCGTATACACCGACACCATCCAGGAGAATGGGCGGGAGTTGACGCGTGATGTGATCCGCCACAACGGATCGGTGGTCATCCTCGCCGTGGATGATGCAATAAGCAAGCGGGATCCAATGATCGTGATGGAGCGCCAATATCGCCACGCCGCCAGGGAATTTCTGCTGGAGGTTCCCGCGGGAAAGATGGAAGAGGGAGAAGATGCGCTGGCCGCGGCCAAACGCGAATTGCTGGAGGAGACCGGGTTCAAGGCGAAGCGTTGGCGAAAAATGATCCGCTACTTCGCCAGTCCCGGATTCCTGGGTGAGTTTATGCAAGTGTTTCTCGCCGAGGGCCTGACTCTGGGGGACGCTCAGCCGGAATATGACGAGCAAATTGAAATAGAGATGATGCCACTCTCCAGGCTGCTCAAGATGATGGACGAAGGAAAGATCTACGACGGTAAGACACTGATTTCAGTCATGCTTTATGCGCGCATAAGAGAGGCTGAACAGAAAAAGAACAGAAAATAGGGCACTTGTTCCGCTACCCCGCTGGAAGCCGCACCCAACCCGCCCCACATTTTGAGGAAAACCAAACCACCCCTTGATGCGTCTGTAAAGGAGAGCAATTTGTTTCTCCCCATGCTCGATCCGCATCAAGGAAGGTCGACGGCTAGTGGCTCAATATAAAGGCAAAGTCAAGTGGTTCAACAACGCTAAGGGTTATGGGTTCATTGGTCGGGATGATGGCCCGGACGTGTTTGTTCACTACAGCGCGATTCAGCTCGATGGATACAAGAGCTTAAAGGAAGGTGACGAAGTGGAATTCGACATCGTCCAGGGGCAGAAGGGACCTCAAGCTGACTCCGTAACTCGAGTTCGAGAAGTAGCCTAAGCGCCTCACACTTGGATTTGACGAACAAACACCCGTCCCTGCATCTGGTCCGCATTCCGGGTCGAGATGTAGGGACCCGGCTGCGCTGCCTCTCCAAGCCCTGTCTTTCTTGTGTCCATCAAATGATTTAATGTCCCTTGCATGGACAACAAATCCATCGCGCAGCTATTGGGCGAAACCGCGGACCTGCTGGAGATTGCGGCGGGCGATCCTTTTCGTATTCGCTCTTACCGGCGTGCTGCCGAGGCCGTGGAGAACACTACCGAACAACTCAGTGCGTTCGTGAACGAGCCGGAGCGGCTACTTGCCATCCAGGGAATCGGCAAGGGCATGGCGGCCAACATCCAGGAGATCGAGACCCGCGGCAGCCTGAAGCTACGCGACGAATTGCTCACCAGGTATCGGCCAACCATGTTGGAACTGTTAAAGCTGCCGGGCATGGGACCGAAAACGGTGTCGCTTCTCTGGGAGGCGCTGCAGGTAAGCGATATAGAACAGTTGCAGGCTGCAATCGATGCCGGCAAGCTGGCCACTCTGCCCCGCTTCGGACAAAAGCTGATTGAAAAGTTGTCTCGCGGGATCGTGGAATATCACAAAAACAGCGGCCGCTATCTGCTTGACGACGCCGAAGCTACGGCCGAACGAGTGACCCTCTACCTGGAACAGTTCCCGGGAATAGAACGAGTGATGCCGGCCGGATCTCTGCGGCGCGGACGGGAGACCGTAGGCGATTTGGACCTGCTGGTGACGGGGCCGGCTTGCGCCGAAGAGACGGTGGCCGCGGCCGTCGAGTACGCGGCGGCCTACCCCCCAATTGCCGAGCTATTAGCGAAAGGGCAGAACAAAGTCAGCTTCCGTTTGAGCAGTGGCCTGCAGGTCGATGTGCGTTTGCTGCCGATGGCGTCATATGGCGCGGCCCTGCAATACTTCACCGGTTCCAAAATGCATAACGTGTGGCTGCGCCAGCGAGCACTCAAACGTGGTTACACCTTGAGCGAATATGCGCTGGCACGCCTGGATGACGGCGCCACCGTAGCCGCCGGCTCGGAGGAAGAGATCTATCAGGCTCTGGACCTCGACTGGATTCCTCCTGAGCTGCGCGAAAATCAGGGCGAGATCGAGGCTGCGGCAGAACACCGCCTGCCTCGTCTGATCGAAGCGGGTGACCTGCGCGGCGATGTGCATATGCATACCACCGCAACCGATGGGAAAAACACCATCCTCGAAATGGCCGAGGCGGCCATCGCGCGCGGATACGAATACATCGCGATTACCGATCACTCCAAGAATCTGGCTATGGTGAACGGGCTCGACGATCAGCGCGCGCTCGAGCACATGAAACAGATTCGCGAAGTGAACGCCCGTATGGAAGGCCGCATCCGGGTGCTGACCGGGATCGAAGTGGATATCCTGGGTGATGGAGAGATCGACCTATCGCAGGAAGTGCTGGCGCAGATGGACGTGGTGATTGCCAGCGTTCACTCTCTTTTCCATCAACCCAAAGAGCAGATGACGGAGCGTTTGCTGAAGGCGCTGGAGAATCCCTACGTCCGAATCCTCGGCCATTTGACGGGGCGCTTATTATTGCGCAGGGATAGCTACGAAATGGATTTGACGGCAGTGCTCAAGCAGGCGGCTAGCGTTGGTGTGGCCGTGGAGCACAACGCGTATCCTGACCGGCTTGACCTCTGCGACATCGACTTGCGCCGCGCGCGCGAGCTGGGTTGCAAGATTGTGATCAATACTGACTCACACCAAATCGGCCATCTGGACGCGATGCATTACGGCGTCCGCCAATTACGACGCGCCTGGTTGACGAAAGCCGATGTGCTGAATACCCGGCCTGTCGGGGATTTTCTGGCGGCACTGCGTCCTCGACCCTAGCTACTTTGCGGCGCAAAAGTGAAGCGTGGAAGCCGCGCCCATCGAGGTCGATCTTTAAGGCGCACTGGCTGACACGTGCCGCACCCGCAATCGCAGTCTTGATGCCCTCTCTGGCGTCGCTATCGCTAGCGCTGCCTATGCCAGAGTCCGGGGCCTTTGCGGTTTGTAGGTCCAGCTGGCGAGTCAAACCAGCCATGGTTACTGCGGCACTTACCCGCGCTTCCAAATCACTTGGCGTTGTAAACCACGACACCACGCGCACCAGTTGCAATTCCTGCCTCAAGGCACGGATCTTGCTGGAATCGCGGGGCGCTTCTGGGTGAGATGTGTCGAAACCGTCGATCAATTGTGGCGGCCAGGGATAGTGCTCGTCCAGCAGGAACGCCATGACCGGCAAACTGCGTTCCAGCGCACGGAGATATTCGTAATGCGTAATTGAGGTTTGACCGGCTATCGCGCCCACTACTGCGGGCAAAGCAACCACAGGCGCTGGAGGAGGAGCCGGCGACGTCGAGCCAGCCTGTTGCCCAAGTGCCGGAGCAGGGTTTGCGCCCGGCACATAGCCGTAGCGCCAGGCAAATATACCGACGTATGCCTCGCTGCGGTCAACCATGTCCAGAACCTTTGACAACGGCGCTGCCGACGCAGCAGTGAGGTCTTCCATGGCCAGTACCTCGTGGCCAAGCTGCCGCAGAACCCTGATCACCGCGGCGCGGTGCTCGCTCAGGTCTTCGAAGGAAGACGATACGGTTCCTCTTAGCCATGCGAATCTAGCGGAACCAGCCTAAACGCGATCAACCGGAAGCTGGAGCAGCCCCACCAGTGGTTGGTAGCTATCGGCGATCCGGTGTCACTACACTTTATGCTTCTGGACATACTCAGGTCGCAGTTCGCTTCCCATTCCAGGGTTCTGCGGCGCCAGGACCGCGCTGTCTACCATGCGAAGGGTTTCGATGGTCGAGGTATGATTCTTGAAGCTGCCGCCCTCCATATAGATCGCATTCGGCATGGCAAGAAGCATCTGCAAATCCTCTGGCCCACCACCATGGCTGGCGATGGGTAACTTGGCCGCATCCGCAATGGCTCCAATTTCCATCCATTCCGCAACACCACCTGCGCGTCTGCCATCGGGTTGAACGACGTCGACGCCGCGGCGCGCGATCAAGTCAGCAAACGCGTATTTGGTGTACTCGTTTTCTCCAGTAGCGATTCTCATGTCTAATGCCTCTGCGACTTGGGCATAACCCGCGTGGTCGTAAGGAACGATCGGCTCTTCGAACCAGTAGCAGCCCATTTCCTGGTAGACCTTGCCCCGATGAATCGCCTCGCTTACATCGAATTTTTGATTGGCGTCGACCATGATCGGCCGCTCTCTTCCCGCAATCTCCATCGCTACCTTGATGCGTTTGACGTCATCGTCGAGCGAAAATCGGCCTACCTTGATTTTGGCTGCGGTAAATCCCTCCTCAAACGCGTCATTCAGTTTTTTCTTGAACTGGGACAGGTCATTATCGTTCGGATAGTACCAGCCGCACATGGAATACGTGGGGATTCGGTCGCCGAATGCGCCCAGCATCTTGTACACAGGCATTTGGGCACACTTTCCAAGAATGTCCCAGATAGCGACTTCGGCAGAGGAGATCGCAAGTTGGGCCACTCCTTGGACTCCGGAATATTCCAGTGCCTTCCACAAATCCGAACGCAAGCGCTTGGGAAAGGCTGGATCCTGTCCAACTAACACCTGCTTCACTTCGTTCTGCAAGATGCTTTGCAGAACGAGTGGCCCTCCCGCCATGGTTCCAAACGAGCTGCTCGCCCAGCCGGTAATCCCGGCATCTGTTTGTAAGCGCAACACCACCGCACCACTCGCTGGACCAAATTCATGGATAGCGTCGTAGAAGATTTGTCCCGGAGGGAATCGCAGAACATCGGTTTCGAGGCCGACGATTTTGAGCTGTTTTTGCATGTCAGTTCCAAAGGCGAGAGCCGGGGAAGCCGCTACCGCTCCAGCAAGCGAGAAAAATGTCCGTCGATTCATGCGCTGAATAGTATTGCAAAAAAACCACCAAAGACAAGCAGAAGCGGATTCAGGTTAGCCACATTCAGGTATGCAGCGGGATCAGGGCACGAAATATTGTGGAATATCAGTTTTGTCGATTTTTGCCATTTTCGACTTGACAGGGTTCAAAATCAGGCGCTAGAGTCTCTGAATTAATTATTCGAACCTCAAAAGGGCGGCAATGATGAAACGAACGTTCTTGCTAGCAGTCTGTTCAGCTCTCCTAGCCTCTACCGTTGTCTGGGCACAGTTTGAGGCTGGGTCAGTCGTCGGTGTGATAACAGACCCCGCGGGATCAGTGGTTCCGAATGCTTCGATTGAACTTCGAAGTCTCGCTACCGACGCGGTTCGTCAGGCGTCTTCGTCTTCCGCGGGCGAGTTCGATTTTGTTGCAGTGCCACCAGGCCGGTACTCCATTACGGTAAAACTCGCCGGGTTCAAGCAAAAGACGCAGGACTTCGAATTGGTTGTCGGCCAACGCCTGGAATTGAACCTGCCGATGGAGGTTGGGGCTGAAACCCAGAGCGTTACCGTCACCAGCAATGTCGAGACCATCGACACCGCCTCGTCTGAGGTAAGCAATCTGCGCACCGAGCAACAGGTTGTAGACCTTCCGCTCAATGGACGCAATTTCACCCAGTTGGTCCAGTTGGCCCCCGGTGTAAACAACCACGGCAATGCATCCAACTCCATCCAGCAGGGCTACACCAGCGGCCGAGGAACGAATGGCGCAGTGATTAACGGCAACCCGTCGGAAGATACGGTTTATTTGTTCGACGGAATTTTGAGTACCGAGAACGATGCCGGCGACCTGTTCTTCTTTCCTCCGGTTGACGCTATTCAGGAATTCAAGGTTCAGACCAGCAGCGCGCCTGCTGCCTATGGCGGTAACCCGACGATCATTAACGTCACCTTTCGTTCAGGCACCAACCAGTTCCACGGAACCTTCTACGAATTTCTTCGCAATTCAGACCTGGACGCCAAGAACTACTTTGACTCTAAGACCAACCCGATTCCTCCTTTCCACCTGAATCAGTTCGGTGCGAACGTCGGCGGGCCGGTGATCATTCCTCACTTATTCAACGGGAAGGACAAGCTTTTCTTCTTTGCGGACTATGAGGGCAAGCGCACCAGTCAGGCGCAAACCTACGTGAGTACGGTGCCGACCGCAGCTTTCCATACTGGGGATTTTTCCGCGCTGCTCAGTCAAGCCAAGCCCATTACCCTCAAGGTCCCGGGCACCACCACGCCGCTGCCCAACAATCAGGTTCAACACATTGATCCGACCGCGGCAAACCTGATCGCGCTCTTTCCACTCCCGAACATCAATCCTGCCAATCCCGCCCTCATCAACAATTACCTTTTCAACGGATCCGTCGATAACGTGATTGACCAGGGAGATCTGCGTATCGATTACAAGACAGACAAGGCGCAGATCTTCGGCCGTTATAGCCAGGAAAATCCCGATACCATTACTCCGGGCTATCTTCCCGCTCCGGCAATCGGGGGCGGCCCGTCCCGTCCCGGACGGACACCGATCCCAGGAAAGCAAGTCGTCCTGGGCTACGGTCGATCGATTGGCACCAACGAGTATTACGAGGCCCGGTTCGGCTACTCCCGGCTGGTGGAACAGATTATCGATACCGATACATCCTACGGAGATCTGGCGGAACAACTTGGCATTCCTAACGCCAATGCCGGCGGCGCCACTGGTTTGACCAACTTCAGCATTTCCGGGCAAGTCGGTTTGGGCGACGGTTCGGGAAGTCTGAAAAAAGTCAATAACAATTATGAATTCAACCAGGCAGTGAGCCTGGTGAAGGGCAGCCATGAGATCAAAGTCGGCTTCGACTGGCGCAGCTTGCGCTTTGCCTTCTACTCCCCCGGCTATCCAGTGGGGAACTTTACTTTCAGCGGTGTCTATACCGGCTATGGCTTGGCGGACTTCTTATACGGACGTCCCATCAGTTCAGAGCTCGACGTAACCAAATTCTTTAGCACGCAGCGTTTTCAGCCGACCATATATATCCAGGACAACTGGCGCGTCACACCGAAGCTAACGTTGAATCTTGGACTGCGTGATGATCTCGTTACGCCGTGGGGAGAGCGCGCCGATCGCCTTTCCGGTTTCGTGCCAACGGGTGGCGGAACGCTGGTCCTGGTGGGAACTCCGCCCTACTACGGAAACACCATCACTCGCGGCCGCTATACCAACTTCGGCCCTCGCCTTGGTTTTGCCTATAGCCTCGATCCAAGGACGGTCATTCGTGGAGGGGCCGGCATCTTCTATGCATTCGAAAATAACAACTCCAATCCCATGGTGAAGAACGCACCCTACAATGGCTCACTAATTCAAACTAATAGCTCAAGCGCAACAGGATACGCTGCGGCTCTGGCGATCTCGGCGGGTTTTCCCGAGGCCCGCCCGACACTGTTCCCCATCGCCGGCTCTTCCTTCAATATCTTTTCCCGTCGCTATCCCAATCCCTCTGCTAACGAATGGAACCTTAATTTCCAGAGGCAGCTGACAGCTCACGACGTCTTTTCGATCGCCTATGTTGGCCAGACCGGCGATCACATACTCTTGACCTACAACCAGAACGAAGCGGTCCCCGGGCCCGGGGCGGTTGCGGCGCGCAGGGAATTTCCCAATCTGGCCGACGGCTCGAACAACTGTGTGTGCGGCAACTCAGAGTTCAACTCTCTCCAAGTCACCTACATCAATCGACTTTCCATCGGGCTGGACTTCCAGGGAGCCTGGACTTGGGGACACAGCATCGACAACTCCAGCGGACAAGGCAATTTGGAGTCTCCACAGAATCCACTGGATCTGGCGGCGAATCGCGGCAATTCGGACTTTGACACTCGTCAGAGCGTGGTATTGAGCTGGTCTTACCAGCTGCCGTTCGGCCGGGGTAAGTTGTTTGCCACGCATGCGGGCGGCTTTAAGCAAGCGCTCGTCGGGGGATGGCAACTAAACAGCATCGATACGTTTCAGACAGGCTCCCCATTCACTCCCCTCTTGGCCACCAGCCTCTTGAACTCTGGCTCTGGAGTGCAGTGGCCGAATCGGGTAGGCACGGGAAAGTTAACCAATCCCTCCATCCACGAATGGTTCAACACTTCTGACTTTGTTTCGCCTGGACAATATACGTTTGGTAATTCGGGGCGCAATATTCTGTACGGACCCGGTACTAAACAGTTTGACGCATCCTTGTTCAAAGATCTGATCTTCTCCAGCGATGGAAGCCGTCGGCTTCAGTTCCGCGCGGAGACTTTCAACATCTTCAACACCCCACAGTTCAACAATCCCAATTCATCGATTGGGACTGCGGCCGCCGGAACCATCAGCTCCGCAGGTGCGCCAGTACTCTTCCAGCGAACCTCCCGGGAAATCCAACTGGCGATGAAGCTGTATTGGTAGGGGCACTTTACCGCATCACGTTACACACAACCCTAGGAGACTGACAGACGTGACCATTTCAATCGTGAGAATCCGAAGCCTACTGACCGGCGCCTGGCGCTTGCTGACATTCGCGATCATTGCCCTGCTTGCTGCGCAAGCCTATGCACAAGACCATCGCTACTTGTATGCCGCAGTTCCAGGTGTCCGGAACTACCTGCAACATGGTGGCATCGGGATCGTAGTCTTTGATATGGACAACGGCTACAAGTTCGTCAAGCGGATCCCAACCTGGACGGTAGATCCTGATAAGAAGGTTGAAAACGTGAAGGGCATCGCGGCCGACGCCAAGTCCGGCAGGATTTACGTAACCACGATCAACCGGCTGGCAGCTTTCGATCTCGTGACCGATAAAATGCTCTGGGAGAAGACCTTCGAAGGAGGCTGCGATCGGCTCGCCATCTCGACTGACGGAAAGACCATCTATATGCCGTCGCTCGAAGGCCCATTCTGGAACGTAGTCGACGCATCGAATGGAAATCTGATTACCAAGATCGAGACCAACACCGGATCCCACAACACGATCTACGCCGAGGATGGAAGCCGCGTCTATCTGGCGGGCTTGCACTATAACTATCTGCTCGTTGCGGACCCCTCCACCAACAAAGTCGTCGAAAAGGTTGGGCCATTCTCCAACGTCGTCCGTCCGTTTACCGTCGACGGAAGCAATTCCCGCTGCTATGTCAACGTCAACGAACTGCTGGGATTTGAGATTGGCGATATCAAGACCGGCAAAGAGCTCTACAAGGTGACGGTTCAGGGGTTTCAGCCGGGGCCGGTCAAGCGGCATGGCTGCCCCAGCCACGGCATTGCATTATCGCCGGACGAAAAGGAGATTTGGCTTGCGGATGGTGCCAACAATTACGTCCATGTCTTCGACAATACAGTCATTCCGCCCAAGCAGATTGCAGACGTCAAAACCAGCGACATGCCGGGCTGGATGTTTATGACTACTGACGGGAAGTATGTGATCCCCTCCAGTGGTGACGTCATTGACCGCAAAACAAGAAAGATCGTCTGCACTCTTCGCGATGAGACCGGTACCCAGCTGCAAAGCGAAAAAATCGTCGAAATCGATTTCAAAGATGGCAAGCCGGTTCGCAATAACGATCAGTTTGGAGTCGGTCAGAAACGCTAAAGGGGCTTGATCATCGCGAGGGGACTTCGCCTTTCCTCCAGGTGAATCCGCAAACCGCGGAGGTGTGTCTTGGAGACCACAGTGAAGGGTGAGACGTCAAGTGGTCATCTGCCGGCTGTCGTGGCTGGATTCTCAGGATGGCTGCTGGATTCGTTCGACTTCTTCCTGGTGACCTTTTGCCTGACCGCCATCGCACGAGACTTTCACAAATCAGACGCGCAGATCGCTCTGGTTATCACCATGACGCTTGCCTTTCGGCCCGTGGGCGGATTCGTCTTTGGATTGATGGCCGATCGCTACGGGCGGCGCCTACCGTTGATGATCAACACCGGACTTTTCGCGATAGCGGAAATTCTCACCGGCCTGGCGGCCAGCTATGCCACGTTGTTGGCCGTGCGGGCCCTTTTTGGTGTCGTGATGGGAGGGCAATGGGGCGTAGGGGCATCCTTGGCCATGGAGAAGGCCCCGGCCAATAAGCGGGGAATGCTTTCCGGGTTGCTCCAACAGGGCTACGCGTCAGGCAATGTGGTTGCGGCGATCTGTTACTTCCTGGTTTATCCGCACGTGGGCTGGCGGCCCTTGTTCTTTATCGGGAGCCTGCCTGCGATCCTGCTGGTGCTGTTCATTCGCTTTCGCGTACAGGAATCAGAAGTCTGGCGGGAGACACAGCCGCAAAAGGTAGGCTGGGCACAACACGCGCGTGAAATCGCTTCTCATTGGAAGCTCTTTCTGTATCTGCTGATCTTCATAACGATGATGTTGTTTGCGTCGCACGGCACCCTTGACATGTACCCAACGTTCTTGCAGCGGGAGTGGCACTTTAGCCCGGCCAGACGCTCCGCGATCACAGCGTTCTCGGCGGTGGGGGCTATTCTCGGAGGTGTCATCATTGGACATCTCTCCGATAAATGGGGCCGGCGCCGCGCAGTGATTACTGCGTTCGTAATGGGAATGGTGTTGATTCCCGTCTGGGCCTACGCCCCCAACCAGATATTGTTGATTGCAAGTGCCTTCCTCATGCAATTTATGGTTCAGGGAGCATGGGGCGTCATTCCGGCGCATTTGGCGGAACTCTCTCCGAATTCGGTCCGGGCCTTTCTGCCCGGATTCGCTTACCAAAGCGCCGGCACCCTCGCCAGCTCCGTCGTGTACATCGAGGCAGTGTTCGCGCAGAAGACAAGTTATGCAACGGCCATGGCACTTACGGCGGTTAGCGTGTTTATTCTCGCGAGCGTGATGGCGGCGATAGGGCGGGAACGCCGCGGACATACTTTAGGCACTTAATCGGGGTCACGCACAAAGAGGCCGAGCAAATATGGGGAAATTGGTTACAAAAGCGTGCTGCATCACCACGTTGATGATCAGCGGTTATTGCATGGCGGCAGACCACGCTGACGCTAAGGACGCAGCCTTCTTTGAAGAACGTGTAGCGCCGATACTGTGCGGTCATTGCACGTCTTGCCACAACGAGCAGATTCAGGCGAGCGACCTGTCGTTCTACACCCGGAAGGAGGTGCTGGATGGTGGCGAGCGGGGGCCGGCGGTCGTGCCTTATAAGCCCCAACAAAGCATTCTTATTCACGCAATTGTCCGCGACGGAGGGCTGATGCAGTTCCCGGTGATGATGCCGCCCGGCCCGAAGCTGCCCGACGAGGATATCGGCACTTTGACTGAGTGGGTCAGGCGCGGGGCCCCGTGGGGAAAGGGAAGTCTTGCTTGTGCTGTGGGCACCCCGCCGCCGGCATTTTAGTCAGTGGGGGGGCCAGAATACTTACGAAAGGTGCATCGGACCTTGGCCGGCGTCTTGCGAAGAACTGATATTCCAATTTATCGTGAAACTATGCCGCCGGCTCTGTGCCAAGCACGTTCAGGTACGTTGAAAGCCTATCTGGCGCGTTCCTTCACCACTTTGGTGGAAGCGAAAATCAGCGAGCGGTATCAGGTTCTCAAGAATCCTTCCGGGTGTGCGATGAACGACGAGGAGCTGGCAAGCAACGCATTGAATTGTGACTATTTGTTCGTCTCCGCTACGGAGCAGGTATCGCGTTTGGTGTTCGAAACGCTTGCGGGGAGTCTAAAAGCAGTGGCAACGCTCTCCGTGGGTTTCGATCACGTCGATATCGATACCGCACGCGCCCACGGAGTAGCGGTCTTCAATTCTCCAGGTGTCCTCACCGATTCATGTGCTGAAATCGCCATGCTCCTCATCCTGAACGCCGCGCGACGCGGTCACGAAGGGGAGGTGCTGGTGCGGTCTGGTCAGTGGCCGGGTTGGGCACCCACGCAATTGCTGGGGCTTGGACTGACCGGAAAGCGGTTGGGCATTTTGGGAATGGGCAGAATCGGCCAGGCGGTCGCGGATCGTGCCCGCAGCTTTGGGGTTCACGTTCATTATCACAACCGAATGCCGTTGACGCCTCAGTTCGAGAAGGACGCTGTTTACCATGACACCCCGGAGAGCTTGCTTGGGGTGAGTGACATTTTTCTGATCACCGCTCCGGGAACGCCGGATCTTGCCGGATTTCTCAATCGCCGACGCATTGCATTGTTGCCCCCGAACGCCATTGTGGTGAACATCGCGCGAGGAGAGATGATCGACGACGATGCGTTGATTGACGCGCTGGCCGCGAAGAAGATATTTGCTGCCGGCTTGGACGTTTTCGACCACGAACCGGATGTTGATCCGCGGTACCGTACATTGGACAATGTATTTCTTACTCCGCACATTGGCAGCGCCACAGAAGATACCCGTAACGCCATGGGCCTCTTGCTGCTGGAAGGCCTTCACGCTTTTGAAACCGGCCAGGTCGCGAGGAACCGCGTATGTTGACATCCGTTGTTTTGAGCTCAGTCAAAACGTTCCTTAACGACGAGAAGTTGTTTCGCCAGCAGTGCTACGCGGGCGGTGCGTGGGTCAGCGCGGAGGATGGTGGCGTCTTTGCTGTCACCAATCCTGCCGATGGGAGCCAGATCGGCACGGTTCCCAGCTTCGGCGCCGCGGACACGCAACGCGCTATTGAAGCAGCGCAGGTGGCTTTGCCGGCCTGGCGAGCCAAGACCGCCAAGGAGAGATCCCAGATTCTGCGCCGCTGGTTCGATCTTTGCATGCAGAATCAGGATGACCTGGCGGTTATACTGACGCTTGAGCAAGGCAAACCTTTTGCCGAGGCGCGGGGCGAAATCGCTTATGGCTCATCATTTATCGAGTGGTTTGCCGAAGAGGCAAAGCGCATCTACGGTGACGTAATTCCTGCTACCTCCGCCGATCGCCGGATCGTGGTGATCAAACAGCCGATTGGTGTCGTGGCGGCAATCACTCCCTGGAATTTCCCCAACGCGATGATCACCCGCAAAGCGGGGGCCGCACTGGCCGCGGGCTGCACCGTTGTGATTAAGCCTGCCGAATCAACGCCTTACTCCGCGCTTGCTCTCGCCGAGCTAGCCGAACGAGCCGGGATGCCAAAGGGGGTGCTCAACATTATTACCGGGGAGCCCGAGGTAGTGGGGGGCGTGCTCACTTCGAGTCCCGTGGTACGAAAACTGTCCTTCACCGGTTCGACTGAAGTAGGCCGGCTATTGCTCCAGCAATGCGCAGGCACGGTCAAAAAGGTATCGCTGGAATTAGGAGGAAACGCACCTTTCATCATCTTCGCCGACGCCGATCTCGATCGGGCTGTGGCCGGTGTAATGATCTCGAAATTCCGCAACGGCGGCCAGACATGCGTTTGTGCCAACCGCATCTTTGTTGAGGGCAGCATCTACGACGCTTTCACTGCCAAGCTGCAGGACGCGGTAGATGCGCTCGTCGTCGGCAACGGTATGAGCGCCGGCACGACCATCGGGCCCCTCATCGATCAGGCAGCAGTCGAAAAGGCCGAAGAGCACATTCGCGACGCTGTCGGTCATGGCGCAAAGATTTCCTGCGGCGGTAAGCGCCATGCTCTGGGCGGGAACTTCTTCGAGCCCACAATCCTTCTTGATGTGCCCAGAGGAACAAAGCTGATGAACGAAGAGACCTTCGGGCCGGTAGCTCCCTTGACCCGCTTCTCCACTGAGGAGGAAGTCATCGCTATGAGCAACGACACGGAGTTCGGCCTGGCCTCCTACTTCTATACACGCGATATCGGGCGGGTGTGGCGCGTGGCTGAGGCTTTGGAGTACGGCATTGTGGGCATCAACGAAGGACTTATCTCCACCGAAGTGGCTCCGTTCGGAGGAGTGAAGCAGTCTGGCATCGGAAGAGAAGGATCAAAGTACGGTATCGAAGATTACATCGAAGTGAAGTACCTCTGTATGGGCGGCGTCTAAAGCGCAAATGAAAGGCACAATGAAACTCAAAGGTCGAACTGCAATTGTTACCGGATCCGGCGGGGGATTTGGTGAAGGCATCGCCAAACACTTCGCCGAGTTGGGCGCGAAGGTTGTGGTTGCCGATATCCGTTGCCAGGAAGCGGAAAGAGTTGCGGCAGAAATCAAAGCCGCAGGCTGCGATGCCGTGGCGGCGCATATCGATGTTACCCAGAGTGCCCAGGTCGCTCGCATGGTTGCGCTCGCAGTAAGCAGTTTCGGGAAACTGGACATTCTGGTGAACAATGCGGGGACAACACACAAGAATATGCCGATGCTTGATGTCGATGAAGCAACCTTTGATCGGGTGTATGCGGTCAACGTTAAGAGCATCTATCTGGGTGCCATCCATGCGGTGCCGGTGTTTCGGCGGCAGGGCTCAGGCAACATCGTTAACGTTGCTTCCACGGCAGGCGTGCGCCCCCGTCCGGGATTGACCTGGTACAACGGCTCGAAAGGGGCAGCCAACCTCCTGACCAAGTCGATGGCAGTCGAATTAGCTCCTGATGCCATTCGTGTGAATGCTGTCAACCCGGTGATGGGAGAGACTGGCCTGCTCGCCGATTTCTTACCCGCGGGCGATGCCATGATAGGCCGCCAGAAGGTGATCAGCACCATCCCCATGGGGCGGCTCAGCCGGCCCATCGATGTAGCCAAAGCATGCGCATTCCTGGCCAGCGATGAGGCGGAGTTCATCACCGGGGTTTGTATGGAGGTCGACGGCGGCCGCTGCATCTAGCAACGCTTGCACTTTCCGCCTAGAAGCGTCATGAAAACCTACACCATCGCAGTCATTCCAGGAGACGGGATCGGGAAGGAAGTTGTCCCTGAGGGATTGCGCGTTCTGGAAGCGGTTGGCGCAAAGTTTGGCATCGGCTTTCGCTTCCAGCATTTTGACTGGAGTTGCGAAAGGTACAAGGCCACTGGCCGGATGATGCCGGAAGATGGCATACACAGGTTACGAGACCACGACGCGATCTTTCTCGGCGCGGTGGGCTACCCTGGAGTGCCCGACCATGTGTCGCTATGGGGACTCTTGATTCCCATTCGGCGTGAGTTTGACCAGTACGTCAACCTGCGACCGGTGCGGCTGTTACCCGGGATCACTCCGCCACTTCGTGATAGACGTCCAGGCGATATCGACATGTGGATCGTGCGCGAAAATACAGAAGGAGAGTATTCCCAGATCGGCGGGCGCCTCCACGCCGGTACCGAGCACGAAACAGTCATTCAGGAAGCGATCTTTACCAGGAGAGGAACCGATCGGATTCTCCGTTACGCCTTTGATCTGGCGAAGCGGCTGGGACGCGACCATGTAACGTCGGCAACCAAGTCCAATGGTATCTTTCATTCCATGCCCTTCTGGGACGAGCGCTTCTTAGCCATGAGCAGCCAATATCCGGAGATTCGCGCCGACCAATATCACATCGATATTCTCGCCGCCCGGTTTGTCATGTCACCCGAGCGCTTCAGCGTGGTCGTCGCCAGCAATCTCTTCGGAGACATTCTGTCGGATCTCGGCCCTGGGATCACCGGAACAATTGCGGTCGCGCCTTCGGCAAATATCAACCCGGAACGAATATTTCCATCGATGTTCGAGCCGGTGCATGGCTCGGCTCCGGACATCGCAGGCAAGGGAATTGCCAATCCTATCGGCCAGATCTGGTCGGGAGCCATGATGCTGGAGCATTTAGGGGAACCCGAGGCCGGCACGGCCGTCCTTCATGCGCTGGAGGCTATCCTGGCAGCGCCAAATCGTCGCCTTACACCGGATCTGGGTGGCAATGCCACAACCACTGAACTGGGAAAGGCCATCGCGAGCGCCATATGAGTGCTAAGGTCGCACGACTTCCAATGCCGGCCCGGCCCGCCCCGGAGAGTCCGCGCGCGTCCTTATCCGATACCAAGCTCACGCAGATGGCTTATGAAAAAATTCTCAATGCCATCGTTTATGGCAGGTTGGATCTGGGGGAGCCGCTTTCTGAGAATGATCTGGCCAAGGCTTTGGAGGTTAGTAAGGCTCCGATTCGTCAAAGCCTCAATGAGCTTCGCCTCAAGGGATTGGTGGTCGTCATTCCTCAGTCGGGCAGCTACGTGTTCAGCCCCACACGCGAAGAGATTGAGGAACTATGCGATTTTCGCTTACTGCTGGAGCAGCGCGCCCTCTGCGTATCTATGGAAAACGCTGCCTCCGCCATGTTGCGCTCGCTTAAGAAAATCGTTGAAGAAATGAACGACGCCTATCGTTCGGGGGATCTTTTCCGAAGCAAGCTGCTGGACACGGACTTCCACCAAACCTTCATCAAGCACAGCCAGAATCGTTACCTCATTCAGTCCTACGGAAATATCGGGCACAGCGTTGGGGCACTGCGCTACCGCTTCATGGACACGGCCGTATACAGGAATCGAGCCTTTGACGAGCATCAGAAAATACTCGAACTGCTCACCGCCGGGAACGTCTCCAAGGCATGTGACATCCTGGACGATCACATATCGCGCACCAAGCATTTCCATGCCAGGGTGAACTGGTCTTCCGGGAGATCGCAGCGCAAGGACTACAAGTTCCGCGACTACTCTGCGATCTTTGCCGACTAGCTACTTTCCGTCGCAAAATTGTGTGTTCTAACCAGCTTTGGGCTTGAGGGGAAGTTCCAGACGCTCTTAAGATGATACTTTTTCGCCGGTCGTGGTCGCCTGAACGTGAGGCGCGGGATAGTTT
>JBAVQC010000436.1:0-3782 GCA_049693715.1 Acidobacteriaceae bacterium | reverse complement strand
GTTTCAGTGCCTGCAAACTTACTGCGAGCAAATCCGTGCCTGGTTCACCCAACAACATATGCACGTGTTCCGGCATCACCACGTAACCCACAACATCGAACCGATATGAGCGCCGTATCTTTTGCAGCGCATCCTCAAACAAATCCCTCGACCCCGCATTCCCCAAATACGCACACCGATGGAAGCAACCGAACGTGACAAAGTGCAGGTCCCCTCCCGCTGTCGCCGTTCAAGCCCTTCAACCATCCCGGCATCTTACAATTAACCCTGAACAGGAGAACCCCATTCCCGCCATCACCCTATCCTCCGTCCTGGAAACCCCTACGCTAAGGCTGGACGACGTAGCCACCCACGCCCCCGGCCCGCAGGGCCAGCTTCCCATCACCCCGGAAATGCTCCTCAACGCGCCCTCAGGCAATCTCTTCGGCCTGACCCAAAACGCAGGCATGGGTTGGGAACCGCAAAAACTCATCGGCTCGGAAGTCCTCATCCTCAGCACCCACGGAGGCCTGCGCGCCCCCGACGGAACCCCTATCGCCCTCGGCTTCCACACCGGCCACTGGGAGCTGGGCGCACTCGTAGCCGAAGCTGCCATCACTCTGAAATCCCTCAACGCCATCCCCTTTGCCGGAGCCTGCACCGATCCCTGTGACGGACGCACCCAGGGCACTACCGGCATGCTCGACTCTCTCCCCTATCGCAACGACGCCGCCATCGTGCTCCGCCGCCTCATGCGCTCCCTTCCTACAAGAATGGGCGTGATCGGCATCGCCACCTGCGACAAGGGCCTCCCCGCCATGATGATGGCCCTGGCCTCCGCCGGCCCACTGCCCACCATCCTCATCCCCGGAGGAGTCACCCTCTTACCCGACTCCGGAGAAGACGCCGGCAAAGTCCAAACCATCGGAGCACGTTACGCGCAAAAACAAATCACCCTGGAAACCGCAGCGGAAATGGGCTGCCGCGCCTGCGCCACTCCGGGAGGCGGTTGCCAATTTCTGGGAACCGCCGCCACCTCACAAGTGATCGCAGAAGCCCTGGGACTCGCCCTGCCCCACACCGCACTCGCCCCCTCCGGCGCACCCATCTGGCTCGATGCAGCCCGCCGCTCCGCCGCGGCCATCCTGCGCCTGCATGCACTCCACCTCGGCACCCACGACATCCTCACCCAGGCGTCAATTGAAAATGCTATGGTGGCTCACGCTGCCTTTGGCGGATCCACCAACCTGCTTCTCCATCTCCCGGCCATCGCCTACTCCGCGGGACTCAAGCGCCCGGTAGCCGCCGACTGGGCCCAAATCAACCGCACCGTCCCACGCCTGGTGGACGCCCTCCCGAACGGCCCGCGCAATTTTGCCACCGTGCAAGTCTTCCTCGCCGGAGGACTCCCCGAAGTCATGCTCCACCTGAGGCGCGCAGGGCTGCTCAACACCAAAGTAAAAACCGTCTCCGGAGAAACCCTCGACACCTGCCTCGACTGGTGGGAAAGCAGCCCCCGCCGCCACGCACTGCGCAAAAACCTCATGACCCGCGACGGCATCGACCCCGACGACGTCATCATGGATCCCGATCGCGCCCGCGCCGGCGGCCTTACCCCCACAGTATGTTTCCCTCACGGCAACCTGGCACCGGAAGGTTCCGTGGTCAAGAGCACGTCGATCGATCCGTCTGTCATCGGGCCGGACAACATCTTTCATCACGCCGGACCCGCCAGGGTCTTCGTCTCCGAAGAAGCCGCCATTCACGCCATCAAGAATGGTGACATCCAGCAAAACGACGTCATGGTGCTGGTCTGCGGCGGCCCCGCTGGCGCCGGTATGGAAGAGATCTACCAGATCACCTCGGCCCTCAAGTGGTTGCCCTCCGGCAAACATGTAGCCTTGCTCACGGACGCGCGGTTCAGCGGAGTCTCCACCGGAGCCTGCATCGGCCACATCTCCCCCGAAGCCCTGGCCGGCGGAGCCATCGGCAAGCTGCTCGATGGGGACCAAATCGAAATCATCATTGATCGCGAAAAATTAACCGGGTCGGTCAACCTGGTAGGTGATGCACGCGAGCACTTCGGCCCGGAAGAAGGGGCCATCCGGTTAAGGGCGAGACGATCCCGTGCCGATCTCCGCCCCCACCCCGCGCTCCCCGACGACACGCGCTTGTGGGCCGCCCTGGTTGAAGCCAGTGGAGGCGTCTGGGGAGGCTGCGTCTACGATGTGGACGCCATCATCTCCCGCCTGCAACCACCGTGGGCACAAACCAATGTTTGAATTTCGGACAGCGCTGAAACTGAGGACCCTCGCCTGCCGATAGCTCTGGTGTGAATAGGCCCACGCAGCAAACACCTGTCCGGATCCCCGCCGCCGAGTACATAGGCATCATCAAACCGCGGTCGGAACGTGGGAGTTCGCGGGTGCGGCCAGGGGTCTTTCTGGTACTTCAGCCGACGCTGGTAGACGAGCCGGACCAGGTCTTTTCCTTCTCCTCCTGGCGATTTCTGCGCGAGAGCCTGCTGGTCTTTGGATTAGCCTTGGCCAAGGAACTGGACACCGCGGAAGTCCGCGTTTTTACCGGCAAGCAGCCCTTCATGCTATCCCGCCGGCGCTGGGAGGCGCCTTTGATTCAAGCCCTCTACGGCAACTGCGACGAGCCCTAGATTTAGATATTAGAGAGCGGCCACCCTGATCACCGTCTTCATGGTGTGCTGCTGTCCTGCCGCAAGGTCCACAGGATAGACGCGCATGTTACTAGCCTCGACACAGGCCATGGTCTGCCACTCATCGTCTCCCAAATCGGAAAGCGTTTGAGCGCCCGTGCTCCAGGGATTCCACACCACCGTCGTGCGCGAGTTTTGCTTTTCCAGCCGTATCCGGCGCTGCAGGATGGGGTCGAGAATTTCCACCGCATGCGTCGTATCGAGGTAAGCGCGATCCGTTTGCGCAGTAAATACGATATCGCCCGCTTGCCGCTTCTCCCGGTTACCATCCGTGTTGTCGAGATACGCCACTCCGTCTAGTCCACTGATACGAACCTTCTCGGCTGCGCCCACGCGATAATACGTATGCAGGGCCTCTTCGAAGCGCGCCGGCGCCGCGCCCGTGTTGGTCGTCACTAATTCCTGCATAAGCTCGGCGCCGATGGTAGCCCGGTGCACCAGGTGAAAGTCATGCGGCCACCAGGCCCGTGTCCCCTCATCGCTTACGGTCGAGAGGCTTACCACCACCTTGTCTGCTTGACTCTCCACCGAGTCGAGTTTCCACGCCTTGGTGCGCACCACTCCGTGCGAAGGCGCCTTGGGATCGTCCACCTTATTGCGAAACCAGGGAAAGCAAACCGGGATACCGCCGCGAATCGCCTTTCCTGCCTCAAACTGCGAGTGCTCGCTCAAGAAGATAACCTCCTCGCCGCCCGCCGGACGCCATGACGTAACCTGTGCGCCGTGCAGGTAGATTTCCGCAGTAGCCGCGGGCGTCGTGATCCTGATCCGAGGCAACCCGCCATTACCGGCAGCAATCTGTGCCACCCCAGGAATAGCGAACCGCCGATTCAATTCGTCAATGGAAGCCATTGATATCCCTCAGTAACGGTTACACAACAAGCAAACCGCAGATCCCTCGGCTACGCTCGGGATGACAGAAAGGGGAGGGTTGTTGTACAGGAGAAGGCGGTTGTCATAGGAGACGGCAGCTGCTAATGCGTTTTCCCGGCCCAACAACCACCGTGTCCTTTAGAAATGGTCCTTTCCATACAGCAACCCTCCCCTTTCTGTCATCCCGACCCGGATTTCCTGC
>JBAVQC010000435.1:0-12319 GCA_049693715.1 Acidobacteriaceae bacterium | reverse complement strand
GGGATCGGGTGTGACACCGGACAGCGGTAAAGCCGTCCTTCGCTCGCGTTTAGGCCGTGGACTACCGGCAACTGCCGACTAGGGAACGGACGCGCGAGAATCTGATCTCTGCCGAAATCGTTTTGTTATGGATTAGATACAGCGGGCCGGAGTTTAGTGTTGACGCGGGGGCTTTTTGCCGAACCGCCGGTTACCGTTTTCGGAGGTTACTTTTGGCCGGAGACATCCGCTCGACAACAACGTCGCTGGAAATGGAATGGACGGCCCGCCACCCGGGCTTTAGAGGCTACGTATAGCATGCGCTGGTTACGGAGAAGGAGCTAAAGCGGCAGGCGCAGCATTGGAAGGCGGACAAGCAGGCGTGGCCGATGGCTAGTCGTCGGGGATTCCGCTTTCCTGAAAGTGTCAGGCCTGCTGTCCACGAAACCGCAAGCTTGCTAGCTCTGTGATCATGAGAGAGATCCGTTTGAAAATGAGCCTGGCTCGGTCACGCTAGATTTTGTCGAGGTTGGTATAAATATCGGCAATATTCACGTTCACTCCATTTTGCAATGGGGCCACCTGGGCAAAGCGTGAGTGGCTCTGCTCGCTCATGCGCGCCAGATACGCTTCATAACCATTGGAGTGAAGTGACTTCAAGGACGCGACAGTAATGCGCATTTGCATTTCGGCCACGGTCAGGCCTGCCTTCCTGCCTTGCTCCACCTTGCCCGTCAGCTCCTCTATATAGTTCCTCAGGTTGATCATGGCTATCCGGTCTGTTTGCAGGGCAGCGTGGCCGGGCATGATTTTGCTGAAATCGGCGTGACCAATCGCATCAATGGTGCCCGGCCAGATGCGAGGAAAACCGTCCGCGATGAAGGGCAGAAAGCCGTGAATCACATCGCCGGTTGCGATCGCACGCTCTTGCGGGCAATGGACAACGACATCTCCGGCGGTATGGGCGTGGCCGCGAAAATCGATGTGCAGATCGTACGCCGCATCCTTAAGTAGATACGATTTGTCGAAGGTAATCGTTGGCAATTCTGGCGTGTAGTTTTGCAGTTCTGCCTGGTAGGCCTGCAGTTGCCGGATCTGATCCGCGCAGAAGGCTTTTTCGCCCGCCGATGCTGCACGCGCAGCCCTATCCCGGAGCGCGTCAATCTGTTTCGGGACCTCTCCGACGGAAGCTTTCATCCTGGCAACCGACAGCTTCGTCATCAGGTCCCGGGTAGCTGCGCTGGCAATGAAATCCACCTTTTCGTTAGCCACGCGATAGGCGTGGCTGCCCTGGGTGTGGTCCCAGTGAAAGTGGGTATTGATGACGTAGCGGACCGGCTTGGTGGTTACGTCCCGCTTCATTTGCGCAATCAGACCAGCCGCGGCCGAGGGCTTGGAATGGGTATCGACCACCACCACGTCATTCGAGCGGACGAAAATGGCGGCATTGCTATTTATCATCGCCTGCGGGCGAGCCCGAGCGAAGTAAATACCGTCGGCGACCTTCTGTATCTCAAACAGATTGGCATCAGAGCCGGGAGCCGCCGCACGAGCCCACGCGGCACGATGGTAGGCAAGCTCGAGAAGAGACGCCCCAGCCAGCGCGCCCCCCATCATGACCCGAAGGAAGTCGCGGCGCGAGGGGTGACCATTGCCGTCGTGGTTGTGAGTATGTGAATGTGCGTGGGAGTGCGCGTGATCATGCCCGGAGTGACTGTGCTGGCCGGCGTGTTGGTTCACTCTTGATCTCCTGTGCAATCCAAGTTAGTCGAAGATTGACAATGGCGGAAACATTATGAAAGTATCCCGGACAGTCCGGTAGTCGTGCTGTTTTGGGAACGCGAAATATCAGGCCACGAGGAGAACTATCCCATGAAGAAACTAGCAATCTGCGCGGGCACTCTGTTCCTGTCGCTGAGCATCTTTGCCCAGGCACCGCAGACCTACAAGGGCGAGGTCATTGACAGCCAGTGCGCCGCACTGGGCGGGCACCAGATCATGGCGAAGCAGGGCGAGAGTGAGAAGGATTGCACCAACCGCTGCGTAAACATGGGCGGCCGGTACACGCTCTACGATCCCGCCGGCAAGACCGCCTATCAGCTGGACGACGCCAGGAAGGCTGCAACCTTTGCCGGCGCGAAGGTGACCGTGACCGGGACCTTGAACGCCACGACCAAGACGATCCACGTGGCCAGTATCAAGGCCGGAGCGTAATTAGAGCGTGCCAGCGGATTGCTTAACTTGCGAGGCGCCTGCCAGCCGGAGGCGCCTTTCCAGTTCCGGGTGGGAGCTTTCCGGCGGATCGACAACCCCTACCAATATCTTTCCCTTGCCGATCTCGGGGTCCGTAATCACGGCTCTAAAGTTCGGCAACCGCGTCCCGATAAGCAGCACCACCAGAGTCGTGAGGATGGCGCCGAGCATGATCATCTCGTAAATGATGATGCCGTTGGTCCACACCGGCGTGAGAGACATGCCTCCGGTGTGGATGGGATATGACTTCTGCGAAATCGTGGTGAGCAAATAACCGGTCGTGCCTCCCACGGCCGCGCCGAGCACCGCCCAGCGATAGGGAGACGAAGTGGCTTGCGAGTCAGCAAAGTCATAGCCCTCGTGTGGCTCTCCGGAAACAATGACAATCTGCCGCGCATTGAACTTGAGTTCGGAACTGGCGGCGCGTAAGGCGTCGACCGCGCGCTGGGCGCCTTCCGCATCGGGGTAGAGACCGTAAAGGGCATTCATTGCGACCCCTCCAGCACAACGTGACCATCCGCCGGAGCGGCCACAGGGACGCCCCGGTGTGTCTGCAGGCCGACCTTCATCTCCCAGATAGAGATCATGGGAACGAACTTTGAAAACAGCAGGTAGAGCAGCGCCATCATGCCAAAGCTCGAGGCCATCAGCGTGTATTCCACCCAGGTGGGCCGGTAGGTTCCCCAGGAGTACGGCAGGAACTTATGCTCCAGCGCGGGCACGACGATCAGGAAGCGCTCCAGCCACATGCCGACAACTACCGTGGCGGACGCAATGGCGGTTCCGGTGATCGTACGCAAACGCTTGATGGCCAGGATGGGCACGGGGATGATGAAGTTGCAGACCAGCATGGTCCAGAACAGTGGCGCGAATTGTTTGCGAATGCTTTCCCAAAAAACGGCCATCTCGGGCGGGGAGTTGCCGTACCAGGCAGTCAGCCGCTCGGCAAACGTGAAGTAGAACCACAGCAGGCTCATGGTCAGCAGCAGCTTGCCCAGATTTTCGAAATGGATGGGGCGCAGATATTCCTCTAAGTGCAGGAACTTGCGCAGCAGAGCCATGGCCAGGATCAGGGCGGCGATGCCACTGAAGATCGCGCCAGCCACGAAGTACGGGCCGAAAATGCTGGAGTGCCACATGGGCACAGGGGTCATGGCGAAATCCCAGGAGACGATGGTGTGCACGGAAACCGCTACCGGCACGATCACCACGGCCATGATGTGCATCGCTGTTTCGAGGCGCATCCATTGCCGCGGCGTGCCCTGCCAGCCTAGCGCCAGGATGCGATAGACCTTCTTGCGGAAGCCTGTGGCGGCATCGCGTACGGCCGCGAAATCGGGGATGGTGGGCAAGTAGAGGAAGGTGGTGCTGCCGGTGAGATACGTGGAGATGGCGAAGAAATCCCAGGCGAGCGGCGAGCGGAAGTTAGGCCAGATATGGCGTTGGTTGGGATAAGGGATCATCCAAAAGCCCAGCCACGGGCGCCCGATGTGGCAAAGCGGAATGATGGCGCCGATCAGAACGGAGAAGACAGTGATGGCTTCGGCGCAGCGAGTGACGGGACGGCGCCAGGTCGCATTCGTAAGACGCAGAATCGCAGAGATGAGCGTGCCGGCGTGGCTGATGCCGATCCAGAAGACGAAGTTGGTGATGTCGAGGGCCCAGAAGACCGGGGAGTTCAAGCCCCACACGCCGATCCCCTGATAGAGCTGGTAGCCGAACGCGGCCACGCCGGCGAGCAGCAGACTGGTGGCGAGTGCTACGGCGACCCAGTACTTGCCGCTGCTGTGGAAGAGCGGCCGCAGCAGATCCTGCTCGATTTGTTCAGCCGTGCGTTGCATCTTCCCAGGTGCCTCGTTCCAGGTAGGTCACGTTCGGCTTGGTGCCTAGTTCGCCCAACAGTTTGGTGCCGCGATTGGAAGCGGAAAGCCGTGCGACTTCACTGTTGGGATCATTCAGATCGCCGAACACCAGCGCCTTCGATGCGCAGGACTGCGCGCAGGCGGTGGTGAATTCGCCGTCCTTCAAGTCGCGCTTTTCCGCTTCTGCCTGAATCTCAGCGGCCTTGATGCGCTGCACGCAGAAGGTACATTTCTCCATAATGCCAACGCTGCGCACTGAGACGTCGGGATTCAGTTGCAGTTGCAGGGGCATGTCCCACTGCGGGTTGTAATAGTTGAAGAAGCGCACGTTGTACGGGCAGGCGTTGGCGCAAAAGCGGGTGCCGATGCAACGGTTGTAGACCTGCGAATTGAGCCCTTCGGGTGTGTGATAGCTGGCGTAAGTGGGGCAGACCGGTTCGCACGGAGCCTCGTCGCATTGCTGACAGAGGACGGGTTGGAAGCGGACTTTCGGGTTGGGGAAATCGCCCTCCCAATAACGCTCGACACGAATCCAATGCTTCGCTCTCCCTCTTGCAGCCTGATCCTCGCCCGCGGTAGGGATGTTATTTTCTGCATGGCACGCGACGACGCACGCTTCGCAGCCAGTGCAGCGATCGAGATCCACTACCAGTCCCCATTTATGGGCCATAGGTTGTACCTGCCTTCTGTTTACCTGGGTCGAAAAGCATTTCCAGGAAAGGTCCGCGGAACTGCAGATCCCTCGGCTCCCCCGGATTTCCTGTCGAGAATTGCGGCTTCGGTCAACTGCATGTGGTTCTCTTTACGGAGAACCACATACGTGGTCGCCGGTGAGAGCAGTGAAGTAGGAAATCCGGCTGCGCTCCTAATGACAAAGATGCGAGCAGGCCAGGGTGCCGCGCCCACGGCGCTCAGATCAGCTTGCAATTGTGCCCCAGCCCTTCCGGGCTGGGCTGAAGTTTGGACGGCCGGCCCCCCGGGCCTCGCATGGATGGCGACTTGCGGTGTCATTTCTCCCTTAACTTGCCGCAGGCAAGGGGTTTTGCTCCCTATGTACAAAATGTTAAACCACATAGAATCAACAGCAGATTTGGGCCGCGTTTTGTTCATTGGTTTCATGACCTCGCCGCAGGCGAGGTAACCGGCTCGGGATGACAAAGGAAAGGGCGACCTGCTATGGAAGGTGGTTCCTGAACTGAAAGGCGCCTCGGTCCCGCAGCCAATCTCTATGAAACCGTTGCCCTTCCCTTTGTCATCCCGAGCGCAGCCGAGGGATCTGCAGATCCGCGGACCTTTCCTGGAAATGCTTTTCGACGTTGTCAACGTGGTTGCTCCTGGTGCGGAAAGCCGCTCATTCCACCCGCGAACAACACAAGTTTCGCCTGCTCGGGGCCGCCTGCACGCACCAGCTTTACCCGCGTCGCAGCCCAGGCAAGCGATCCGGTTTCGTGTTCCGCCAGCGGAGCCAAAATCGAGAGCGGGTTGGCACCGCGGCCGCTGGCGAAGCGGCTAAAATTTTCGTGACCCTGCCCGACCGGCATGGCTACCATGTCCGGTGCGATTCCAGGGGAAAGAATTGCAGGAGCACGCACGCTTCCCTGCGGTGATGCGATCTCTACCAGGTCGCCTTGCTGGATGCCCAGGCGCTCGCCGGTTTTGGGATGAATCTCCACCCAACTCGACCACATCGCCGAAGTCATCACGTCAGGCAGCTCCTGCAGCCAGGGCAGATGCGCCAGCGAACCATCGCCAAACGACTGCGAGACATAGGGTAGGAAATAAAACGGAAAATCGCCGGCCGCCCCCGCAAATTCCGGCAATGGCGGAGACACCGGCGCGTGCCTGGCCGCGACACCTTCAGGATTGTGCGCCGGAGAGGGCGTGCTCCACCAGCCGCCCTGGGTTTGCGCAGCATCCCAGAAATCGTCGTCAGTCTTGGCATCGACAGAGCCGGCGCGACTCCTAAGGGGCACGTACGCTGCGCGCACCATGGCGTCGTACGTAGCCGCGGGCAGAGCCTTGGCGACATCGCCGCCAAGCTGGTGGGCCACGCCAAGCAGTACATCGGGCATGGAACGCGTGTCGTGCAACGGTAGGACAGCGGGCGGTGAGAGATTGACTACTGTTTGCATCGACCCCGACTCAGGCACGCTGTCGAGCCAGCTCTCGAGCGCAGCGTGGTCGGGCAAGATCAGGTCAGCCTGTGCACTCGTCTCATCAATAAAGCTGCCGAAGCTGACGATGGTTTGAATTTTTGCCAGGGCCTCACGGATGCGCAGGCCTGGCGGAGCCGAGAAAATAGGATTTGCCTCATAAAGCAACAGCATCTGCGGCGCGTGCGGCTGCCCCGAAAGCGCCGACTGCGCGAACGCACTCAGGCCGGCGAGGCTCGCCTGGGCAAAGGCCGAGGGCTGCAACGCAGGAGTAAAGCCTAGTATCTGCCCCTGACTGCGGCCGGTATCCACTAACGACTCCAGGGCATTCACGGCCAGCGCGTTGAACAAGCCGTTGGTATGGGCGAGCGGTGCGCCGCCAATCATGGCGGCCGCCGAGCCGCTTTGCGTCAGCTCATGCGCGAGACGCAGGATGACGGCAGCGCTCACTCCGGTCTGTTTCTCGACTGCCTCCGGCGTGAAGTCAGGCAAGCCCGCGGACCATCCCGCAATCAGAGATCCAGCGCGTGACCCTGCACCTCGTGGCGCAAGCTTTTCGCTCAGGATGACGTGCGCTATGCCCAGTGCAAGCGCTCCTTCCATACCCGGCCGGCATGGAATCCACTCATCTGTGTTGGCGCCGGTCTGCGACATGCGCGATTCCACCTGGACGAATTTCGCCCGGCGACCGGGGCGGCCCTGGCGCATCTCTCCGTAACCGATGGACTGCGCCACGGCGGAGTTCCACGTCCCCAGAAAATCAGCGCCAAAGGAGATGACATAGTCAGCGCGGGCGAGATCGAACGTGGGCAGAGCCGCGTGGCCAAAGCTCAACAGGTTTGCCTGGCGTAGTACAGCCTCGTCGAAAGGCTGGTACCAGACCGCGGGCGGCGCACCGTAAGCTTTCAGGAAACGCTCGACTAATTCGCGCCGCTGACCATGCTGCGGGCGACCCAGAAACGCCAACGCGCCGGCGGAATTGGACGTTTTCAGCGCGGTCAGGTGCGCGGTCAATTCCTTGAGCGCATCGTCCCAGCTTATTTCCTGAAATTCGCCCGAGCCGCGCGCACCCGTTCGCTTGATGGGATGTGTAATCCGGTCGGGATGGTAGAGCACCTGCAATCCCGCCTGGCCGCGGGCACAGAGCTTTCCTCGATTCACCGGATGCTGCGGATTGCCCTCGAGCTTCTTCGCCAGGCCCATCTTAATCAGGCCCTGTTGGCCGCGGCGCACAACTTCGGCTTCGCCTTGCATCACGCGCACCAGCAGGCCGCAGCCCGCCGAGCAAAGCGTGCAGACGCTCGGCTTCCAGGTCGCAATGCCAGGCACCAGCTCTTCTTCCGGAATAAAACGGATAAGCTGTTTCTCCGCGCTGCGACAGCCTTCGAGCGTCGCCATAACGCCCGAGAGAGCCGAGATCTTGATAAAGTCACGCCGTTCCATAAGAGTTCGCCGGCACCGTATGCCCTAGTAGTGGCAGGTCTCGCAATCGATCGAGACCTTCTTTTGCGTGTGGCAATTGATACAAAATCCCATGTTCAGATTCACTTTGCGTTCCGCTGTGGTTTGCTTGGTCAGATCGCTATGGCACATGGCGCAATCCACCCCGGCGCGGATGTGCGGCGCATGATTGAAGCGCACATGCGCCGATTCGCTGTAGTTGTAAACCCGCACCCAGGGAATCTCCTCACCGCGCGCCTTGTACGCGGCAATCTTCTTGATCTCGGGACGATCGGTGGCAATCGACGAGTGACAACTCATGCAGACGTTCACCCCGGGAATACGCGCCTCGGGCCCCTGATCCACACCGACGTGGCAGAACGTACAGGGCAACCCTTTAGCCAGGTGTACGGTATGTGTGTAGGCGATGGGCTGCACGGGATGTTCCGGATGGATGTCCAGAAAGTCTCTGATCGCTGCCGTTGCGGTAGGATGCGCAGGGGTGAAAACTCCCGTGGTCACATAGGGAGACGGGCCTGATGCCCTGGTTGCTTTGCCGGGTAGTGCGACTTCCAGCAGTGCCCATACTGAGGCGCCGGCAAGAATTATCAGCAACCATTTCTGCCAACCCTTCGGGATGCGCATAGAGAGAAGAAACGAGCAACTGCGGATCGGCCGTTGAAAGTGCCGATGCTACACGACGGAATGCGCAGTTGTAAATAAGCGGGAAAGAGAGGGGCGCTATGCCTTTCCCAGGTCATACACCACAGGTCGCTCCCGCTGCTGGGGTTCGGCCAGGTTTTGGCGGATGATCGCCAACAGGTCTGCATTGTTCACAGGCTTTTGCAGAAAGGCCCTGGCTCCTGCCTCAATGGCGCGCTTGTGGTTTGCCCGATGGTCTCGGCCAGAGATCACGATGACTGGGATCGAGGCGAGAGAGGGGACGGCTTTGAATCGCTCCATAATCAGGAATCCATCGCCGGCCGGCAGGCCCAGGTCGAGCAGGATCAGGTCTGGCTCGACCTTCCTTGCCTCGGCGATGCACGAGATCGCATCCCCGGCAAAGAATGTGTCGTAATGGTTGGCCTTGAGGCGCACATGCATACTCTGGAGCACATCCGGGTCGTCATCTACAATGAGAATCTTTTTGTTGCTCATTACTCACAAACCCCCGTAAAAAGTTTCTCCTGGCAAGTAGTGCGCACACACGGTTGCAGAACATCGATCAGCACGCCGCCTGACCAACTGCAGACAAGTCGCAAACTCGGCAACATTCCTCTCCAACCGGCTGCCGGTGAAACGCTACCGATCCAAACCTGAGCTTCGGAAACGTGCTTGCTATTCTTTTATCGGCGTCAAGTATGAAGACCGTGAGCGGCTCCGCCGAGGCACGACCGATGAGTCAGATAACGAGGCCCAGCTTAGCCATTGGTTTGTTGCTGCTGCTGGCGAGCATTGGCTGCCAAAACCCGAACCAGCCGCCGGCTACGCGGAGCGAACCGGCCCCGCGTGCAAGCAGCACCGAGTATCAGCCCCAGAACAGCCCGAGTCATGGCTGGGATGATGAGGGAATGGGCAGGCGACGGTCGCGCCGTGGACGTCCACAGAATCAGGCGCAGCCGGGTCAGTTCGACTTCTACCTGTTAAACCTTTCCTGGTCACCGGAGTTCTGCGCCACTCACACCGACAGCCCGGAATGCGGACGTCACCTGGGCTTCGTGGTGCATGGGCTTTGGCCCCAGGATGCAAACGGGGACTATCCGGAGGATTGCAGTGATGCGCCAGGACCTGCCAATCCCCAGGCCGACACGGACATTATCCCTACCGTGAGCCTGGTCGATCACGAGTGGCAGACGCACGGCACCTGCTCCGGGCTGGTGGCGAATGATTATTTCGCACAGATTCACAAGGCATTCGCAGCCGTAAAGCTGCCTTCGAACGTCGGCCAGGGCAGTGACGCGGATGGGGTCACCCCAGACGCCCTGTTGGCCCGATTTGCGGCCGCTAACCCTAGCTACCCACCCGGCAGTTTCGCACTGAGCTGCGGCAATAACCGGCTGACGGCGGTCGAGATCTGCCTAACCAAGGACCTCCGCCCCGAAACTTGCCAGGGTGTGCGGTCCTGCCGGGCCAACATCGTCAAGGTAACGCCGCAATAACAGCGCCTTATCAGCGGGAAATTTGCGGCACGGCTGAGGCCCTTGCCCTTGGTACGGAGAATTTTTCCGCTGCCTGCTAGGGCTGAGGAGGCGGAGGGGTAGCCTGAAGGGGAGGCGACTGGATCCCCTGCCGTGCCAGTTTTTCCGCTTGCTTGCGCCTATGGTGCCGCACTATGTCAGGCCAGAATTCAATCACTTCGCTGCCGATAATCGCCTGGGCGGTGACCGTGAAGCCCCGTTCCACTGTGTCGCCGACCGTACGCTCCGATGCAGGGTAGTACAGGTTGGAAACGGCCGCGCCCAACAGATTACCCCCGACATTGGCATAGTTCGGTCCCCAGCTACCGTCATCGCGTTTGCACCACACGGTGCCGCCGGCCGCCCACAGAGCACGGGCGGCGAAACTGCCAGTGCCCCTCTGAAAATAGCGCGGATCTTCCTTCAGCGCGCTTGCCAACACGGCATTGCCCAGCAGATTGCCGGTAAAGTAGTCGGCGTAACCTGCACCCCATCGCTTGGCATACCCTGCCGCTCCCTGGCCGTACTCAGGAAAGCTGTTTTGGGCCTGATCGAGGCCCGCACCAACCGCCGTGAGCACGAAGGGCCACGGGTCGATGGCGCTCCTGAAAAAGAGCACGTACTTCTGCCTGGTGCTTAAGGGCAGCGCGTCCTTGTTGTTGGTTGTGTTGAAGGTTGCCATCACCCCGAACACCCGTTGATGGAACTGCTTATCCAATTGCTCCTGCGCCTTCTTCCGGTCGTCCTCCGGCGTTGAAGTCGCGGTAGCTGGGGCGGCTGAGGTCTGGGAGTCGGAATGGGGAGCCGGCGTGGCCGTTGGGCTACTGGGAGACGTTTGCTGTGGGCTCGCTTGAGGAACATCCGGTAAATTAAGCGCGGCCTCGGCCGGCTGTGCCCTCGCCATAGGGTCTGTCAAAAGTACGGTTAGGGATATGCATATTGCCACAAACCATCGAGTTAGAGCCAATCGGTCGACCTCAATCCTGCTGCGTGAACCTATCGCTCAAACCGGCCAACGCGGGCTGTCGCTCACGGGGAGCGTTGCATTCTTTTAGCTGCCAGATCGAATCAGTCGAACCCACCACCCGGCAGACGTAATCGGACACGATACGACCGTGCTTCCGGCCAGGGGGAGGGACTGATCTCCAAGGCGCTCCGAACCTGTTTTGTCGTTCGAATCGTGCGCGTGAATCAGTGGCCCGCACAAAGGAGGATGTAAGACCCCTCAAGCTTTCCGAGGGTCGTACGCGGACGGTACCGTCCCCATTCTATGGCAAAATGGTCGATCAGGGTCGGAAATACCAGAAAGTCTCATGTCATGAACAACAATTTGTGGCGTCCTGGGTCGTTTGGTTGAAAGAACCGGCTATGCTCGAAGAGCAGTATGGAGGAATCAAACGAATGGCGAAGTTAGCATTGTACGTAGCACTGAAGGCCAAGCCCGGCAAAGCGGCAGACGTAGAAGCGTTCCTGAAGCAGGGCGCGGAAATGGCGAAAGCGGAGTCCGGAACCGTAACCTGGTATGGCATCAAGGAAGGTGAGGACTCTTATGCGGTCTTCGACACCTTCAACGAGGAAGCGGGCCGGGAGGCTCACTTGACTGGCAACATTGCCAAGGCGCTGATGGCGAAAGCCGACGAACTATTCTCAAATAAGCTGGAAATTCACAAGATCCAGATTCTCGCTGACAAATAAAGCGTAACCGGACGCACCGGTTCATTTTTCCCTGTGGGCGCTAGAAAGCGTGCCGGCTCAGGATTTCGCGAGTGATCGTCAGCACCATAATTCGCAGATCAAACCAGATAGACCAATTCTGGATGTACACCAGGTCGCAAGCGACCCGGTTTTTCGATCTGCAGGACGCTCCTGGTTTCGCCTCGCCATCCGTTGACTTGCGCCCGCCCGGTGATTCCAGGCTTCAGCCGGTGTCTCTATGTCCCGGTCTTCTCTCAGGGGATACACAGTACACTCCATGACGGCCTCGTTCACAATTGAGAGTTGCCTGGAGCCGTGTTTGCAGGTAATGGTTATGCCGGGTTTTGGCGCAGAAGCGAGCGTCCTATTTTAAACATTACCGGGCGAAGAGACGGAGCTTCCAATAAATTAAAGCGGCGACCACCAGACCAGCCTCGAAGACCAGCGCCCAAACCACTCCGCGCGCGCATCCCAGCTGATCCTTGCGGTCCAGTTGCTCCGCATCCACCGAGCAACCATCGATGACATAAAGAGTCGATTTCGATCGGTTTGCTGCGCCAGCACGTTGCGATGACTCAAGGCTTTGGTACACTCGTTCACTCAGCACTGCTTCATACGCCTGCATCCACTCTTCGATGTTTTTCGTCGCCCCAGCTGATACCCGCATCTCAAATTCCCCTTTGGACTGCCGCTAGGCAGAACATCGGCTTATTGCCTGGCCCCTACGTAGCACCTTGGATGTATCGATGGCTACAGATAA
>JBAVQC010000434.1:0-13741 GCA_049693715.1 Acidobacteriaceae bacterium | reverse complement strand
CTCTTGCAGGGCAACAACAACGCGGCGGCAGGAACCTTCTACTTCAGCGAAAACCAGACCTCTGCCCCGGGCGCCGCCAAGACGGGTCAAGCCAACGATATCGCCAGCGTGCTCTTCGACGTCCCTTACAACGTCGGCCAGGACACCAACAGCACCTTTCCCGCCTACCGGCAGACGTGGCTCTTCTTCTTCGTGGCAGACAAGTGGCAGGCCACGCCGAAGCTCACCGTCGATCTCGGCTTGCGCTACGAGCTTTATCCCGCGGCAACGCCGCGCAAGCCCGGCGGCTTTTCGAGCTACGTCCCGGCCACCAACCAACTGGTGCTCGCCGGCGAAGATGGCAACCCCTCCAACATCGGCTTGAAGACCTACTACGGCAACCTGGCGCCGCGCCTGGGCGTCTCCTACCGCGCTACGCCGAGCACCGTGGTTCGTGCCGGCTACGGTATCAGCTATGTCCCATTCGTCGACAACACCTATGCCTACAACTATCCGATCAAGACCAGCACCAACTACACCATCACGCCCACCTACGGGTTTGCGCTCAACCCGGCGGGTGGCGTGGTGAATTTCGTGACCGGCGTCCCGGCAACGCCGACCGTCGCTTTCGGCTCCAACGGAAAGCTCACCGAGACTGCCGCCAATGGCACCCTCGGCTTGGCCAACCTGTATATCCCGCTCAACTTCAAGAACGCTTACGTCTCCTCGTGGAACGCCGTCGTGCAGCAGGAGCTGCCTTTCGATAGCTCCCTGCAGATCGCGTATGTGGCCAACCATGGCACGCGGATCGACGTGTCGCAGAACATCAACGAGCCCAGCATCTATGGTCAGAGCGCAAGCTATGATCCCCTCAATCTCGCCTTCGGTAAGACGGCTGCGGTCACCCAGTTCTTCCTCGGCACCTCCACCAACTACCAGTCTCTGCAGGCGCTGCTCGCTCACCGCTTCAGCAAGGGGGTGGCCTTCACCTCGGCGTTCACCTGGGGTAAGGCGCAAGGCTACGTCACCGGTGCTCAGGACGGGGGTCTGCTCTTTTTCGCTGGCCCGCAGAACCGCAACTACTCCGTGGTGGACTTCGACCGCAAGCTGAACTACTCGCAGACCGTCACCTATGACCTCCCTGCCGGTCACGGCCACCAATACTTCAGCCAGGGTCCTCTGCTCTATGCCCTGGGGGGATGGCGTGTCTCGGCGATCATTCAGGCGGTCAGTGGCCTGCCCTTCACTGTTACCAGCACCAGCGCGACTCCCGGCACCACGCAGACAGCCAATTTGGTCGCGCCTTTCCAGGTCACGCACAGTGTGAACGGTGCGGGCACCGCAACCTGGTTTAACCCAGCCAGCTTTGCGCAGCCGGCGACCTGCACGCTGTACTCAGCCGCCAACCCGGTGGCTTGCGCCCTGGGCGACAGCAGCCGCAATCAATTCCGCGGCCCGGCGTATTTCTCTGACAACCTTTCACTCTTCAAGTCCTTCCCGTTTTATCGCGAGTCGAACGTGGAAGCCCGCTTCGACGCCTTCAACTTGAGCAACACACCGGCCTTCGGCCTGCCCACCACGTCGCTTGGATCGAACCTGGGTAAGATCACCTCGACCCTCGGCAGCGGTGTCGGTAATGTCAATGGTGTCGGTGGCCCGCGCGTTCTGCAGGCCGCCGTCAAATTCACGTTCTAATCTCACAGCTACTGGAAACTTCGCCCGCATCCCCTCATCGGGATGCGGGCGCTTTACCCAGGGAAACCTGTCGTGGTCTCTACGAGTTGAGCAGCAAACCGGCGCACGTTCCCGGCACGCTATGAGCTCACACCAATACGGCGGGGAACTGCGCGCGAAGAACCAGGACTGAAGTGATGCAACAACACCAGGGCCAAAGCCCCCCGCAGCCGGGCCATGCCAAAATCCGCAGTGGTGATGATACGAGGTAGTTTTGCATGGAGCGTATTCGGAATCTCTTCGGTGAGCACCCCGGAAAAGTAGGGCCATACGGCTACGATATCGCCGGCAAACAACACCACCTCGGGGGATAGCCCAGCAAGAATTGTCTGCAACCCGCGTGCAATCTGCACGAACTGATAGCGCAATGCAGCCATCGCCTCAGGCTTCTGATCCTCAGCGTCAACCAATAGATGCCGGTAGGTGAACGAAGCGGGAACCTTCCCCTTCAGCTTGCGGTAATGGCGGAGAGCAGCCTGGTTGGAAGCAACCGTCTCCCAACAACCGCGATTGCCGCATCCGCAGAGAATTCCTGCGGCTTCGACCGGCATGTGGCCGAACTCGCCCGCCATACCGTTCCAACCGGAAATAAGATGCCCGCCGGCGAGAATGCCGGTTCCAATTCCTTCCGATACGTTAATTGCCACCGCATCCTGCACGCCCGAAAGGCTGCCAAACCAACGCTCCGCGAGAATGATCAGGTTGGCTGCGTTCTCGATCTCCACCGGCAACCCGGTTCCATCCGCGATTGCCTTCGCAATATCGAAAGGTCCCCAGCGCAAATTGGGCGCGAAAGCCAATCGCCCGGTGAGACGATCCACCCGGCCCGGAACGCTGACGCCCACACCTTGAATCGCTTTCCTGGGTTCAGCGTTGGAGACGCGTTTGATGGCAGCCAGCAGCTGCGTAATGGACCGTTGAGGTTCGGAGGAAATAGGGATGTTTTCCTGTACCAGAAACCTTCCACTGAAGTCTGAGACGGCCACGATGGCGTTGTCAGGATGGAGATCCAGAATCACCACGCCCAGCTCATTGTTCACGCCCAGCATCAGCGGTCTTCGACCGTGTTTGCTGAAGCCTGTCTCGCCTTCGCAAATCCAGCGGGTCTCAAGCAATTCTTCTACGATGGCGGAGACCGTGCTCTTCTGCAGGCCAGAAAGACGAGCCAGATCGGCGCGCGAGACTGCTCCGGCAAGGCGAATCAGTTCCAGGATGATAGTTCGGTTGGTATCCCGCGCGGTCTCGCTGCTTGAGGCTTGGATCGCCAATCGCGGAACATGCGCCAAGCGGCGGAGTGCGCGTTCGTTCATGGAGCCAAACTCACGATTCTGCCATGGTTATTCTAACTCATCCCACTTCGCCTGAAGCTTGACACCCAAGCCGCGAACAAGCGGAAATGCGGGGTAGCGTAGTCGCTTACCGTCTCTCTTATGTTCAGTGCGGCTTCACGCCATTGCTATATCCTTAACGCTTGGCGGGAAAGCCGTACCAGAGTCCTCTGCGGTGAAACTCATACGGGAGAAATGTTCCAGACATCGATTTTGACCAATATCGTTTGCGCTGTGCCCTTTCAAATGACTACGGTGTTTTGGTTCGCCTTGCGCAGCCAGTCTTTGAAGTGTGCGCGCCCATTGCACGCTGCAGGGTCGTCGTTCTCATTGCCGACACTTCTCTACGCGGAGCGTCCTCTTTGCCTCGCATGATCTGCAGGGGGCCCTGCGTCTCGAAAACCCGTTTTGGTTCAGCCCTTCCGTCGGCCCTGCTCCTGGCCTTGCTGTGCGCGGGCCCTTTTTTGCCCGCCCAGACACCCGGGGTGCCCCTGACCTTGCAGCAGGCCATCGCGCTGGCGCGGGCAAAGAATCCCAATCTTCTCTCCGGGCAGCAGCACGTGATTGCCACCAGGGCGGGCGAAGTCACAGCTGGTTTGCGCCAGAATCCCAGCCTGACTCTGGGCGGCACCGACGTGACCCTGGCGGCTAACAACCCCGGCAACCCGTATTCCTATTCGGCCAATCTCTCTCGCCTCTTCGAGCGAGGGCAGAAGCGGCGCTGGCGGCTTGACCTTGCTCATTCCACCACTGACGTCACCCAAAGCCAATACCAGGACACCGAACGCCAGACCATCTTCGCCGTCAAACAGGCCTTCACCCAGATGCTGGCCGCGAAAGCCGGGCTGAAAATAGCGGATGACAATCTGCAGAGCTATCGCAAGACGGTCGAGCTGAGCAAGCAGCGGCTCGATGCGGGAGATATCAGTGCCACCGACTTTGATCGCATCGAGCTCCAACTCGCCGAGTTCGAAGCCGACAACGACAATGCGAATCTGAATCTGGTACAGTCCGCCGATCAGCTAAAAATGCTGTTGGGCATCGACACGCCAGCCCCAGCCTTTGACATCGCCGGCACTCTCGATCCCCCTCAAGTCACCGTGACCGAGGCCGATGTGGAACAGCGGGCGCTTGCCGAACGCCCTGACTATCGTGCCGCGCAGCAGTCTCTCCGCGTGGCTGAGGCCAACGTCAAGCTGGCGGAAGCGTATGGGACCACTGACCCGACCTTGGGTGGCGAATACGATCGTTCCGGTAATGACAACTCGGCCGGCTTCCAGGTGAATTTCCCTTTGCGCATCTTCGATCGCAATCAGGGCGAAAAAGAACGGACCCGCTATGAAGCCCAGTCCACCCGCTTCGCCGAAATCGCGGCACGCGGCCAGGTGATCAATGACGTGGACCAGGCCTGGGCCGCCTATCAAACCGCATCGGCACAATCACAGCGCTACAACGGCCACTATCTGGCACAAGCTTCACGCGTTCGCGACAATCTCGAGTTTAGCTACCGCCACGGAGGCAGCACACTGCTCGACTACCTCGACGCTCTTCGCGACTACCGGCAAATCAATCTCGACGCCTTGAACGCCAATGTGCAGGTCTGGCTTGGTCTCCACCAACTCAGCTACGTCGCTGCATCGGAGATGGTCCCGTGAAACGAGTGATGAACCGAGCGACGCAAGCCATGCCCCATCCATCCGCAATCAGATCGGTAAGGTTTTGGTCAACCACTCTGACGCTCCTGGTCTGTCTCGGCTGCCACGACCAGGCGCCCAAATCCGTCGATGATACCGCCCCGAAGACGCCGATCGAGGTCGCTACCGTCCATCCGCAGTCAGTCACGGATAGCCTGGTGCTCGCCGCCCGGGTTGAGCCGGACCCAACCCGAGTGGTGCATATCTACTCTCAGATCACCGGACGCCTGGTCGAACTGTATGTTCGCCCCGGTCAGGAAGTGGCCAAGGGACAAGACATCGGCCTCATCCAAAGCAGCGAAATATCCCTCGCGCGCGCCGATTACGACAAAGCGAAAATCGAGGTAGCCCGTTCCGACCGTCAACTCGACCGCGCCAAGCTTCTGCTGCAACACGAAGTTCTGGCCCAGCGCGATTACGATGACCTCGAAGCCGCTGATCAGGCAGCACATGCCGAGCTTACCCGCGCCGGACAGCGCATTCATATTCTTGGCTTTTCTCCGGATGGGTCCTCGGACTCCGTGGCCCTGAAAGCGCCCATCAGCGGCGCCGTGCTCGAAATTGGCTCCGCGAGTGGCGAATTGCAGCGTTCCCTCGATAACGCCAGCCCGATTGCCACCATCGCCAACCTCGATTCAGTCTGGATTCTCGGCGACGTCTTTGAACGCGACCTGAATACCGTCCGCGCAGCGCAGTCTGTCGACGTTACCTTTCCCGCCTATCCGGGCGAGACCGTACGCGGCAAGATTTCCAATATCTCCGATGCCATGGACCCCACCAGCCGCACCCTGAAGGTGCGCGTCGTCCTCCCCAATCCCAAGCATCTCTTTAAGCCGGAAATGTTCGCCAATCTAACCATTGCGCGTACTACGGCGCCGGAGTTTGTGCTGCCCACCACCGCAGTCGTTCACGACGGAACCTCCAGCTACGTTTACCTCCAAACCTCTCCCGAAAAGTATGAACGGCGCCAGGTAACCACGGGAGCTTTGCGCGGCAAAACGGTCGTCGTGACCTCCGGTCTGAAAGACGGCGATCAGATCGTCACTGCGGGGGCGGCACTGCTGCGCCCGCCCTCCGGAGACTAAGCATGAAGGCATTGATCCGAACCCTGCTGGGATACAGCGCCATCGTGCTCATCGTTTTCGTTGTCTCGTTGGAGGTCGGCGTCTACGCCTTTTCCAAGCTCGACATCGAAGCCTATCCCGATCCCTCGCCGCCCTTGGTCGAGATCATTACCCAAAACCCCTCCTGGTCTGCCGAGGAGATGGAACAGCAGGTGACCGTTCCCGTGGAAACCACGCTGAATGGTACCCCGCACCTCGACCAGGTGCGCTCCATCAGCATCTTCGGTCTCAGCGACGTAAAGCTCTATTTCAATTTCGATAGCGACTACTTTCGCGACAAGCAGGAAGTCCTCAACCGTCTTCAGACCCTGGCCTTGCCGAATGGATTGCAGCCGCAGCTTTCCCCCTGGTCGCCCATCGGCGAGATTTACCGTTATCAGCTGACCGGCGGCGGCTATTCGCTCAATGAACTCAAGGCCACGCAAGACTGGCTCATCCGCCGCGAACTGAAGCAGGTTCCTGGCATTATCGACATCACTACCTTCGGAGGCACCACCCGCCAATATCAGATCGAGGCCGATCCCAACAAGCTCCTGGCCATGAACGTGACCCTGCCCCAGGTCCTCAACGCGATTCAGAACAGCAACGCCAACGCCGGCGGCAACTATCTCACCCTCGGCGATCAAAGCATCAACGTACGCGCCATAGGCCTATTGAAGAACACCGACGATATCGGCGCCATCGTAGTTGCCGAGCGCAACGGCGCTCCCGTGCTGGTGCGCGATATCGGCGAAGTAAAAGAGGGAGTACAGCCTCGACTGGGGAAGGTCGGACGCAATGGCGAGCCGGACGTCGTGCTGGGCATCGTTCTGCTGCAGAAGCAGGAGAAGTCCCTGCCCGCCCTGGAGGGCCTGAAGAAGAAGATTCACGAGTTAAACCGCGGCGGTCTGTTGCCTCCAGGCATGCACATCAGCACCGTCTATGACCGCACCAACCTCATCAACACCACCACCAAAACCGTCCGCCACGTCGTCTTCTCCGGCCTCTTTCTGGTCACCCTGGTGTTGATCAGCATGCTCGGCGACTTGCGCATCAGCTTCATTGCCGCGATCACCATTCCCTTTGCCGTGTTGTTCGCCTTCTCCATGATGGTGCTCACCGGGCAGTCGGCCAACCTGATCTCCATCGGCGCCATCGACTTTGGCATTCTCGTGGATGCCTCCATCGTCGTTCTGGAAAGCATTTACCGCAGGCTCTCACGCCGCACCGAGCACGAAAACAACATCGACCTCATCATCGAAGGCGCAAGCACCGCTTCCAAGCCCGTGCTGTTTGCCACCCTGATCATCCTTGTGGCCTTCATTCCTCTTTTCACCATGCAGGGAGTGCCGGGCAAGATCTTCGCGCCCATGTCGGTCACCTATGGCTTTGCCCTGACCGGCGCACTCATCTTCTCCCTCATCTTTGCTCCCGTGCTGGCCCAACTGATTGTGCCCACCACGTTGAAGCAGGAAAAGCACGAAACCTTTCTCGGCAGCTTTCTTCGCCATCGGTATGACAAGGGACTGCCGCGGGTTCTCGCTTATCGGCGGCTCACCTGGGTGGTAGCCATCGTCTGCCTCGTTGGATCCGGCATACTCTTCACCTACGTGGGCGGGGAATTCATGCCTCCTCTCGAAGAAGGCAACCTATGGATCCGCGCTACCCTGCCACAGGACATTTCCTTTGACGCCGCTGCAAGGATTGGCGACGAACTGCGGGAGCAGATTGCCAGGTCGCCCGAGGTCACCCAAGCTGTCTCGCAAATGGGCCGGCCCGATGACGGGACCGACGTTGTCTCCTTCAACAACGTGGAAGTGTCCGTGAATCTCAAGCCGCCCAGCGAGTGGCGCCCCGGTCTGACCAAGAATGGATTGATCGATGAGATAAACCATCGCCTCTCCCGCATCCCTGGCATGGATCTGAACTTCTCCCAGAACATCCAGGACAACGTCGAAGAAGCCATGTCCGGCGTCAAGGGAGAAAACTCGCTCAAGCTGTTTGGCGACGACTTTGACACCCTGTCGCGCCTGGCCAACCAGATCACAGGAGTGATGCAATCGGTAAGAGGCGTCGCCGATGTAGGTATCTTCCGCATTGGTGGGCAGCCCAGTCTGCTCATCCGCATCGACCGCGCCAAGGCTGCGCGTTACGGTCTAGCCGCCGCGGACGTAAATGCCACCATCCAGGCGGCTGTGGGTGGTGCAGCCGTCACCCAGATCATTGAAGGCGACCGCAGGTTCGATCTCACCGTCCGCTTTCCCGAGCGCTACCGGAACGGTCCTGAGGCCATTCAAGGTATTCTGCTGCCCACGCCGGATGGGGGCCGGGTTCCTATAGGCCAGATAGCGGATGTGGAAACCCGAGACGGCGCCTTCATGATCTATCGCGAAAACGGCCGCCGTTACATTCCTATCAAGTTCAGCGTACGCGGCCGCGATCTGGCTACGACCATTGAAGATCTGCAGAGCCAACTAGCCGGCAAAATAAAACTACCCTCTGGTTATGACTACACCTGGGCCGGGGAGTTCGACAGCTTACGCAAGGAGCAGCGCCGTCTCGCCTTCATCATCCCCATAAGCCTGGTAGCGATTCTGGTCCTGCTGTACATTCAGTTCCGCACCTGGAAAGACGCCCTCATCGTGCTCGGCACCTTGCCCTTTGGCGCCATCGGGGGCGTACTGACCCTGTTCCTCACCGGCACCCCCTTCAGCATTTCCGCCGCCGTCGGCTTTACCTCTTTAACTGGCGTAGCCACCCTGGGGGCCGTCGTTTTCCTCTCGGGCATCCGTCGCGCCCAGGCTGAAGACGGCTTTGACGCGGGACTAAAGAAAGGCTGCAGCGACGAAATGCGCCCTGTGGTCATGGCCTGCATGGCCGCCGGCCTGGGCCTCTGCCCCGCCGCTCTGGCCAACGGAATAGGCGCTCAGGCGCAACAACCGCTAGCCCGCGTCGTTGTAGGAGGCATGTTGACCACCGTCATCGCAATCCTCTTCATGATGCCGCTGCTCATCCACCTCTTCCGCACCAAACACGACGTCTAGCAATCAAGCCGAGCGGTAGCAAAGGCGGGAGCCGGATGCAATCCTGGGTGCACCCCTTCTCCACGCATTCACCACTCTTTCCCATCGACTTACACACCACGAGCGTGACCATGCAGGACCTTTCGCGCAAGCACGCTTTCAGCTGCTATCATCGCGGCAATGTCCACGGCACAAACTTGGGACCCGGCGTCTTATGCGCGAAACGCGAGATTCGTATCCGACTTAGGATCGCCCGTGATGGATCTGCTTGCCCCTAAGCCCGGTGAAAGGATCCTCGATCTTGGTTGCGGAGATGGCGTACTAACAAAAAAGCTGGCGGATCTGGGTTGTGAAGTGGTTGCGATCGATTCGAGCGTTCCGCAGATCGAAGCCGCGAGGCAGCTCGGCTTGAACGCATCCGTGATCAGCGGCGAAGACCTGCCGTACAGCGAGGAATTCGATGCCGTGTTTAGCAATGCCGCCCTGCACTGGATCAAGCGAGCAGATGTGATGCTCGCTGGAGTGTATCGTTCTTTGAAACCGGGCGGCCGATTTGTCGCTGAATGTGGCGGCCATGGTTGCATTCACAAGATCCGAACTGCTCTGGTTCAAGCCCTGGACCGCCGTGGGTATGAGGGCGAGGCTCGCGTTCCCTGGTATTTCCCCACACCCGGCGACTACGCCACCAGGCTGGAACGCGCCGGGTTTCGCGTCGACAGCATTGCGCTGATCCTGCGTCCGACTCCGTTGCCTGGCGACATCATTGGTTACCTGGAAACGTTTGCTCTCAACTTTTTTCAAGGCTTCTCGGACGAAGCGCGCAGCGATTATCTGCGGGAGGTTCGGAAGGTCTTGGAACCGCAACTTCGCGATGCCGATGGATGCTGGGTGGCCGACTACGTACGACTGCGATTCGCGGCCACCAAAGCTCATGGCTGATACGGTCTTGGGGAGCAACACCACAACGCATTCCTCCTGTCTAAGGGCGAAGGGCAGAATAATCCGTGCTCATCCCGCATGCGATCCCGCACTTCGCGATTCCTAATTCCGGGCGAGGTGATGATCGTCAGTTACCGGTGTGATCGGCAAGCAGGGAGTCCATGTAATCTCCAACCCCGTATCCCAGGTTGTGGCTGATTGTGCGTACGCGTTCCAGCCTTGCCATGAGGTCGTTGCGTTCTCCTGCAGATAGCTGACGAGTGGTCTTGAGGGCCTGTTCGAACATATTGACCAGAGCATTGAAGTAGCCTTCATCCTGGTAGCCGAGATCGTAAGAGAAGCCAGCTGCACTTTCGCAATAAGACACCATCAGTTCTGCGAGCCCGGCAGGTTCTCCGACCGCTTTTCGATAGCTGGAAATGGCATGTTTGGCCTTTGCGACAGAGACATCCTGGTTGCGCAACACGTCCGGCCAGAGCCAGCGGTCCAGTGTTTCCTTGTAGGGTTTCAGGACATCCTCTCCCAAGCCAAAACGGGTGTGAAGGAAGGTCTGATTCTCCTTGTTGGCAGCATAAAGATCCTGAAGCAGGCCCATTAAGTTTGTCCGGTCAAGGCCTGCGAGTCTTGCCTTAACATCTGTCCATGTGGGCTGTGATCGTGGGTGTGGCTTCGTCACGGGAACTCCGATTCTTCTTTATTGGCTAACGAGTCAAGTTCCTGGGGATACATAGATCAGAAGCAGTAGCCCTGGGCCACCCAGTAATGCCAGTCCTTGATTGCTTCGCGCGTTGCTTCGTCCGGGTCGATGGCGCTTAGTTGTTGATGTGAAACTCTATGGGGGCGCTGTTCATGCTTGGGTTCTCCTGTCCAGGATACGGCGCACGGAAGTGCGACCGATGTTGAGGCGGCGGGATATTTCAGACTTGCTGAGGCCGGAGGGGTGTAGTTTACGGATCTGGCCGGCATGGAGTCCAGCAGTTAAGGGTCGGCCCAACCGCTTGCCGTTCTGGCGGGCATGAGCGAGACCGGCTCGAACGCGCTCCCCAAGGATTTCGCGCTCGAAGGCGGCGAACACGGCCAACAGTGCGGCCACGGGCTACTTCCACTATACGGCGCAGGGCGGGTTTGCCGCACACACACGGTCAAGGAAAGCCTCTCTCTGCTCGCGCTCCAGCTTGAGCGCTTCCGGACGAGGAATGGGTATCGTGTCACCCCGACCTGGGTGAATCCGCCGGTTTTTTATAAAATTCGATAAAATTCGATCGATTTTGCGGTTTTTGGAACAAAAGCCGTCAGTGCAGGGGTTTCCGCCGGGCTCAGCGGCGCCGGCCGAAGCGGTTCTTTTGTATGGAGAAAGGAACTCTGGTGTCTGGGGCGGAACCGAACGCGGGGGCTTGAGGCGCCGACGAAGTGCCTTCTGAAGGGTGAAAGAGGTGAGCGAAAACGGACTGGCTGCGGTCATAGGCAGGGCCAATGGGCCTGTTGGGGGGCGGAGGAACATCGGCTGCCGCGACGGGAGAGGGTTCGGGGACGGCGGGGCGAGGATCTTCTTCTTCCTGCGCAGATGTATGGTCTGGCTGGGGGTCGATAACCTTCTTCTGCTGCTCGCCCAGCCATGCGGCAGGATAGATTTCCGCCGGGGGAAGCGGAGGGGCGGGTTTCTTCTCGGATGAAGCCGCGCGACGGTCAGGGATGAAGCCTTCGATGGCCACGATCATCTGGATAGCCTTGACCTGGCCGGTGATGCTGCCACGGGTTGTTTCAGGGGCCATTGCGGCGAGTTCCCAGAGGCGGTCCAGGACCTGTTCGCGGCGCTCTTCCTTCCGGCGTTGCATGGCTGCCCGGTGCTCGAGCATGTATGCGCGGACACGGGGTCTGGCTTTGGTGTCGGCGGCGGTGTCGGGGTTGAGGCCGGCGGCTTCGGCGGCCTCGTGGTCGGTCATGGTTCCGGAGAGGAGCAGGCGGGCAAAGACGCTTTCCTGATCGGTGATGAGGGCGGTTCCTTCGTTTTTAGGCATAGATGACTCCCATGGTGGTTGTTGAAAGAGAAGTTAGTGATTCGGGCGCAACAAAAAATCCCGCCGCGGCGGGATGCTGAAAGCATTTCTGATTTTGGACAGGGATCAAGTGTGACACCGGACAAGGTTAATTGTCCTTCGCTCGCGTTTAGGCCGTAGACTACCGACAACTGCCGGACAGGGAACGGACGCGCGAGAATCTGAACCCTGCCGAAATCGTCTTCTGCCAGGAGGTATACCACACCGCGGGAAAAAGGGTAAGCGCCGGAACGTATTTTTGGGCCGGGGGGCCGGCCTTTTTTTGACCGGGGACTTCTACAGGAACGCTGTACATTGGTCTGATGACCACAAATCTCCCATGATGCCCCTGTTCATCTATCTCTTCCGGACCAGGCACGACGTCTGAGATGGACGGACCTCGGAATCAGCAGGTTCTCAACGGGTTTTGACAGTAACCTGCTGGTTCCACGGTGCCACACACTCCTCATACTCCATGGGATCCCCGAAACCTTCTGTTTGGACGCCGAGTTGGCGTAGAGCGTCCAGCGCCATCAGCCGGCGATGCGCATTGAACGTCATGATATGGGCGAAGACACCGCCGAAGGTGAAGGTCTCAGCTGGTTCGCACAGAGCGTCGACGAACGTATCATCCCATGCGGAGCGGTTTCGCACGTCGCTCAAAATACGATGCAGTGCAGCATCGGTCTTTTCGAGCCTTTGCAGCATCGCTTGTGGGGAGCGCAGCGATTTGGGAGGGCCGTTGATATCCATATCGGTGCCGGAGAGCGCGGCGGTCCAGACTTCTTTCGTGAAGATAATGTTTTCCAACAACTGCCTTAGAGTCTTGTTCGACTCTCGCCAGGGCAGCAGTTCTATAATCGCGGACAGCGGCTGATCCAATTGTTCCTCCGTCAAAGTACACGCGTATCCCAACAAACGCCGCGTGTGCCAGGAGTCGTTGCCTGCAAAGCGATCGAATAGATCCATGTCTCCTCCTTCTTTTGTTAGGGAACCAGGGGCAAGAAAGTGAATCTTGTTGGCCGCCGGCAAGTGAAAGTGCGGATCACGCATGCGCCGGTAAAGGCTGGGTGAGGTCCGAAAAGCTTTTCGGAAAGCGCGCGTGAAGGCCTCCAACGAACCGTAATTGGCGTCCAGGGCAACGTCCGTGACCGGCATTCCGCTATGCAGGAGTTGATAGGCTGCTCTTTCCAGCAAGAGCCGTCGTCGCATGGCTCCCGGAGTTTCATCGACCACTGTTCGGAACAACCTGTGGAACTGCGTGCGGCTTTGGTAGGCTTGGCGCGCCAGATCTTGTGTTGTCGCGTGAGTGTCGAGGGAGTTCGCCACAATTGCAGAGAGGCGGTTTGACGTGTCGTGACCATCCGCTTTATTCACTCGTCCCGTTCCTCATCTTGAACGAATCATAGTTAAAGACGACCTCTCCCGCCTGATCATGCGTACCAAATTTTCTATCGCAAGCGCCCAGCCGGAAGCGAGCACCGCGATGAGTGGTTTTCCTAGACTCAGCGCACGAGGAGACAGAATTTGAACGAGGTTCCTTTGCGGACACTATTTCAAGATCTGCACTATGCGGTGCGCCAGTTGCGCAGGTCGCGCGGGTTTTCTGCAACCGCGATCTCAATGTTGGCCTTGGGGATTGGTGCAACAACCGCCACGTTCTCGATCGTGGAGGGCGTGCTGCTGCGTCCGCTTCCTTTCCCGCAATCCGACCAGCTGGTTCGCATTTCGGACATATTGCAAGGAACGAGCCTCGGGGGAAACGGTGAGGCCGGGGTGACCGCTCCGGATATCCGCAATTACATGCGGGATACCCGGTCCTTTGAAAGCCTGGGGGGCTACCAGCCATCCGCTTATGCCCTTTCGGGGGCGGGCGAGCCCACACGGATCCACGGAGCGCGCATG
>JBAVQC010000433.1:0-18942 GCA_049693715.1 Acidobacteriaceae bacterium | reverse complement strand
TTAGAGTCTGCGTGAGAGCCAAGATTTCCGGGCAAAATCAATACGATTGTGTGTTGATAGGTACCAAAAATCAATACGAATATTGCGTGATTTTCGAGTTCTCACGCAGACTCTTTAGCCCCTGAGGAACGCATCCTGTTTAGCCAGGTGGGCAGGGCCCGGCCTTGCGGCCGAGCCCCGGGTAAAGTCTAGCGGTGGTCCCAATCGTGATGGAAGCCGTGATCTTCATGATCCCAGTGACCCTCGTGGTAGGCCCACCCGCGGTCATAGTGGTCGTAATGGGGGTGCTCCCAGTAGGCGTTCGCATAAGGAGGCCGACGCCATACTCCGGGAGCCCACACATACCTTGCCCCCGACCACCTCCAATACCCATCAGTCCAGGCGTAGCCCGGACCCGGCACCGGCGGGCGAACCTCATAGCGCAACGGCGGTGGTTCGTGACCAATGTAGATACCAACTTGGGCAAAGGCTGGAGCCGCAACTGCTAAAGCCAGGATGAAACTAGCGAGCCATTTCGTTTTCATGGTTCTTTCTCCCTTACAACCACCTTACATACGATGCGAACCCTACTTGCAGAAAGAGGTTTCGGCCTTTATTTGCGGCTCATGGCTCCTTCGTAGGCAACCTTTACCGAGGTAACCATGGCGACCCATCCACTCCACATGCTCGGCTTTGAACCGCTGGGCCCGTCGCTCACCGATCTGGGCTTTGAACCCGCGATGCCGATCGGCGCAAAAGAACCCAACTCCGGCCGCAAGATCGTGCAGCCCACCCGCAACCCTGCGATCAACCAGGCATTGGCAACCGAAGCCATGCCGGCCTATCAGGTAAGGTTGGCGGAAATCGTTCGCCACATCCAGGGGGCGGCGCTGGCAGCAAGCCGCACACGAAAGAATCCATCGCGCCTGGCGGAAAAGATCAGAGGAGAAGGGCAGCCGGCAGAAACAGTCAGTGACTATGGCGCGGCCCAGATCGCGGTGGAGTCACCGCAGGCAAAAGATGCGGTCGTGGCCGCTGTGAAACAGCATTTCAAGGTGTTACGCGAGCAGGACCATTTCGCCTTCGGGGATCCGCAATATCACTACCGCAGCTATTCGCTACAGTTACAGATGCCGAATGGCGCCTCGGAAGAGTTGCAGATCGTTCCCCGCCCGGTGTTCGAGGCCAATCGGGTGGAACACCACGACTACAAGCGAGCGCGCAACGAGGAGCTCGCGGGCCGCGGTGCGGAAGGAGCCACAGCCGCCGCCCGAAACCTCAACGATCGCGCCATGGAGCGTTTTAACTCCAAAAATGGAGTCCATCCGTCCGTGGTAAAGGGTCCGGTGGTCAAGGGCTTACGGGTACGGCTGGCCGACGGCGCGGTGGCGAAGGTCGTCTACGTCGATCCGAACATGCGGATCGCGCGGGTGCGCACCGAAGACGGACGCAACATGACCGTGCGTCACAAAGACTTAAAGCGGTCCTGAACAGCTCAGGTCGGAATCAGCTCAGCTCTTGGGCGGCCCTCCCAGGCGGATATCTTCCCCGCGCTTGCGTCCGGGCTCTACTTTGGGCTTAGGTTTAGGTGCCTTCTTCGTCTCGCGCTTGCCTTTATCTTTGCTTCCCATGAAGCCAAATATTACACGAATGACTTTCCAAAAGGAGATACATCTGGTGCCCCCAATGAATAAAGCCCTGAAGTTCGACCGCAATCAGATTCTGAACAAGTACTGGGACCTGGCCGATCTCGACCCCGAGAAGACCAAGGGAAACATCCTGGGACAGCTGAAGGCGCTCGATTCCCTCTGCGCAGAACTAGCCGCGGGCGACAAACCAAAGTCGACCGCAAACCGAATGCCCGAGCCTGACATCTATCGCTCCGCCTGGATGCCCGAAGCGTGACGGCCACTTTTGCCATTAGCCTCACCACCAAAGCACGGGTGTGGGGCACCCGAGTGTCACTGTCAAGACGAAAGTGCCCATGACAGAATCCCCCTATCGCTGGAAGCCGGCCACCGCCGCCCAACGGGCCGCGCTCGATTCCGAAGCCGACATCCTCCTCTTCGGCGGCTCCGCCGGTTCCCTCAAAACCGAAACTATGCTCATGGACGCCGTCCAGGAACACCAAAACCCCAACCTGCGCGCCATCGTCTTCCGCTCCTCCTTCGTCGAGATGACCGACATCATCGACAAAACCCGCCGTCTCTATGCCCCCCTGGGCGGCGTCTTCGTAGGCTCCCCCAAGTGGACCTGGACCTTCCCCTCCGGAGCCACCATCCGCTTCGCCTACATGAAGACCGACGACGATGTGTGGAAATACCTGGGTCCCCGCTACTCCTTCATCGGCTTCGACGAATCCACCCTGCACACCGAGAAACAAGTCCGCAACATCCTGGGCCGCCTGAGCGCAACCGATCCCGCCCTGCGCCTGCGCATGCGCCTCACCTCGAATCCCGGCAACGTAGGCGCCGCCTGGCATCAATCACTCTTTCTGCGCGGCCACTGCCCGGTCCACAACCAACGCGACGCGGCCCAATCCGGCCAGCTTTACCGCGATCGCTGCTGGCCCTCCGATGGCGAAGCCATTCCCTTCTCCGTAGCTTTCATTCCCGGCAAGCTCTCCGATCACAACCTCCTCGACGCAAACTACGCCAAGCGTCTGCACATGATGTCCGGAGGCGCCGCGGCGGCCATGGAACAAGGCTGCTGGTGCACGCTCGAAGGAGCCTACTTCCCTTTCGTGCATGCCGGCATGGTGCGTCCGCTGGCCAACGCAGGTGTGGAGTGGTGGCACAACCACTTCCTCTCGATCGACTACGGCTACGGCAAATCCTCCTCCTCGGTGGGACTCTACGTTCGTGGCCCGGCGGAGACCACCCAGAAAATCGAGATCACCGGCATCGAGTCGCAGCGGCTGGCGCAGCACGAAGGTGCGGCGTTCCCCCAGGGCCGCATCCGCAAAATCGGCGAGTTAGTCGTTCCCCATGTCGCCGCCTACGAATTAGCCGAGATGGTTGTCGAAGCATTCATAAGACCCGAAGAAAACGGGGAGCGGCGACGCATCGTGGCTGCCTATCTCGACCCGGCGAATTTCAAAGACATCGGCGACGGTCACACCATCGCCGACCAGATCAACGAAGTCTTCGACCCCTGGGAAATCGCCTGCGAGCGCGCCTCGAACGACCGCATGGGCGGGTGGCAATTGCTCTACCGCCTGCTCCGCACAGGAGAATTCGAAATCACCGACGTATGCCCCCGCACCTTCGAAGCCCTGCGCACCCGCATGCACGACGAAGCCAGGCCCGGAGATATCCGCAAGGTCGCCGGCGACCCGTTGGACGATGTCGCCGACGAAACCCGTTACGCCGTTTATACATTCGTGCAGCAAGCGACCCAACCCCGTCAGGTATTACTGCAGCAAGCCATTCGTGGTCTCGATGCAGGCTCAGCCCCCATTCGCTGGCAACAAAAGTCAGAGGAACTGGACCGCGACGACGCACCCATACGCACCACGCGGCGCCTCGGCCTGGGCCTGCGAGGCATAAGGCGGTTTTGAGTCAAACGCCTAATGGTCTTACGAAAAACATTTCCAGAAAGGGTCCGCAGATCCCTCGGGTTTAGTCGAACCCTCACTCCCGTTCACTTTCCCACCGGCAAGTGCGCGCATCGTAATGCAACCGCACCGTGCCCAGCGGACCATTACGCGCCTTGGCAATAATCAATTCACCCTTGCCGGCCAATGACGGATCATCGCGGTTGTAGTATTCCTCGCGGTGCAAAAACAAGACCAGGTCCGCATCCTGCTCAATGGATCCTGACTCGCGCAGGTCAGAAAGAATCGGCCGCTTATCCACCCGCTTATACAACTCGCGGTTCAACTGCGACAACAGAATCACCGGCACGTTCAGGCGCTTGGCCAATCCCTTCATCGCGCGGCTGATGGCCGCCACCACCTGCTCGCGGTTCTCGAGCCCCTTGCGCTCCGCCGCCATCAGCCCCAGGTAGTCGACCACCACCAGGTCGAGCCCGTTACTGGCTTGCAGCCGCGCCGCCTTGGCTTCAATCGACGCCGCCGTCTGTCCCGGTTGATCATCGATATACAACGGCACATCGATAATCTCCTCGAGCGCGCGCAGATAGTATCGCTTCTGCACCTCGTTCAACCGTCCGTGGCGGTGGGCCTGCAGGTCCACCTGACCCTGCGCACAACACATGCGGTCGATCAGCGCCTTACTGGGCATCTCCAGGCTGAAGAAAGCCACCGTCCTGCCCAACTTAGCAGCATGGACCGCGATATTGCCGGCCACCGCGGTCTTGCCAATCGAAGGCCGCGCGCCCAGGATCGTCAGCTCCTTCGGCTGAAATCCGGCTGTCAGATTATCCAGGCCGCAGAAGCCCGAAGGGATCCCGGTCAGCCGCGCACTCTGCTCGAAGATTTTGTCGATGCAGGGATACTGGCCGCGAATGTACTCAGCCACTGAGGTGAGTCCTGCCGTGATCGTCTTACCGGCGATCCGGCGGAACGCCGACTCCGCCTCCGCCAGGACCTCTTCCGCGGAGCCGGACTGATCCACCGCCAGCACGCCAACCCGGTCGCTCTCCGCAATGGTCTGCCGCAAGAGAGACTTGTCCTTCACGATGCGCACGTAATCTTCAATGGAGAGCCGCCGCGGCAGACCCTCGGTCAGCGAGGCGAGCCAAGCCACTCCCCCGATGACCGACAACTCCTTGTTACGTTGTAACTGCTCGGCCAGGGTCACGATGTCGACGCTCCTGCCCTCAGTCATCAGCTCGCCCATGCGCCCAAAAACACGGCGATGCGCATCGAGCGAGAAGTCCGCTGCCTCGATGCGCCCTGCCGCCTCCTGGTAGTGGCCGTTGTTCAGCAGGATCGCGCCCAGAATCGCCATCTCCGCGGTTACATTTGCGGGGAGTACCGCCTCGCTGCTGCGTGCGCTCACCAACGTACCCCCTCTCGCCGCCGGCGAGCAGGACCCGCTATGACCGTCGCTTGGCCGCGCCGCCACTCCGCCGTTTCCGGTGCATCGGGAGACAGGAAGTTGATGATCTCCTTGTGCGCGCTGCTGTAGAGAAACGACATCTCGTGGCCTTCATAATCAAGCACAATCACGGTGCGTGAGTTAGTAAGTTTCCGGGCATACTTCACATCGCCCTTCCACACCCGCCGGATAAGGCTTTGCCGTATCTGCTTGCCTACGGCCAAACCGTAACGCGACCAGGCACACTCCTTCACCTGTTGCCGGCGCGCCGGCAACAGGCTTGTGGGTAGTCGGCTCATGCACGCCCTGCCGGAACACGGCTGCGCATACCCAGTGCTCGCATGCCACCGGTGTATCGGCCCTGGGCAGCGATTTCGCGGCGTTGCGCAGCGGCGTTACGCTTGCTGTCGCACACCAAAATCGCCATTGCATCGTCGTTCAACCTGCGCGCCGCCAAACGCCGCGCAGCCTTGTGTGATATACCCCACTGCTCGGCAACATCCAGAATGGAATGGGCGGAGCGAGGACGTCCGCCGCCATGTCTCCGAAGAGGACTCATAGACTCTCGACTTTTCTGGGGGAGGAACCTAGGCAAAATGAAGGGTCAGCCGGGGGGAGGAGACCCTTCAAAAACATAACTACTTACGTCATAGTTATGACTCAACTTGGTGCAAGTATGCCTCAGTTTTTTATTATGAGCAACCACCTTAAGCACTATTTTTTAACATCGTAAGTAACTTGTACTGGAAATATTCGTTGAGGTTTGTTAATGTAACCTTTCTGGTTATCTATTCGTATAACCGCTGGATTCATGCGGTATCGGCTCATCCTGTTGTCGTGGATTGGGGACAGGATGGCCGGGATAAAACAGCCAAAGTTGTTGCTGGAAAGGCGCTTGTTTAACTCCTGGAAGCTCGGGAGTGAACCGCCACATCGAGCATCATGGCTGTTGCGGATCCGCAACAAATCCCAGCATTGGCTCTTCCGCAGGAGTTTCCAGCAACTGTGCGCTATCGTTGCCTGCGTTCCCCACTGCCTTATCCACCTTCCAGGCAATCATCTGCTCCGCGGGAAAAGGCCGCAGCAGGTCGATCGGCGGCTGCCCGGGACCTGTCCCGGCTGGCCGTGGATCGTCACCTCCCAGCCAACGCGTGTAATCCTTCCGCTCAATAATGACCGGCATCCGATTGTGCAACGGGGCCACCACCTGGTTAGGATCGGTAGTGATGATGGAAAAGGTCTCCAACCACTCGTGCGTTTGCGGATCCTTCCACCGTTCCCACACTCCGGCGAAGCCGTAGGGTTCGCGGCTGGCAAGAGCAATGGCGAACGGTTGCTTATTTCTCGGATCCAGCTTCTGCCATTCATAGAATGCATCCGCGGGTATTAGGCAGCGGCGGCGCTTAAAGGCCTCGCGAAAGGCCGGCGCGCTCGCCACCGTTTCCGCCTTGGCATTGATGGTGGAGTAGCCGATCTTCGCGTCTTTGGACCAGTAAGGAATCAGCCCCCAGCGCATGAGAACGATTTCCCGCTGCCCGCCATCGCGGTTCAGACGCACCACGGGTTGAAAGGTCTGCGGGGCGACGTTGTAGCTTGCGCCCCAGTCGAGGCTATTCTCTTCCTCGATCTCGATATCCGTACCAAACCAGGCAGCAATTTCTCTTCGAGTTGATTTACGCACATAACGGCCGCACATCGATAAATGATACTGCGGTTCTCTAACGTTTATTTCGGAAAAGCCTCGGCGAGTGACTGCCCCACCGCAGGCAACGCACCTTTGCTGAGAACCAAAAGTCTAAGTGGCGTTGCGTTCCTCTTCACTTCGCGACATGCGAGAACCCGGGTGGAGAATTGCTCCAGCCGGGGAAAACGATGAAAACTCTTGTTCAGGGTACAAACCAGCAAAGTGCGCTCCTGCATTAAAGCCTCCAGGTCGTCAAGGTAGTATTCGAGCGACCAGTGAAAGCCAATACTGTAAAACCCGTAAATGAAATCATAAGGACCGGGCAGCCCTGCGAGGGGCAACTGTCGCGCATCGAATAGCTGGTATTGCTTCACCCCGTTGTAGTCGAGCATGGTGCGCAACAACGGAAGATTGCCGCAGAACGAGGACGTGTCCGGCCACCGGGGCGGTTGGTCATAATATTTTTGTTTGTACCGGGTGCTGGTTCCATCGGCATCGTAGAGGCTGATCTCGCTGTCGCCGAACGGTCCCTTCTTGCGCAAGAAAACCACCGACCGGCCAAAGCCAGGACCAATCTCCAGAACCCTGCTGGGTTTCTCCACTTGTTGCAACAACGGCAGCAGCGCGTCGTATTCCGCCTCAGAAGCAGCGTTGCTCTCTCGCTGCCAAAGCAGACGTGAGTCTTCATCCGCTTTGAGCGGCAAGCGGGTCGAAATAAGGCGAATCGCCGCCACCACTTCTTCGGTGAACGGGGGAGCCAGAAATAACTGCTCCGCGGACGCGGCCCTGGGGTCGAGAATGGACCTGCCACGCAGCCGGTTAAGTGAGGTTCTCATGAACAATCAGCTACCTTCTTGACCACTCCAGTTCCACTTAGGCACGCGGTGCCTCGCCCATTAACCCCCAGGAGTTAGCTCCGCGTCTACTCAAGGAATCAGATTTGATATTCTGTTACGGACGACTTTTTGCGTCTGGAGAATAGGTTTTGAATACTAAAGAGATCTTAGAACACATCAACGGTGAAATCTCGCGGTTGCACCAGGTGAAGGCTTTGTTGCAGGGCTCGACCAACGGTCACAGCCGGAGCGCGGGCTCCGTCAATGGTTCGGCGGCGCCTAAGGTGAAGGGCAAGCGCGTACTGAGCGTGGAAGCACGTAAGAAGATCGCGGCTGCGCAGAGAAGGCGCTGGGCAAAAGCAAGGAAAGCTGCGGTCTAACGACTCTCTTTTATCCAGTCGTCACCCTACATTCATAACTGAAGAGTCGCGCATCGGCGGATACGCTGGAAATGTCTGTACTCAGATATTCCAGCCGCCATCGATGACGTGCGTCTGACCGGTAGTGAAACTCGACTCGTCGGATGCGAGATACACCGCTAGCGCCGCCACCTCTTCCGGGCGGCCTAGCCTCCCCATGGGTTGGCGCGCGATAAACTCTCGGCGCACCTGCTCCACATCGCCCTGCGCGGCAATGCGTCCCTCCAGCGACGGTGACTGCACCGTCCCCGGACAAATCGCGTTGCACCGAATACCCTCACGCACAAAGTCAATGGCAATCGCCTTGGTCAATCCCACCACAGCCGCCTTGGAACTGGTATAGACAAAACGGTTCGGCACCCCACGTATGCTCGAGGCAATCGACGACATATTGACAATGCTGCCCCGGCCCGCGCGGAGCATCCCGGGTAAGAATGCGCGGCATGTGCGATACATCGAGCGGACGTTCAGATCGAAGGAAAACTCCCAATCCTCTTCCTTGCAATCGAGAATTGTGCCGTGGTGCACGTAGCCGGCGCAGTTAAATAAAATATCCGGCCCCGGCAACTCTTGTGCGAGGGCTTCAATCTCTTTAGGGTTGCGCACGTCCAGCTTGCGGCACACCATCGTGGGCTGCTCGCCGGCCAGCGCCTTGAGTGCCGCATCGTTGATATCGGTTGCCCATACGATGGCGCCTTCCTCAGCAAAAGCAATCGCAGCGGCCCGTCCAATACCCTGTCCCGCAGCCGTAACTACGGCGCTCTTGCCTGCCAACCTTCCACTCATCCATTCACCCTTCAATCAAAGGTCGATTCTAACCTGTAGGGCACACTGCAGATCCCTCAAGCCCCATGGCCACACACAAAGCAGAGACATCCCCAATCTTCTCCCCCAATGCAGCCGGAACGATCTCGCAAGCCCGCAACGTTTGCGGCAAAGCCTCGCGCGCGATCACCTTATGCATGGGTGCGAGCAGTGCGTCACCCATGCGCCAGGCCAAGCCCCCCAGCACAATACGCTGCGGGTTGAGCACATCGATGAGCATCGCGAGCGCCTGACCCAGGCGTTCGCCGGCGCGACGCAGAATGCTGAGCGCCACCGCATCCCCCGCCTGCGCCGCAACGCTCACGTCGCGCGCCGTCAAAACTCCGTTGCTCGCCAACTGCGCCTGCAAACTGCTCCAGCGTCCGCGCCGCCCCGCCTGCTCCACCATGCGCACCGCCAACTGCCCAATGCCCCCACCGCTGGCCCATCCTTCAATCGAGCCGGCCTTGTGATAACCAACCGGCCCCGTAGCGCTCAACCGCACATGACCAATCTCCCCCGCATCCCCATTCGCCCCCAGGTACAAAGCACCCGCGGCAATAATCCCCGCTCCCAACCCCGTGCCCAGGGTGAGAAAAATCATGTGCTCCGCACCCACACCCGCTCCGTAGCGATGCTCCGCCACCGCGCCCGCATTGGCATCGTTCTCCACCCGGCACGGCACGTGGAATTCCTCTTCCAGCAGCTTGCGGATCGGCACATCCACCCAGGTGGGAAGATTCGGCGGCGCCTGGATAATTCCCTGCACTCGGTCCAGCGGGCTGCCGCAGCTTACGCCGATGCCCGCGATCGGCTCCCCGGCCAGCCCATGCTCCGCCAGCAAACTGCGCGCCGATTCCACGATCAGCCGCAGAGCCCGTTCCGGCCCCTGCTCCGGCAACGTAGGGAACTCGATGCGTCCCAGGCTTTCCGGCGGATGGGAAGAGACCACCACCGCCGTCTTGGTGCCACCCACATCCACGCCGATATAGATCTTCATGGAGAGCAGAAGAAGGTCAGATTCACTGCGTCTTGATTCGTTCGCTCACTCGTTTGGCCAGCTTGCCTATCTCATCGACGTCTTTGACCACGTCAGGAGTCGCCGCCTTGTCTCTCTTCTCGACTTCTGCCTTCAATGCGGTGGCCAGCTGGAGCAGCCGGTCGGTATCGCCTAATATCTCTTTCTGATGCTCTTCGCGCAGCCGCTTCAACTGCCGCTCCTGCAGTTCCCGGGTAGCGTACGACGGCTCATCCGACGAATGGGCACGACCCAGCTGCTCCAACTGCCCGTTGGCTGCCGGATTGCTGCCGTTGAACTGCGCTGCCGCGATCCCCAAGCCGGCCGTCACCACTAATCCACCCAACAGGGCCCACTTTGCTCCTACTACGCTCAATTCCGCCTCGCAACCCTTGGAATAACCGTGTAATTACGGTTTGCTTACAACGATTTGTCCTCGCTCTCTCATCTGTTCCTTAAGACTTTTCACCAGCCTCTGTACCTCATCGGCCTTTTTGAGCGCGGCCAACGATAGGGTGTTGTTCCCGGCCTTATTCACTTCCACCTTCAACTCCCGCACCAGTTGCAGCAACCGGGCGGTGTCTTTCTCCATCTGTCGTTGTGCTGGGTCCGGGGAGGGAGGGAGCGCCGGGACCTCTTCCGCGGGGGGCGCGACGGCTTTCTGAAAGGGCGCGGATTGCGCCGGGGGAGTCGGCGCGGGAGCAGGCTGGGCAGCTTGCGCGGGCTGGCTGGCATCCGCTGGTTTCGCCGCGTCCCCGGAAGGCGTTGGCGGCTCAGGATCAGGATCTGGATCTGGTTCCAGTGGCGCGTCATCGGGAGAAGGCGGGCGAATGGGCGGTGGTGGTTGTGCCGAGTCCCACGGCGGCAGCTCCGGGGCCGGCTGTTTTTGCTGCGCTTTTCCCCCGGGCGATTGGGCAGGAGCACCCGCTGTCGAGGCCAATCCAAGGCTCAACAGGGAAGCAATCACCCATCGCTCAAGTAGGATCATAGGGTGCCAGTGTACGCCACCATTTTCTCCTTTGCCTCCCTTCTCGGCTGGTTCGACCCGGCGTCTTCGTTTCTCCGCGGCCTGAACCAGGAATGGCTCTCCGACGTCCAGGAATTTCTCCACACCGGCCTGCCTAAGCTCTTGTTTATAGGGCTCACTTTCTGGGTTCTCATCCTGGTGGTCAACTTCATTACCAGCCGGGTCATCAAGATCGCTGAGCACCGCGACAAGCTGGGGACGGCCAGCGCCGCCCAGGTCCGGACCCTGGCGACCGTCATCCGCGCCACCGGCATCGGCATCGTCGGGTTCCTGGCATTCCTGCAGATCATGGAGAATGTGCTCCACTTCAACCTGGGTCCCTTGCTCGCCAGCGCCGGGGTCGCCGGCGTGGCCATCGGCCTGGCGGCGCAGACCATCGTCAAGGACGTGCTGAACGGCATCCTGATCCTGGTGGAAGACCAGTACAACGTAGGCGACGTCGTGACCCTGGCCGGCATGACGGGCACGGTGGATACCATGACCCTGCGGAAAACCACGCTGCGCGGCTTTGACGGCACACTCTACATCATCCCCAACAGTCAGATCACCAATGTCGCCAACCAGAGCCGCGACTTCTCGGTCTCCACGCTGAATGTCTCGGTAGACTTCTCCGCCAACCCTGACCAGGTGATCCCGTTATTGAAGACGATTGCCCTGGAGGTGCGCAACGAGCCGGCCTTCAAGGATGTGTTCGTCGCCGATCCGCAGGTGTTTGGAGTGGATTCCATCAAGGGCACCGAGGTCATTTACCCAATCCAGATCCGAACCCTCCCGCGCAAGCAATTCGAAGCCGTGCGCGAGATGCAGCGCCGCATCCGCTTAGCGCTGGAGGAGCACAACCTGCTGCCCGGCAGCCCTTATCGGGTACTGAGCGGGACCGGGCCGGCCGGCACCACCGCACGCGAAGGCGAAGCGGTAAAAGCCGCCGACCCGACCACCGCCAAACCGAACGAAACCAACCCCTTCACCGGCGAGTAGCCAGTCCAGGGTTATGTCTGTAACAACCTCAGTAGCTGATCGGGATCCGCAGTCGGGGGCAGGCAGGACGTCCCCTTACAAACCACCGCAAAACTCCGTTCTCCCTGCAGATCAGGCAATAAAGGCAGCGTCTCGGCCAGCAAAGGCGGCAACTCCCCGCTCACCTGCGCCCGTTCGAAACGAATCACGCTCTTGTTCACCGCATACCCCACCGTACCTGCCGCCTCCAACTCATCGGCCGCGGCATCGTCACCAATCACCACCACCTGTACCGGCGGCAACAACAACCGCTCCAGCGCCAGACCATAAGTCCCCGCGTACAAACCAAAATGAGTCACCACCGCGGCAAACGCCTCCAGGGTATCCTCCGCCTTCTCCCGCAGATCGACACTTCCGTCCAGAGCCTCCAGCCGCAACAACGCCGAAGCAGCCGCGGGATTCCCCGCCGGCGTCGGCGAATCCTGCAAAGGTTTACGCCGCGCAGCCAACACCCCCAACAACTCCGGGCCCTTGGCCGTGGCGTCAAAAAATCCTCCGCCCACCGAGTCATAAAACTCCGTCACCATGCGCTCCGCCAATCCCAAAGCCGCCTGGTAGTACTTAGCTGCCCCGGTAGCCAGCCACCCATCCAGGCACGCATGGATCAGAAACGCATGATCATCGAGCCCGCCCGCGACCCACTTGGTCTCACTACCACCGGTATAAGCAATCACATGCGCCAGCCCGCGCTCCGCGTGCACACCCTCCCGCAGCAGCCGGTCCAGCGTAAGCAAAGCAAAAGCCTTCACCTGGGGCAAACGAAGCACCTGCGCCGCCTGCAAATAGGAAGAAACAGCAAGCGCATTCCAATTGGTGTAAACCGTGGTATCGATGAAAGGAGTAGGCCGCTCCCCTCGAGCCGCCAACAACCGCGCCTGCGCCGCGGCTAACAAGCGCTCAGCCTCCTCACCAGACTTCCCCGCACGCGCCGCCACAGCCTCCAGCGTCTGCTTCACATGCAGTACATTCTTCGCCGGGTTATGGTGCATATCCCCGAGGTCGCCAATGTCGTAATAAACCGCGGCAATCTCCATCTCCTCCGGAGTCAATACCGCTGCTGCTTCGGCCTTTGTCCAGGTAAAGTAATCGCCATCGTCATCCAGGTTGATATCCGCATCCTGCGAAGCATAAAACCCGCCCCGCTCCCGATCCGTAAGGGACGCGTCCATCCAGCGGATAATATCCCGCGCCACCCGGGCGAACTCCGGGTCCACATAACTCTGGAATGCGTGCACATAGTTCTTCAGCAGCTCGGCATTGTCGTACAACATCTTCTCGAAGTGCGGCACCACCCACCGCTCATCGACGGAGTAGCGATGAAACCCTCCACCCAGCTGGTCGTACACTCCGCCCCGGGCCATCTTCTCGAGCGTCACCGTGGCCGCCTCGCGGGCCGCGTCATTCCCGGTCCGCCCCGCTACATCCAGCAGCAGATCAATCGCCGACGGATGACCAAACTTAGGCTGCGCCCCAAACCCCCCGTGATGACGATCGAACTTATCCAACGCCGACGTCACCATCTGGTCCACGATCTCCATGCTGAGATGGCCTGCGCGGCCGGCGAAGTTCTCGTTGTACTCAATGGCCGCCACCACGCTGTCCGCCGACTCCAGCACCTCCTCGCGGCGCGTCTTCCAGGCCTCCACCATGCTGCGCAGCACTCGTTCAAAACCCGGCCGTCCGTAGCGATCCTCGCGGGGAAAATACGTCCCCCCGAAAAACGGCTGGCCCTGCGGAGTCAGCACCGCGGTGAGAGGCCATCCATTCTGCCCGCTGATCGCAGCCACCGCCGCCTGGTAGCGCGAATCCACATCCGGGCGCTCATCGCGATCCACCTTGACCGCGACAAAATTCTGATTAATCACCTCGGCCAGGTGAGGATCCTCATAACTCTCCCGGTCCATCACGTGGCACCAGTGGCACCACACCGCGCCAATATCCAGCAGGATGGGCTTGTCTTCCCCTGCGGCACGGGCAAACGCTTCGCTTCCCCACTCATGCCATGCCACCGGCTGGTGCATGGCGGACCGCAGATAGGACGAGGAAGCTTCAGCAAGGGAATTGGTCGGCTGTGTCATCTGATGCTCAAGTCTACTATCGGAATGAGATACCGTATCAGTTACACTTAAACAGCCCGCAGCCGCCGCTGCGCCAGCGCAGCATACACCCACACCACCACCAGGGCGAAGGTAACCATGAAGAAATTGGGCGCGCTGAAAAAGAAAGCCCGGATCGCGTGCGGATGGCGGAAATAATACATTTGCAGCAAACCCATGCGCCGGTCAGCTGACACGATGGCAGCCAGCCCCGCCGCCGGGATAAGGAGGACGCGCCAGCGCACCACCCAGCGCGGGGGTAGGAGCAGGACTGCCGGCAGAACCAGGGGCGTGAATCCTGCCGCCGCCATGAACAGGGTAAAGCCGCCCCACACCATCGATCCTTTGACCAGCGCTTCCGGCATCAGGCGGGCGTTCCCATCCACATAGCGCCAGGCGAGAGAAAGCTCAAAGGGGAAGCTGATGATCCAGCCGGCGAACCAGGCGGCCGCGGCAGCCAGCAATCCGCATTTGAGCCGAGTCGCCCAGCCGAACGTCTTCCTGGGCGGCGAGTCGCTGGTCATCCCGCGAGACGTTGCGCCAGCTCGAAATACAAGTCAACCGCTGCCAGCAACTCCTTCTTGGCGATCTTCTCAAACGGGGTATGCGCTACATGGATGGAGCCCGGCCCCAGCAGCAATGGCTCACCCCAATTGGTCAACGCAGGAACATCGGTGGTGAAGGCGGCCACCATGGTCTCCAATCCCTCTACCTGGCGCAAGCGCATGAACGGAATCTCCAGCGTGAACTCCACCTCAGCCAGGCCGGCAACCGCCTGCTCCATCGCCTGCCGCGTTTCCTGGGAAGGGCCCACCAGCCGCACCAGCACCGCCGCGGACGCGGCATCCGCGATCACATTCGGCGCCCGTCCTCCTTCAATGATGCCGATGTTCAGCGTGCTGGAGCCAATACCCTCCACATGGGGCAGTTCGAGATCCAGCAGCCGGTCGAGCGCCTGGACCAGTTTGTGCACCGCACTGTCGCCCAACTCCGGATAAGCGGAATGGGCCATGGTGCCGTGGGCGCGCACTTCCGCTCGCAGCGCTCCTTTCGAGGCCAGGGCCAGCCGGTTGTCGGTGGGCTCGCCGTTGATGAGGAAACGGCTGCCCTTGGGGTGCAAATTGGCCTCGCGCGCTCCCGCGGAATCGCGTTCCTCGCCCACCACGAACAGCAGCGCGGCCGCCACACCGGCCTCGCGCAGGCGCTCAACCGCGGCCAATTGCGCAGCCATAATCCCTTTGGCGTCGCAGGCGCCTCGGCCATAGAGAAAAAGATCGTCTTCACTGCTGGAAATAAACGGAGGGACCGTGTCCATGTGCGTGGAGAGCACCACCTCCGGCCGCTCTCCATAGCTCGCGTACAGGTTGAAGCGGGGACCGCCGTAGCGGCTGTGCGGTGGTTGGGCCACCTCCGTCCGCTCCACGGCAAACCCTCGCTCCTGCAGCAAGGCGTCGAGATACTCGCCCACCGCCCCCTCGTTATAGGTCAGCGATTCAATGTCTACCAGGCGGCGCGTCAGATCGAGGGGATCGAGAGGCTTCATCGTTTTTCAGGATACCTGAGGCCCACACCGGCGAACGCACACCACAAAATGCACTACGATGTTGGGGATGAGCGACGCTCCACTCAACGGACCTTCAGCCCCTGCAGGAGCTCTGGTCCGCAGCATCGAACTGCCTGGCCCGGCGGGCCGGATCGAGGCACTGTTAAATACTGGCAAAGAGGATGCCCGGTACGCGGCGGTCGTCTCCCATCCCCACCCCCTCTTCGGGGGCACCATGCACAACAAAGTGGTGTACCACACTATGAAGAGCTTTCAGTCGTTCGGCATCCCCGTACTACGCTTCAACTTCCGTGGCGCCGGTTTGAGCGAGGGCAAGCACGACAACGGCCACGGAGAGGTGAGCGATCTGCGCGCTGCGCTCGACTGGATGCAACAGGAGTACCACCGGCCGATCCTGTTCGCCGGCTTTTCTTTCGGTTCTTTTGTAGGCTTGAAAGCCTGCTGCGGCGACGAGCGAGTCAAGGGCATCGCAGCCCTGGGGCTCCCGGTGAGCGCCGGCGGGCGGGAGTATCGCTACCGATTCCTCTCCAGCTGCGCCCAGCCCAAGCTCTTTATCAGCGGAACCGAGGACGAATTCGGCCCGCAAGCGGAAGTAGAAGCCGTCGTCGCCCAGGCAATGCCCCCGGCGGAGTTGGTGATGGTGCCCCAGGCGAACCATTTCTTTTCCGGAAAGCTGGAGCTCATGCAGGAAGCGCTCAGCTCCTGGATCGAGTCTCGGATCGAGTCTCAGATCGAGGCTAACTTTTCTCCCGCGCACTCGGCCGCTACGCCATCATGACTTCCAGCGACGCACTGTACCGCAAACTGCATGACCACGCGCGCAGCATCTTCCACCAGGCCCTCGCCGCCTCGAGTATTCCGGCCGCGTTCGACCGGCTGGGCTGGCAGTCCTTGTCGCTCGACCGCTACGACCGTATCTACGCCGTGGCAGTCGGCAAGGCGGCTCTGCCCATGCTCGACGGGCTGCAGGCGCACTTGCCGCATCCGTTAACCGGCGGTGTGTGCTGCGCTCCCCTGCTGCCCGAGGAACGAATCAACGGCATCGACTACTTCACCGGAGGTCATCCACTGCCCAACCAGGATTCCTTCGCCTCTGCTTGCCGAGCCATGAGCCTGCTGCGTGAGACGGGTGCCCGGGACTTTGTCTTTTTTCTCATCAGCGGAGGCGGCTCCGCCATGTTCGAGCTGCCCCTGGACCCGAACATCTCGCTCGAAGAAACGCGGGTGCTTTACCAGGCCCTGGTCGGTTCGGGGGCAACGATTGCAGAAATCAACGCGGTGCGCAAACACTTCTCCGCCGTCAAGGGTGGACGCCTGGCCGCGGCCGCGCCCCGCGCCGCAAAGCTGTCGTTGCTGGTCTCTGACGTGGCTCCCCGCTTTCTCGATGCTCTCGCGTCGGGTCCCACCCTTCCCGACTCCTCGACGGTAGCGGAATGCCGCGAGATCCTGGGGCGCTATTGTCTTTACGAACGCTTCACGCCCGCGCTGCGCGCCTTCTTCGCGCATCCCGAACTACCGGAGACGCCGCTCCTGCCCACCGGGCCCGTCGAGACGCTGTTATCCAGTGACGATCTACTGCACGCGGCCCAGGCCCACGCCCAAACGCTGGGTTATGAAGTGGTGATCGACAACACCTGTGATGACTGGGACTACGCGGACGCCACCCGCTATCTACTGCACCGCTTCGAGCAACTCCGGCAGCAGCATGCCAAACTTTGCCTGCTCTCCGGCGGCGAAGTGACGGTACGCCTGGGCCGCCAGCATGGCGCCGGGGGCCGCAACCAGCAATTCGCCCTCGCCTGCGCGGTAGAACTCGCGGAGCCAGCCCAGGCTCATCCCATGGTGGTGTTGAGCGCCGGCAGCGACGGCATCGATGGAAACAGTCCCGCCGCGGGCGCAGTGGCCGATGCCACCACCGTAGTCCGCGGACAAGCCTTAGGCATCGACGCCGAATCCGCACTCGCCCGTTTCGACGCCTATCCTCTCTTCACCGCGCTAGGCGACACCCTCGTGACCGGCCCCACCCACAACAACCTGCGTGATCTGAGGATCATGCTGGGCGGCTAGCACGATCTTCTTCGATGTCCTCGATCCAAAATTGCAAAGTAAGATCCTCGCGGGCCGGATTGCCTAAATAGGGGCGTAACTCGGTCATGTACCGTTCGCGAAGAACACTTAGGTCGAAAGGTACAGTGCGGGCCAGGTATCGCACATCACCGCGGTCGCGTTCGATATTGCGTTCCAGCTTGGTGAGCGCAAGATCGTAGGGATCGAGTGCCATGAGGCGAAGACCCCGAAAAGCTCCGGCAAACATTTCTTGCAAGCGGCTTTCATACTCATACGGAGGTTGGGTCACACCAACCTGGTGGAGACAGACTTTGTATTTTTTATGGAGTTCTCCCCCCTGCATGGCGACTTTCGCAAGTGCGTCACCAGCAGACTTCGGAGCTACTTCCAGCACATCGAGATCGCCCGTGGTGCGGCTCAGTCCGTAGAGCATGGTGACGACAAAGCCCCCCATGCAATGAAGGGAGACCGTTGTGGTTGCCAGCTCGTCCAGTTCTTTCAGGAATGAGAACCATGGCTCCGGAATCGGCTCATGCGGGAACATAGGTTAAGTGTTTCACGTCAAGATCGGTCAATAGGTTCCAATGGCGTGCTGCGGGCGGCCGATTTTTCTCCAGCCACTTGCGTTCAGTCCTCGTCATGGAATCATGGCAGAGCGTGTCTTCCCGAACAAGGCGAGAGCGATCCAGCAACTCTCGATATCGGTTCAGTTTTTCTGAACGGGAAGAATCCCCGCTCCTCTCTGCCAATTCTCCCGCTAAGGTCACCACAAACCCAAGCCGGTTCTGACGGTCATTTTGTTTCGCATGTCCGACCAACCAATCCCAATTCATATCGACGTATTCGCAAGTCATCCAGGGAAGCGCTTCGACGACACGCGCATCGAGATCCGGCTGATTGAGTGCAAAGGAAAGTAGCTCCGCAGGATTACGCTTGTGCTCAGCCTGCAGATAGCTAAACCCTGGATACCCTAGCGTTCCGAGCTCGGCTTTCAAATCATCATCGTTCAAAGCCAGGGAATTTTCCGGCTCTAAAGGCAATGCCGTGGGTGGTAGATCAAAAGTTTCCATCGCCCGAGCAGCGACGCTGTCGGTTACAGGACGATGACCACGTTCCACCATAGATAGATAGGCTTGTGTGACACCAAGGGCGGACGCGGCTTGCTGTTGAGTCCATCCAGCCCTCTGCCGAGCTTCTTTAAGATTCGATCCTGTCATAGCCTTCTATCCGTTAGCGCCCGTCCAGCGTCCACTAAATATAACACATTTTGTTATGTTTCCAAATACGACACATAAACCGTTTAAAAACATACACCTAAGTAGTTTTTTAGGTTTGTCGAAAGAGCCCATTATGCCAAGCGGCCCGAATCATGAGGGTGAAATCCCGTCTCACCCCAAAAAAAGGCGCCCTTATCTGGCCACATTACCG
>JBAVQC010000432.1:0-3071 GCA_049693715.1 Acidobacteriaceae bacterium | reverse complement strand
CACGCCGGGGCCTGTCAGGGTTGGAGGTCTTCGGGGCTGAGCCCGAACTCGCGGAGAATCTCTTCGTGGGGGATGCCTTCGCCGGGATGCTCGGCCAGCCAAGCCTTGGAAGCGGCGACGGCGCGGGACTCTTCTTCGCTGATCTCTTCGTCATCAAAAGGCGCGTTGGCAATGGCGCGGTCTACCGGATCGAGCATGGACGTAATCAGGGTGACAACGGCGGAGGCCTGCGCGGTGGATATGCGATCGATGAGTTCGTGGGCCTGCTGCTTCGGGTTAGTTACGGCCTGAGCCATGGGAAATCCTTCCTCTCCAAGGTTACCGTTCGCCCTATCGTTCCGACGACCAGCGGCGAGGTAAATGTCATTCTTCGCATCATAACGAAAAGTGCTCCTGATAAAGGCCCCGGAGCGTCCCTGAGCATCCGATTCTGTCGGGACGACGGCCACGGCCTCTACGGCTTGCAGAAAAGCTCACGTGATCATGGGGAAGAAAATTCTGGACGAAGGGCGACGCAATGATGGGTTCCTTGACGTCTTTAGCCGCTGAGGTAAGCTTTTCAAGAGGCGCAAGCTCGCCGCGAACGAAGGAAATACTTACCAAGGCAGGTCTGAAGAGACTCCGTACAAACGGTGAACCCAATGAAAGCAGTTCTCCTCCGCGGTTACGGAAGCGTCGATCAACTGGTCTACGAGGATGTGCCCATCCCCGTGGCCGGTCGCGGCGAAGTGCTGGTGAAGCTGACTTCCACCAGCATCAATCCAATCGACTACAAAATACGGCGGGGCGACATGAAAGACATCATGCCGCTCCACCTCCCCACCATACTCGGCTATGACCTTGGCGGTCAGGTAGTCGCGCTCGGCGAAGGGGTCGTTGGCCTGGTAGTGGACACATTAGTGATGGGCGTGACGGACCATACCTATGCGGAGTATGTCACTTGCAAAGCTGAGATCCTGGCGCTGATGCCGGAAGGCCTCGACCCCGCCGATGCCGGTGCGTTCCCACTGGTCTTGCAGACCGGCGCGCAACTGATAGAAAAGGGAATCGGCCCAAAATCCGGACAGAGGTTAATGGTGACCGGTGCTTTGGGTGGCGTGGGGCGAACTGCCGTCCACGTAGCCAAACAGCACGGAGCCTACGTGATTGCCGCCGTGCGCGCGAGTCAGCGCGCCGGGGCAGCAGAGTTGAAGGCCGACCAGATCGTTGCTATCGATGACCCCCAGGAAATCGCGGGCTTGCAGGAATTAGACGCAGTCGCGGATACTGTTGGCCGCGACGTGATCGATCGTCTTCTTCCCCGCATAAAGAAAAATGGAATCCTTGCCACCGTGATTGGCAAACCCGATTCTGCCGATGGTTACGACGTTCAAGTACACGAGGTATGGTCAGAGCCCGACGCCAAACGGTTACAGCAACTTGCCGGCGAGATTGCCAGAGGCGCCTTCACCATCCCTATCACCAGGCGGTTGAAGCTGTCGGAGATTCGGCAGGCGCATGAACTGGCTGAAAAAGGGGCGTCCGGAAAAGTAGTGCTGACGCCGTAAGGGGCACGTGCTATTCGGGCGCCGGTGAGCTCCGGTAAGGGCAGTGTCTGCATCCCGAGTTGCAGCAGGTTCCGCGCTTCAAGTGATAGTTCGCAGTAAACACGACATAGGGACCTTCGTAGTAGTAATCCTCGCCGAACTGCAGCCCTGCTGGTCCAACAGGCGGCTTGGCCGGTTCATCCTGCATGCCCCATTTTCTCAGGTTGGGTGCCAACCTCTCCGGTGAATAACCGGACGGGTGCCCCAATGTTTACACCGGCGTAGCCGGGGCACTACATGGGTTGAATAAGATGGGGCGAAGCCCCTTCCGCTGTTCTCTTTCCCGTGCTGCAAAACCAGAGAACGGAAACGACCCGCTACTGCAGTTACGTTCCTGTGTCAAGGTGGAACGTATGGTCGTATGGCGCCACTGGATAGCCCTTAGCCTTCCATGCCGCCAAGCCGCCCCTAAGGAACTTGACCCGATTCAGGTCGATACTCGGCGCCAGGGCCTGCGCCTTGAGGGCAATGGCGCGGCTGGTCTTGTCACTGGGGCAGGTGCAGTACACAACCAGCTCTTTATCGTTGGGGATAAGAGCCGGATTCTTTTCCGCGTCGGCGGGTGAGATCCTCTGTGCGCCTTCAATAATTTCGGAGTCCGCCAACAAATCCAGGGGTTGCCGGACGTCCAACACCAGGACATCATGGTGCGCGGCCAGGAGATCGTGGAGCGCCTCCGGTGTAATACTCAGCCGTTCTATCTCCCGGCGCGCCTTGACACGCCGTGTCCAGATAACGGCCAACGAGCCCCAGATAACAATCGCAATGATAGTCAGGACCAGGTTCACCTTTGGCCTCCTTGGATCGATAGCCGTTAGATTAGCAAGTCTGAGCAAATGATTCGAGACTGTTTCAAATCGGGGCGACTGCCAGGCTGGCTTCTTCCACCCGCACGGCGCCGCCAAGGAAGGTCACTGTCTTCCCGGGGACAGCAGCGGGCCGTTCACCAGGGACCACAACCCCAGCCAGGTTAAGCGGATCGGCCGCGGCCACGGTGATCGCCTCCTCCAGGGCATTCAGGCGGGTTTCCCGCAGGGACGCAACCGCCTCCGGCACCGCGAACTGCTCTCCGCCAAAGCCGCTGAGGAATCGGCCCCCCCGCACGCTTCCCCGGGCCTCCAGCCGCCGGAACATGCCCTGAAGCTCCCGCCACCGGGGTATGGTGGTCTCCCGCTCCAGCACGTCCCGGAACACCACTCCGTAGCGCCGGAGCAGCATCCAGCAGGCGGACTCGAGCTCCGCCTCACGCCGTTCCGCCTGCGCGCCCACGCTTTCGATCAACCCAGCCGACGGGTTGAGCAGGCACCACCGGCCTACCGTGTTTCGCTGCCGCTTCAGACCCCCCTGAAATATGGCCTTACGCCGCGGGTCGATCAGCACCCGCAGGCTGTCGAAGCCGTCGGCTGTCACCAGCCCGGCGGCCACCAGCTCCCACAGGGCCCGGCTCACCTGTTCCGGCGGAACGCCCAGCAGCCGCACCAGGTC
>JBAVQC010000431.1:0-5422 GCA_049693715.1 Acidobacteriaceae bacterium | reverse complement strand
CCTCACAGGAGCCGGGGACGGGGCCGCCGGCGTGGGAGCAACCGCTGCGGCGGGATTTCCGTCGGCGTCACCGATTACGCCGACTACGGTGTTGATCTGGACGGTGTTGCCTTCGGCGATTTTGACTTCGGTGAGGACACCGCTGGCGGGCGAGGGAATCTCGGCGTCCACTTTATCGGTGGAGATCTCGAACAGAGGCTCGTCCCGCTGCACCGTGTCACCCGGCTTCTTGAGCCATTTGGTGATTGTGCCTTCAAAAATCGACTCGCCCATCTGGGGCATGATCACATCGGTCGGCATGGACTCCCTTTCGCTACGCGAACTACCTATTCTAGAGCAATCCTGAAGTGACTGGGTGGGCGTACGGCAGCAGATCATCGAGCGCTTCCACCCATACCATCTGACGGCCAAAAACCCGGCCAAAGTGCCGGGATACGGAACTGGCCACCTGGCCAAGGGAAGGCGCGGCGTCTACTTCCGCTTCGATGCTGGTGACGCCTCGGTCGCGAATCCCGCAGGGGACAATGAGCGCGAAGCCGGTGAGATCGGTGGTGACGTTGAGGGCAAAGCCGTGGGTGGTGACGCCCCGCGCCACGTGAACGCCGAGGGCAGCGATTTTCTTTTCGGCGACCGTACCTCCGGGCATGGTCCACACGCCGGCGCGGCCTGGTGCTCGTTGGGTCAGGATGTCGTAGTCCGCACAGGCGCGAATGAGGACTTCTTCCAGCTTGCGCAGATAGTCGACGATGCCCAGGGGTGGAGTGAAGCTGCGCAGATGGAGAATGGGATAACCGACCAGCTGCCCGGGACCGTGATAGGTGACGTCGCCTCCGCGGTTGGTCTCAAATAATGAAATGCCCTTCCGCGCCAGCAATTCGTCTCCGGCCACGACGTGCTCGCGGTGGGCGTTGCGGCCCAGGGTCAGCACGGGCGGATGCTCGACCAGCAGCAACACATCGCCGATGCTTTCCTGTTGCCGCAGGGCACTGAGCTGCTGTTGCAGGGCGAGCGAGGCGGCATACTCCAGGCGGCCCAGATCCACCACGGCGATGGACGGCTCAGACATTAATTGCCATGTTCTCCACGCTGCCAAAACCATCCAGCATCGCCTCCGCCAGCGTCGGGTGGGCGTGAATGGTGAACATCAGGTCCTCGATGGTCGCTTCCAGTTCCATGGCGACGACGGCTTCGGCCACCAGTTCCGTGGCTTGGGGGCCGATGATGTGGACTCCCAGGACTTCGCCGTACTTGGCGTCGGCAACGATTTTCACGAAGCCCTCATGAGAACCGACGATGGAGGCCTTGGAGTTGGCGGAGAAGGGAAATTTGCCGACTTTCACTTCCAGGCCCTGGGCCTTGGCCTGGGCTTCGGTGAGGCCGACGCTGCCGATCTGCGGCTCGCAGTAGGTGCAGGCCGGGATGCGATCCCGGCGGACCGGCCGGGCACGTTTGCCGGCTACCCTGGCGGCGACCACCATGCCCGCCATGGCGGCCACGTGGGCAAGCTGGGGTAGTCCGGCGACGATGTCACCGATGGCGTAGATACCGGGTTCCGCCGTCTGCATCCACTCGTCGACCCGGATAAAGCCGCGCTCCACTTCGATTTTTGTGGACTCCAGACCGATGTTGGCGGTGCGCGGTGCGCGACCTACGGCCACCAGGACCTTCTCCGCTTCTTTGACCACTTGCTTGCCGTCAGCGCTGGTGAAGGTGACCTTCACTCCGTCTTTGGTCTTCTCAACTTTGTCGACTTTGGCGCCGGTGTGAGTGTCGATGCCTCGCTTGCGGAAATTGCGCGCCAGCTCCTTGCTCACGTCCTCGTCTTCGTTGGGAACCACGCGCGGCAGGTATTCGACGATGGTGATGTCGCTGCCGAAGCTCTTGAAGATGGAGCCGAACTCCACGCCTACCGCGCCGGCGCCGATGACCACCATGGACTTGGGGATCTGGGGGAGGGCCAGGATCTCCATGTTGGTGAGGATGCTGGTGGCGTCCGATTCCACCCCCGGCAACATGCGGGCGTCGGAGCCGGTGGCGATCACCACATTTTTGGCTTGCACCACTTTCTTCTCGCCGTTCGCACTTTCGACAGAGATGGAGTGAATGCCATTGCTGGCCGCTGCGGTGAGCCGGCCGGTTCCCTCGATGGTCGTGACCTTGTTCTTGCGCATGAGGAAGTCGAGACCCTTCACGTGCTTGGTGATGATCCCGTTTTTGCGATCCAGGATGGTCTTCCAGTTGATGGTGACGTTGCCCACGCCTTCAATGCCGTGCTCAGCCGCATGCTTCAGGTGGTCATAGATCTCAGCGTCGAAGAGCAGGGACTTGGTGGGAATGCAACCCACGTGCAGGCAGGTGCCCCCCAGCTTCTTTTCGCGCTCGACCAAGGCGACTTTCAGCCCGTACTGCCCGGCGCGGATGGCGGTGGTATACCCACCGGGGCCGCCGCCTATGATGACCATATCGTAGATTGTTTCTGCCACAGAATGCTCCCTGTCCTGAATCTGTTCGTGGTTAAGCACGCAAAACTCTTATTTTAACGCGCGCCGCGCCGGGCGGCCGGTTGTGCCACACTGAACCGGTGCGCCCGCACCTGGCAACGCTGGTGGCGGATTTCCGCCGCTATGATGAGCAGCTCGCGGTCGTTACCCACCGCGGCAACCGTCGTTTTTCATCCAGTTACGCGGATCTGGCGCGGCTGTGCGGGCGCTGCGCCCATGCCTTCGAGCAGCTCGGCCTCCAGCCAGGAGACCGGGTTCTGCTTTGGGGCGGCAACTCCGTGGAGTGGGTCGCGGCTTTCTTTGGATGCATCCTGCGGGGAATCGTTGCAGTTCCAATGGACGCCGCGGGGAGCCTGGAATTTGCGCAACGGGTGGTGGCCGAGGTGCAGCCGCGGTTGTTGGTGGGCGACCTGGCGCTGTTGCAGAAACTCCGACGGGATATTCCCTTGCTGGGGTTTTCCGGCATGGCCGCTTCCCTGCCGTCACCGGACTATCGGCCGTGGCCGGGGCTTTCGCGGGATACGCCGTTGCAGATCATCTTCACTTCCGGCACCACGGGGGATCCTAAGGGCATCGTGCATACCCATGGGAATGTGCTGGCCTCGCTCGACCCACTGGAAAAGGAGATGGGCAAGTACCTGCGCTACGAGCGGTTGGTGCATCCGCTGCGGATTCTGCATACGCTTCCGCTGAGCCATGTCTTCGGTCAGTTCATGGGGCTGTGGGTTCCGCCGTTGCTGGCGGCGGAGGTGCATTTTGAAGACCGGCTGCAGGCGCCCCGTCTGGCCAGGTTGCTCAAGCAGGAGCGCATTTCGGTATTGGCGGCGGTTCCGCGGGTGTTGGATCTGCTGCGGGGGTGGGTCGAAATCGAGTTTCCCCGCCTGCGCGAGCTCGTGCATGCCCCCCGGGGAGTGGCGATTGCGAAGCGCTGGTGGCAATTCCGGGCTCTGCATCGCCGGCTGGGGTTTAAATTCTGGGCGTTCGTGTCAGGTGGAGCTACCTTGCCCGCGGACCTGGAGAGTTTTTGGATGACCCTTGGCTTTGCGCTGATTCAGGGTTACGGCATGACAGAGGCCACTGCGCTGGTGACGGTGAACCATCCCTTCAAAATTGCCCGAGGCAGCATTGGGAAACCGTTGGCCGGCAGGGAGGTGCAGATCGGGCCTGATGGGGAGATCCTGGTGCGCGGCGAATCCATCGCCTCGCAGGTGTGGCAGCATGGCGGATTGCAGGCGCGAGATCCGGGGTGGCTGGCGACGGGTGATCTGGCCACCCGCAACGCGGATGGCGAACTGATCTTCGCTGGCCGCAAGAGCGACGTGATTGTGACGTCAGCGGGGTTGAATATTCATCCGCAGGATCTGGAGGCGGTGTTGCGCAACCAGGCGGGACTGCGGGATGGTCTTGTCGTGGGCTACGATTCCGCTACCGGTCCTGCGCCTGCCGCGGTGTTGATCGCCGATTGCGGGGACGATGTTTTGCAAGGTGCGGTGGACGGCGCCAACCGCGAACTGGCGCCCTTCCAGCAAATTCGTTATTGGCTGCGCTGGCCGCAGCTGGGGTTTCCGCACACGTCCACGGGCAAGGTTCTGCGCCGGCAGGTGCAGAGCTGGGCACAGGCGTCGCTGGCGGGCGAAGGGGTTGCGGATCCTTCTGACCGGCTGCTTGAGGTGCTGCGCAGGTTGGGCGCGGCCAAGCAGGCGGTGACTTCGAGCGATCGTTTGGCGGAGGATCTGCACCTGGATAGCCTGGCCATGGTGCAACTGCAGTCGACGCTCGAGACCGAGTTTGGCCTGGAGCTCGAAGACAGCGTCTGGGGAGAGGTGAGAACGGTCGGCGATCTGCGCGCGTTGCTGGCGCAGCCTACGATCGCGAGCGGCGGCGGACGGGAAAGCACGATGCCTGTAACCACGGCAGCGACAGATGGGGCTCGGGCAACGTTACCGGCAATCCCCATGCAGAAAGGGGGAGCGGTCTTTCCGCACTGGCCGTGGTGGCCGGCTGCCTATTGGGTGCGCGCTGCTTTTCTGGAGGGCGTGATGCGGCCGTGTTTGTGGCTGATGCTCGGCCCCCGCATCGCACCGCGCGTTCCCCTGGCGCGGCCGTCTTTGTTGATCGCGAACCATCTTACGGCGTTTGATGTGCCGATCATCCTTTATGCGCTGACCAGCAATGACCGGGATCACGTTGCTGTGGCTATGTCGGGCGCGTTGCTAAGCGGGTGGCGACGGGGTAAGGCTGAGCGTCATCGCGTGGTGAGTGTGTTGACCCCGCTGGCGTATTGGTTGGTGAGTGGGCTGTTCAATGTGTTCCCTTTGCCTCGCGGAGCTGGATTGCGGCAGAGCTTCGCGCATGCCGGAGAGGCTATGGACAAGGGTTATCACGTGCTGGTTTTTCCCGAAGGACGGCGGTCGCGTGATGGACGGTTGCAGGCGTTTGAGCCGGGGATTGGGTTGCTGGCACAGGAGTCGCAGGTCCCGGTGCAACCGATCTTTGTGGAGGGATTGAAGCGGGCTAAAGGAGAGGGATGGCCGGATCGCGGAACGGTGACGGTTCGGCTGGGGGAGCCGTTGGTGATGGAGCCGGGTGAAGAGCCGCAGAGCTTTACGCGACGGTTGGAGGCGGCGATGGCTGCGCTCCGGGATGGGGCGTCCGCATTATAGAGAAACCGCAGGTCCCTCCGCTCCGCTACGGTCCCACGGCACGCCGGGGCAGGCGGGATGACAAAGGGGGAGAGTGCACCTCCCATCTGAGATTAGTTGCTGGTGGAGTGAAACTGCAGATCCCTCGGCTTCCCCGGATTTCCTGTTGATGTTGGTGGCGTTGGCGAACCTCATGCGCCTTTCCTTAAAAGAAAGGCGCACACGCAGCCGTGTCCAGCGCAGCGTAGCAGGAAATCCGGGTACGCTCCGGGATGACAG
>JBAVQC010000430.1:0-12517 GCA_049693715.1 Acidobacteriaceae bacterium | reverse complement strand
CAGTAGCGAGCCGCGCAGGATATCGCTCAAGTCGGGAAGGCCACGCAGGAGATGAGCATGCTCCTCTCTAGTTCGTTTCATGTGTAAGAGTGAAACACTGACTCGCCTCACAATCAAGATCATTTTTAGAAAAATGTACTCTCTGGCACCTGCGATGCTACTGCGGCCCCGAGTGGCGCGGCTTCCACGCTTCACTTTTGCGCCGCAAAGTAGCTAAGCTAGCTGCAAATCCCAATGTTCGTACTGCAACAGTGGCAACATATCCGAACTGGAGGAATTTCTAGAAGCAATAACCTCAGCCTGAGTACCAGAGTTTCCCCCGTCATTACTGAAGAGTGATGGCGCACCAGCCACGCACTGAGTACTGTGGAAGCCCCCGGCCTGTCTAGCGATTCTCCACTCCCCCGCAAGGCCCGTCGCAACTGCTTTCTGAAGTGTGCGCCGCTGCGCAAAAAGTGAGGTGAGCGCAATTGACAACCCAACCAAGCCGACCGTCAATGTTCAGGAGTCGATCGAGAACGCGAAATTTTATTGCAAGCGATACCCTGAAAGTTTTGTCAGTTTGCGGGATTATAGTGGTGACGTTTACAACCAGACCTGCGTGGACTTTGCAGCTGAGCAGCACGCCACAGATTCCTCATACAAAATCGGCTCAGATTGAGCCGCGCAGGATAGGCTCCGTAATCCTGGCGGAAAGTGGGCCCACGGAGCAGTCTTCATGTACTGAGTTTCGGCGGCCCCCAAGCTGCCGAAACTCAATTCATCGCATTCGTCCCGCTGATTGACACTCCGGGGCCGCCGGAGGCAACATTAGGCGCGAGAAAAACCCACCGCAAGGAGCCTCCCCAAATGCCCATCTCCGCAACAGAGACGACGTCTGCCATTCGCAGGCCGGCCCTCAGTACGGCCGCGGCTGCGTTCCTGGCCAGGAAACATCAAATGCTGATCGACGGTAAATGGGTGGATGCCAGAAGCGGGCAGACGTTTACCGTCGAAGATCCTGCGACCGAAGAAATCATTGCTCAGGTCCCCGCGGGAGATAAGGCGGATATCGATCTCGCAGTCGCCGCCGCACGCCGCGCCTTCGAGACCGGACCGTGGTCGCGCATCTCGCCTGCTGCAAGACAGCGTCTCGTCTGGTCGTTGGGGGACTTGCTGGAGCGCCATGCCGACGAACTTGCCGAACTGGAAGCGCTCGATAACGGAAAACCGGTCACCAACGCTCGCCGTGACGATGTTGGCGGCTCCATCGAAATGTTTCGCTATATGGCTGGATGGGCAACGCGCTTGAACGGCGAGCAGATCCAGGTGTCGACGCCGGGCAACTGGCACGTCTATACCGTCCGTGAACCAGTCGGCGTCGTAGGCCAGATTATTCCCTGGAACTTTCCCTTGATGATGGCAGCCTGGAAACTGGCCCCCGCCCTGGCGGCGGGATGCACCATCGTCCTCAAACCCGCGGAGCAGACGCCGCTCTCGGCGATCCGCCTGGGCGAGCTCATCACCGAGGCCGGTTTCCCCGACGGCGTGGTGAACATCGTCACCGGATACGGCGAGACCGCCGGAGCCGCACTGGCAGAACATCCGGATGTCGACAAAGTCGCCTTCACCGGCTCCACCGAAGTCGGCAAGCTGATCGTCAAGGCCGCAGCCGGTAACCTGAAGCGCGTCTCACTGGAACTCGGCGGCAAATCACCAGCTATCGTTTTTCCCGATGCCGATTTAGAACTAGCCATCGCCGGAACAGCCAGCGCCATCTTCTACAACCAGGGCCAATGCTGCACTGCAGGCTCCCGGCTTTTCGCCCATAAATCGATCTACGACAAGATCGTCGACGGCGTTACCAGGGAGGCGGCCAAGTTGAAGGTCGGCCATGGCCTTGATCCGTCCGTCAACCTGGGACCTCTGGTCTCGAAGGAACAACACAACCGCGTAACCGGCTTTCTCGAAGCCGGGCGGCAGGAAGGCGCAGAGGTAGTCACCGGCGGCAAGGTCATGGGCAACCAGGGCTATTTTGTCGAGCCGACCGTCCTCGCCCAAACCAATCGCTCGATGAAGGTCGTACGGGAAGAAATATTCGGCCCCGTGGTGTGCGTCCAATCCTTCGACGATGCTGACCTGGACGCGGTCGCGAAATTCGCCAACGACACAGAATACGGCCTGTCCGCAAGCGTCTGGACGACCAATCTGAAGGCCGCTCACATGATGGCGCGCAAGATCAGGGCCGGCACGGTCTGCATCAACGCCCACAATTACGGAGATCCCGCCTGGCCGTTCGGCGGCTACAAACAATCCGGCTGGGGCAGGGAAATGGGCAAGGAAGTCATGGAGCATTACACCGAAACCAAGGCGGTTGCCGCCAGGCTATGACGGCAGGCCTATCGGTCTAACTTCCACCGCTGAACGTATTGCAGGCACTCACCTGGCCGGTCGTAAACCCGCGGTTGAACCAGGACATTCGCTGTTCCGAGGAACCGTGGGTAAACGAGTCCGGGGTCACGTAGCCCCGCGACATCTTCTGCAAGCGGTCGTCGCCCACGGCGGCGGCAGCTTGCAGGCCACCCTTAATATCCGCCCGACTGGCCTCGCCTATCCTCAACGTCGCCGCTAAGACCACCGGGAGTCCAACGCATGAAGTGCTACGAGTGTAGTACGAGCGGGTGGAGTTGGAAGTGAAAAATCGGCTCATCGCTTCCATTGACGTAAAAAGGTAGTTGGCCCTGAGCTAGCTCTGGATTAGTATGGTCGTCATTCACTTGCATCACTTTGTCTTCCTTTAAGTCTGCGCCAAAACGCAAACAGGGAACTGCACATGAAAGCCTTGATTCTGATTATTGGAGATGACCCGGTTCTCTCGAGGACGCGCGCCGAGCTTCTGCGGGATTGGCAAATAACCACAGTGAACTCACGGGACGCAGGAGAAGCCCTGCGAGCGCGGCCCTATGATCTCGTGATCTTGAGTCAAACCGTCCAGGAAACGCAGGCCAGGAGCTTGATCGCCCAGGCACTGGAACTGGATCCAAATCCCAGGATATTGGCGATTCGCTCAGGAGACGATCGGCAGCTTGGATCCCCTACCTACCAGGTGGACCTGAACAACCCGGGTGGTTTGCGGTCAGCGGTGGCCAGAATCCTGGACCATGAGGTTATAGCCTCCGCCCGCTGAGGCGCAGACCGTCTAGCTTAGCTAAGCTAGGCCCTTTGGCCACTACATGAAGGCCAGAGCAATCCCCAGCAGTACAACCAGCAAATGAAAACCGAAGGCATCGAGGAAACGGTGGGTGGCGTTCGTGGGGGCCTGTGAACCCAGAGTCATTTCGTGGGCAGATTCGGTGGCCTGTGTCTGACCAGGTGGAGCCTGGCCAGAGGGATTGACAGGGGCGGGGGAAACCATGCGAACCTCTTTCCGTTCATGAGATTATCGACTCATTCCGCGGAAAAAAAAGGCCTTCCATCTACACCTTTCGTGCAGGGTTAGGTACCGGGGCCAGGAGAGAAGACCACATAATTGCGGTTGATGTAAAGCCGGTACCGGTTAGGCGTGGTGTCGGCGAGAACCTGCAAGGGTGTTGGCCGCTTCAACGCCGCGTCGTGCACGCCGGCGGTCGTAAACAAGTCGTGTGCGCCGAGATCCATCACCACGAACTTGTTCCCCTCCACAAACCCCACGCCGTAAGCTCCCGGCTTCAGCGTCTGTCCGTTGATGTTGAGCGCTACTTCGGTGATGAAATAGGCCTGATACTTCTGCTGCACCGCCGTCGAGTAGCCTGACGTATCGACCAGGGCACAAAGCACCAGCATGCCGTCCGCCAGCTTCACTCCACCTGCATTGCGCATCTGCACGCTCGCCACCTGGCCGCGGAAGAAAACCGTCGCAGGCATCAGGGTGGCCATGTCGGAAGAGTTCAGTATCCCCGGGCTGGTGTCCGCAGCCGCGCTCATATTGCCGGGAAGTGAGAGGAATACGACAGCGCACAGCAGTGCGGCCAGGCAGGATTTTGCAATTAACAAGAGACCCTCCTTATAAGATCGACTCGGCGGTTGCGTGCGCGCAACCGCAATGAATGTAACATCGAGCCCGGCAAAGTTTCATTGCGCCAAAAGCGCGCCGTACTTCCTGGGAGCGCTCTGCCCCTTGTCAATCCAAACGTAGAATGAGTTCTGAGGAAGGCCGAGAAGAATGACCGATACAACCAGGAACACCCACGCTCCGATTGAAAGCTACGCGCTCATCGGAGACTGCCAAACGGCCGCACTCGTCTGCCTGGATGGCTCGATCGATTGGCTTTGCTGGCCGGACTTTTCCTCCGATGCGTGTTTTGCGCGCTTGCTGGGGACGAAGGAAAACGGCCGCTGGCTACTCGCGCCCGCCCCCGAGGTAGAGAAGACCACACGCAAGTATCGCGACCACACCCTCATTCTGGAAACCACTTACGAGACTGCTGACTTCGCGGTCATGCTGATCGACTTCATGCCCATTCGAGGCGCCAACTCCGACATCGTCCGCATAGTGAAAGGGATTCGTGGAAGCGCACCGATGAATATGGAAATGTCCTTGCGCTTCAACTACGGCGCCACTGTACCCTGGGTGACTCGACGGAACGGCGGGATCCGCGCCATTGCCGGGCCTGACTTGGTGGTCCTGCACACCAAAGCGCCGCTTACCGGCAAAGGGCTTACGACGGTGAGCGAATTCACCGTAAACGCTGGAGAGACTGTCGATTTCGTGATGACCTATGGGCCTTCACACCTGCATGCCCCCCGTACCATCGATGTGAACGAAGCACTCAAGGAGACGCAAGACTTCTGGGAAAAATGGGCGGCGGAGAACTGCTACCAGGGCCCCTACCGGGCGGCGGTGGAACGCTCCCTCATCACTCTGAAAGCCCTCACCTATCAGCCGACCGGGGGGATTGTCGCTGCGGTTACCACTTCTTTACCCGAACAGCTGGGCGGCTCCAGGAATTGGGACTATCGCTTCTGTTGGCTCCGCGATGCGACGTTCACTTTGCTTTCATTCATGTTTGGCGGATATTTCCAGGAGGCAAAAGCCTGGCAGCAGTGGTTGTTGCGTGCCATTGCCGGCAGCCCCGACCAGGTTCAGATCATGTACGGTCTTGCCGGTCAGCGCTTTCTCCCCGAACGCGAAATACCCTGGCTCACCGGCTACGAAAACTCCAAGCCGGTGCGCATCGGAAACGCAGCCTCGGAACAACTTCAGCTGGATATCTACGGCGAGGTGATGGCCGCATTCCATCACGCGCTGAGCAAGATGGGGAAAGATGGCGAGCAGTCGTATTCCATGCTTCGGGCCATGGTGGGGCATCTCGAAACCATCTGGCAGGAGCCTGATGAAGGTATCTGGGAAACGCGCGGGGGACGGCAGCACTTTACCTATTCCAAGATGATGGCCTGGGTCGCCTTCGACCGCGCGATCAAGTCCGCCGGCATGTTGCACGCCAACGCCCCCGTGGAACGGTGGCAGAAGGTGCGGACGAAGATTCACGACGAGATCTGCAGCAAGGGCTATAACGAAAAGCTGGGCAGCTTTGTGCAGAGTTACGGCTCCGAGCATCTCGATGCATCGTTGTTGCTTATGCCCCTGACCGGGTTTCTGCCTGCGGAGGATCCGCGCGTCAAAGGCACCCTCAAAGCCATCGAGGGTAACTTGATGCCGGGTGGACTGGTCTTGCGTTACAACACGGAAAAGGTGTCGGACGGCCTGCCTCCCGGCGAAGGCGTATTTCTCGCCTGCAGTTTCTGGATGGTCAGTGCGCTCAAACTGCAAGGGCGCGACGCTGATGCCAAGAGGCTTTTCGAGCGAGTCCTTGCTCTAGCCAATGACGTCGGCTTGCTGGCCGAGGAATACGACACCACCGCCAAGCGCCTGGTGGGGAATTTCCCCCAGGCCCTCTCCCATATTTCGCTGGTGAACGCTGCCGTCAACCTGGCCGGCTTTAATGCGCCGCCAACGAAGTAGCGACGCAGGACGCATCCCACTGGAAGCATGCAGTTCCGCAACGGAGAATAGAATGCACGTTTTTGAGGTCTGGGCTCCTCGCGCCGGCACCATGGAAGTCAAAATAGGAAACAAGAGGTTTCCCATGGAAAAAAAGTCGAGGGGCTATTGGTCAGCGGCGGTCGAAGAGGCAGGGTCGGGCACGGACTATGGGTTCGTGATCGATGGTTTGGAACCCGCACTCCCCGATCCGCGAACCCAATGGCAGCCCTATGGTGTCCATGGTGAGTCCCGGGTGGTCGATCACACCGCGTTCGCCTGGAGCGACAGTGGCTGGCAGGCGCCGCCTCTTTCGAGCGCCCTCATTTACGAGCTGCACCTGGGCACGTTTACGCCCGAGGGAACGCTGCAAGCGGCGGAGTCACGGCTGGATTATTTGAAAGACCTCGGTGTGACCCACGTGGAGCTGATGCCGATCGCCAATTTCCCAGGCGAGCGTGGCTGGGGTTATGACGGTGTGGATCTGTATGCGATCTTCAATGCCTACGGAGAGCCCGGAGATCTGAAACAATTTGTGGGCACCTGCCATGCCAAGGGTCTCGCGGTGCTGCTGGACGTGGTCTACAACCACCTCGGCCCGGTGGGCAATTACCTGGGGAAATTTGGACCGTATTTCACCCACAGCCACACTACGCCTTGGGGTGACGCGGTCAATTTCGAAGAAGCCGGCGCCACCGAGGTACGCCGCTTCCTGGTCGACAACGCGTTGCTGTGGCTGCGTGATTACCACATCGATGGATTGCGCCTGGACGCGGTGCACGCCTACATGGATCGTTCTGCGATCCATTTTTTGGAAGAGATCACCGGGGAAGTCAGAAGGCTCGGAGCAACGATGGGAAAGCACTTCGTGCTGATTGCCGAGAGCGATCTAAACGATCCCAGGATTGTAAAGGCCGAAGAGGCCGGCGGCTATGGTCTCGACGCTCAATGGAGCGACGACTTTCACCACGCATTGTTCTCTGTCATCTCTGGAGAGCGAACGGGGTACTACGAGGACTTCGGTTCCCTCGCCCAGTTAGCCAAATCGCTTCGCTGCGTATTTGTCTACGATGGCAACTACTCTAATCATCGTCAGCGGAATCACGGCCGGCAGGTTGTGGGCTTGTCGGGGCATCGCTTTATAGGATTTGTGCAGAACCATGATCAGGTCGGCAATCGCGCCCAGGGCGAGCGTATCAGCCACGAGGCCGGTGTTGGCCGGGCAAAAATAGCTGCTGCGCTGGTGCTCACTGCTCCCTTTGTGCCCATGCTTTTCCAGGGTGAGGAGTTTGGCGCCTCTGCTCCCTTCCTGTACTTCACCGACTACGATGACCCCGAGCTCGGCCGGATGATTTCCGAGGGTCGCAAGAAAGAATTTGTTGCCTTTGGCTGGGCTCCGGATCAGATCCCGGATCCTCAGGCAGAGCAGACCTTCCTCCAATCCAAATTGAATTGGGCTGAAACGACTGAGCAGCCGCATCACTCGTTGCTGCAGTGGCACAAGGACCTGATCCGTCTGCGGCACAGCCAGAGCGAACTAACGGATGGAAATCTAAACGCCGTAAGCGTGCGATTCGACGAGGAAGCGAAATGGCTGGTGCTGGAACGAGGAAATCTGCGCGTCGCCTGCAACCTGGGGCATGCGCCTATGGAGGTGAAGGTAGGCGACGGCTCGCGGATACTGCTGGCCTCAGATGACTCGATAGTCTTGACCGGAGCGAACGTAACGCTAGGGCCTGACAGCGTGGCTGTAATGTCGGTGACTTGATTCCGAACAGCCAAGCCACGCCTGTGGCACTTTATGCCGGCATCAATGCAATAATCGTAGCGGAGTTGAGGAAGTTGCCTGTGAGCCGATGCATTTTGCTCGTGTACCTGGCTGCGAGCGTATCGCTCACGGCCCTGGGTCAGAGCGCCGCCTGGCAACCGGATTTAACTCGTCAGCAGACGTACACGTTGCATCGTTCGTCCAGCGCAGATCCTACCGGGGCCAATGCCGACCGCCGCAAGGTCGACCCCGGCGAAACACTGACTGTGCTGGATACGGACGGCCCCGGCTTGATCTCACACCTGTGGTTTACCATTGCCAGCTCGGAACCGTACCACCTGAAACGCATCGTACTGCGCATCTACTGGGACGGTGAAGAAACCCCAAGTGTCGAGGCTCCGATCGGCGATTTCTTTGGGCTTGGCCTCGGCTACTACCACCCCTGGCAATCGGAAATGCTTTCGGTGGGAAGCGTTAAGGATTTGAACTGCTTTTTTCCCATGCCCTTTGAGCGGCATGCCCGAGTCACCGTGACCAATGAAGGCCAGCGAGCTGTCAAGGCGCTCTACTACAACATCGAATACCGCATGGAACCCACGACCCTTGCGCCAGGCACGTTGTACTTCCACGCGCAATTTCGTCAGGCGCAACCTAACCACGGCTGGACCAGCAACTGGACGCGTAACAGCCAACCGCTGGTGAACAAGAAAGCCAACCTTACCGGGCAGGACAATTACGTGTGGCTTGATGCCAAGGGCACGGGCCAATATGCAGGCGTGACCATGTCCATCTTGCAGAACCAGGACGATTGGTGGGGCGAGGGCGACGACATGTTTTTCGTTGACGGCGCAAAGAGGCCAACCATCGCCGGCACCGGGGCAGAGGACTACTTTCTTGGCGCCTGGGGCTTCAAGGACCATCCTTTCTCGTACCTTCTATACGGTGCGCCCATCGTAGAAAAAGGCAGGGCCGGATCCCGCTCGAGCGTCTACCGCTTTCATCTGGATTCGCCCATGGTTTTCAAGACGTCGTTCAAGGCGACCATTGAACACGGCAATGCAAACCATCGCTCAGATAACTACTACTCGGTGGCCTACTGGTATCAGACGGAACCGCACGCTCCCTTTCCTTCCCTGCCGCCGGTGGAGCAGAGGCTGCCCACACTGGAGCGGGTCGGCGGTCCCGGAAACAGCCTCCCGGCCCCGGCTCCTAAACCAAGCCGCAGCACCCCGCAAAAGCCTTAAGATACACGCGTAGTTACAGATCAAAGAGCCGCTGCAAGGGCGAAGGTCAACAGCAGCGCGATGATGGAGATCAAGGTTTCGCTGATGGACCAGGTCTTCATGGTGTCGGCTACGCTCATGTTGAAATACTCCTTCACCAGCCAGAAGCCACCATCGTTGACATGGGAGAAGATGGCCGACCCTGCTCCTGTGGCGATGGTCAGCAATTCTGGCCGCACGCCCGGGCTGTGCGCGAGGATCGGAGCGAGGATGCCTGCGGCGGTGGTCAAGGCGACGGTAGCAGACCCGGTAGCCAACCGGATTAGGGCTGCAACCAGCCACCCTAGCAGTAGCAGCGACACATGGGCATGCAGCGCGACCGAGACAATCGCCTGCGAGACGCCGCTATCCTGCAGGATGCGCCCAAACCCCCCGCCCGCTCCGATCACCAGCGTGATGTGAGCCGTGGGCGCCAGGCATTCGTTGGAGAACTTAAGAATCGTCGCCCGGTTGAAGCCGCGCATTTTGCCCAGGGTGAGAAAGCTGACCAGCACCGCTACCAGCAAGGCGATGTCAGCAGTCCCCAGCAAATGCAGCACCCGGTTGGCCGGCGTGCCCGGCGCTGCCAGCACTCCTGCCCAACTGCCCAGCAGCATCAACACCACGGGCAGGAAGATGGTGGCCATCGAGATGCCAAAGCCGGGCAGCGAGCGATGCGCGTCATGTTCGGCGAACTGTTCCGCCATGGGATTGTGCGCATCGAGCACAATCCGGGGGGCGATGAATCGCGCATAAATCGGCCCGGCAATCACCGCGCTGGGAATACCAACCAGCAGCCCGTACAAGATGGTCCGTCCCACATCCGCATGAAAAATCGTAACCGCCAGCATGGCGGCCGGGTGTGGGGGCACCAGCGCGTGCACCACCGAAAGCCCGGCCACCAGGGGCAGCCCGACCAGGATGAGGGAAGTGCGGGTACGCCGGGCGACGGTGAACGCAATGGGTATGAGCAGAACAAAGCCGACCTCAAAAAACACCGGCAAGCCGACGATCAGCCCGGCGCACATCATGGACCAGGTCACGCGCCGCGCTCCGAAAAGATGAATCAACGTCTCCGCGATGCGGTCCGAGGCCCCGGATTCCGCCATCATCTTGCCCAACATGGTGCCCAGCCCAACCACGATCGCGATGTGTCCGAGGGTATTCCCCACCCCCGTCTCAAAGGAGGAAACGATGTTCCCCAGCGGCATCCCGGTCACCGCCGCCAGTGCGAGCGAAACCACCATCAGGGAAAGAAAGGCGTTCAGCTTGACCACGGCAATGAGCAGAATCAGCCCAACCACCGCGCTGGCAGCTGCGAGCAGTAGGAAAACGCCGTGACTATCGAGCAAAGGCGCCGGGTTCAAGCGATACCCGAAGAAGTACGGGGGAGAAATCGTCCGGCTCGCTGGCCGGTGGCATTTCCATCTCTGTAGGAGAGCACCCCATTTACCCATACAGCGGCGATTCCTTCAGCGGCGCAGACCGGGTTGCTGAAGGTTGCCGTATCGCGGATGGTCTCCGGGTCGAAGAGCACCAGGTCGGCATGGCACCCTTCGCGGATTTGTCCTCGCCCCGCCAAACCGAATCGCTGCGCAGGCATGCCTGTCATCTTATGTACTGCTTGTGCCAGGGGGAAGATACCCACCTCCCGGCAATAGTGACCCAACACCCGAGGAAAGGTTCCCCATAAACGAGGGTGGGGGCGCGGGTCGTTGGGCAGGCCGTCGGAGCCGATCATGCTTGCGGGATGCTGCAGGATGCGGCGCACGTCCTCCTCCGACATGTTGTGGTAAATCGCTCCAGCAGGCTGCAGGCGTGCGGCCGCTTCTCTCTGCTGCAAGCCCCAGCTCAGGGCGATTTGCTCCAGTGTCTGGCCGGCCATTTCGGGATGTGGCGTAGACCACGTGATCACGATGCGGATGCGCTCGTCGACTTGGCGCAGATCGAGGGTGCTGGACGATGCCGCATAGGGATAGCAGTCGCACTGGACCGGTTGTTCGTCCCGAGCAGTCTCCAATGCGCGAAGGATTTCCTCGCTTCTGCCCCAGTTCGCAATGCCCGCGCATTTCAGATGGGAGATTACGACCGGCACATGGCAGCTACGTCCGGTGGCAAAGGCTTCGCTCATGGCGGCGAGGATCTCCTCCGCTTCGGTCCGCATGTGCGTGGCGTAGATGGCGCCGGCGGCCGCAAGGGGTTCGGCAAGCGACAGAATCTCCTCCGGCGGGGCGGAACGGGCCGACCCGTAGGCCAGGCCTGAACTCAATCCGAGCGCACCGTGGTCCAGGGCCTCGACCAACTGGGCGCGCATGGCTGCGATTTCGGCTGGTGTAGCCGCGCGGTCGAGACGATCCATATGGTTGTTGCGCAGAGCCGTGTGGCCGGCCAGGGCAGCCACGTTAACCGCCGGTTGCGCAGCGTCTACCGCTGCGACGTATGCCGCGAAGTTCGGGTAGCGGAAGGCATCGGCTTCCCCCAACAGGTTCATCGGATCCGGTGGCGGGCCCGCCAACTGCACCGGCGCCGCGCTGATGCCGCAATTGCCCACTATGACCGTCGTGACCCCTTGCGACAGCTTCGCCATCATCTGCGGGTCGCGTATGACATTCGTATCGTCGTGGGTGTGGCTATCGATAAAGCCGGGAGAGAGAACCCGTCCGTCTCCGTCCATAACCTGGCGGCCCACGTACTGGGAGAGTTGCCCGACCGCACAAACGACGCCGGCATCGAGAGCTACATCCGCTGTCTCTGCTTCGGCGCCGCTGCCGTCGAGCACGCGAACGTTCCGGATCAGCGTGTCACAAAGAGGCATATGGCATGGTAAATCCGATACGCCCGGCGACGGCCATCGAAGTGATCAAACTTGAAACTGAAAATGCTCTAGACTGTTCTGGCGTATTTTAAGATCCAGGAAGGTGCTCCATGTCAGACGATGATCTAAAGGCAGAGCTTGAAAGATTGCGTGCAGAAAACGATCAGTTGAAAAATAAAAGTGTGCGTGGCCTGAGCTTAAAGGTCAGTGAAAAGGGTGCGTTATCGCTGTACGGAGTCGGCCGGTTCCCGGTCACGCTCTATAAGGAACAGTGGGCCAAGGTCCTGGGTATGAAGGACGAGATAGAAAAATTCCTTCATGACAATGCCCATTTGCTCAAGACGAAGGAATAACTGACATCCTGGGAAACGCCGGTCGCCGCAGACCGGTAGAGGCTTCGAAAATCGCCATATCGATGAAACCGTCCACCCGCAGGACGGTGGCAACCAGCTTAGCCCGCCGCAGCTTCGGCTGGCTGGGCAAGCTGGCTATGGCTGCCGGAGTGCCCAACCCGAGCCCACGGAAGCCTACCGGAGGCATAGCCTCCGGCCTGGAGTTTCTACATTTTCGGAGGGTGGAGAAGACCAAATCTGGCTGGAATGCGTGAATTCTTTGCGCTTCACCGCGCTGGTGCTTTGTATCAGGGCACGACTTTAGTCGGGCCGCTCAGGCTC
>JBAVQC010000429.1:0-1942 GCA_049693715.1 Acidobacteriaceae bacterium | reverse complement strand
AGAATGCTGTGAGGGTCACGCTGGCCGGCCACCCGCTCATGCGCCGCAACTGGACCTGGATGTGCGACGTCTATGCGCGGCGATGAGAGTGCGGGAACCCAACTGAGCTACAGCAGAAGGGCGCCGGTTGGGTGAAAGGATAAGGCGCGATGCGCCAAGTACTTATAATGAAAGACGCCCGGGGTGTAACCGATGCTGAACAACAAAAAGGTGGTCGTGGTGTTGCCGGCCTACAATGCGGCGAAGACCCTGCGCCGTACGGTGGAGGAGATCCCTCGCGGAATCGTCGATGAGGTGATCCTGACCGATGATGCCAGCCGCGACAACACCTCCGCTCTTGCCCTGGAGCTTGGACTCATCACCATCCGCCACGACCACAACCGCGGATACGGCGGCAACCAAAAGACCTGCTACACCGCCGCATTGGCCCATGGGGCCGACATCGTGGTGATGCTGCACCCTGACTACCAGTACACGCCGAAACTGGTTTCCGCCATGGCCTCGATGATCGCTTACGGGGAATACGATGCTGTTCTGGCCTCGCGCATTCTCGGCCGAGGCGCGTTGAAGGGGGGCATGCCCCTCTATAAATACATTGCCAACCGGGGACTTACGTTTATTGAAAATCTTCTGATTTGGCACAAGATGTCGGAGTACCACAGCGGTTACCGTGCATGGAGCCGCGAGTTGCTGCAGAGGCTGCCGCTGCTGAGCTGCTCCGACGATTTCGTCTTCGACAACCAGATGATTGTGCAGGCCCTTTATTTCGGCTTTCACGTGGGCGAGATCTCTTGCCCAACCAAATATTTCGAAGAGGCTTCATCGATTAACTTTCGGCGCAGCGTGACCTACGGATTTGGGGTTCTGGGCACGGCTCTGGATTTGCGCTTGAAGAAATGGGGCCTGGCCAAGCCGTCGTTCCTCGCGGATGTACCTTTGGAGAGACTGCCACCGGACGGTTCCGCGCCATCTTCGCAGTCGATTTCGAGTACTCTCGGCTGAGCGAGCGAGGCGCAGGTTTCGGGCCCGTTAGGAGCACTCTTTGGAAGCTTCGAACACCATGCTACAGGCTCAAGCGGAAACCTCTGGAAGATCCCAGCCCGCGGGCGGCCGGTTCAATCCAGAACGCGCGCAGTTCGGGATCTACGCCCTGATTCTTGCTGTATCCATTTCCACCTGGTTCATTGTCATCCGCGCGCCCCTTTGGCTGGATGAGACAGTCTCGATGTTCCTCATCAAGGGGGGTTGGGCCGGCATCATGTCCCGCCAGGTCTGGCCCGACGCCCCGGCGTACTCATGCCTGCTCTGGCTATGGACCAAGGTGATGGGCACGGGCGAGCTGATGCTCAGAATATCGTCCGTGCTTCCCATGCTGGCGGCGGTGTATCTGCTGTATCGTGCCGCACGGGAATTGTTCGACCAGGATGTTGCCGTCGTGGTTGCGATCGTCTTCTGCCTTCATCCGATCATCATTTTTGCGGCAATTGACGTTCGGCCGTACGCCTTTGCCGCCCTGGCCATCAATGCGACGATCCTCGCCCTGGTTCGCCTACGACACAACCATTCGAATTGGCTCGCCGCTCTGTTCGGCTTGCTGGCAGCAAGCATCGTTGAGTTTCAACTGCTGTTCGCGGCCATCCTGCCCGCTCTTGCGGTCTGCTTCATTGCCAGTAAGACCGGCGACCGTAAGACACTGTGGAGGCAGCTCGGTATCGCGCTGGCGGTGTTCACGTTGGCCTTCCTGCCGGCCATCCCGCGCTTGCAATACATGATGCACACCAGTGGCACGCATGTGTTCTCGGCGGCTCCGCGGCTGGTCCAGATGATTTCGACCATCACGCTGAGGGGGCTGGGGATGGTCCTGGCCGTCTTTTTATTGATCGCCGCGGCGAAACGGCGGCTGGATCTACCGAAGCATTCCGATCGGTGGACTGTGTTGGTC
>JBAVQC010000428.1:0-16326 GCA_049693715.1 Acidobacteriaceae bacterium | reverse complement strand
CCAAGCCGCGCCGGCAGCTCCACCCGCGGGCGCCGTATTTCCGATCGCTAGCCTTCGTTCAGCGCTGGCGAATGTACAGAACACCATCGCCAATCTCAATGTCGGCCATTGGAAGGCGCCGGCCGAGACTCGCGCCGCGGTTCAACAGGATATCGGCTCTATGCAGCGGGACCTCAATGCCACTCTGCCGGGGCTCGTGGCTCAGGCCGAGGCGAATCCGGCGGCACTTTCCCCGGCTTTTGCCGTTTTTCGGAATCTGGACGCCCTGTATGACGTCTTGCTTCGGGTCACCGAAACCGCAGCGCTTGCTGGCTCCGGGTCCGACGCCGGCAGCCTGGAAGACGCGCGCGCCGGACTTGAGGACGGCCGGGGCAAGCTCGGAGCCTGGTTGTTGCAGTCGATAAGTGCCCAGGACGTGCAAGTCGTCCACTTGCAGACCGCATTAGCCACGCGGCCGGCAGCGGCGCCTGCAGCCCCGCCTAACAAGATCGTGGTGGACGATGGCCCTGAAAACCCTAAGCCACGCAAGAAGAAACCGGCTCCCGCCCCCGCACCACAGTAATCCCTTTTGCGGGGCTCCTTTGTCCTGCCCGCGGTGTCTAAAGTAAGGAGAAGCAGAATAACGACGCGGTGGGGGTAGCCCAGCCGCCCGTGGGCTCCCGGTCGCGCATTTCGGAGACGGAAGTGGACGCTTCCTGTTATGTTATGGAGAACTTTTGCATGCAGGCAGGCATAGCTTTGGGAAATATCGCCACCGTCCTCAGTGTACCGTCCGAAGAAACTGGAATTGTCTCTGAACTGAAGGCAGGGTCCGAGGAGGCGTTCAATTGGCTGATCGCCAAGTATCACCAGCCCATTTACAGCCTGATTGCACGCACCATTCCCGACCAGGCAGACGCCGCTGACCTTACCCAGGATGTCTTCATCAAGATTTACCGCGGGATCCACGGGTTCAACGGCGGCTCGAGCCTGCGCACCTGGATCTACCGCATCGCCCTGCGGGAGGCCAGCAACCAACGCCGTTGGTGGGGCCGCCACAAGCGCCAGGAAGTCACCATAGAGGCCGAATTTGGGGAGAGCAACGACGGTCAACCCCTGTGCCTCAAAGACACCCTTGTCGACGCTCATGAATCTCCCTTTGACCAGGCCGCCCATGAAGAGGTGCGGGCCAGGGTGGAGCAGGAGTTGCGCCAAATCCCCGAACCGTTTCATGCGGTCGTGGTGTTGCGCGATATCGAGGGCTTCTCCTATGAAGAGGTGGCGGAGATTCTGGGCGTGAATCTTGGGACGGTCAAGTCGCGTCTAATGCGTGGCCGTGCTTTCTTGAAGGCTCGTCTGGCGGGCTTTGCAGAAGCGGCGGCAAAACGCCCAAGTTCCGGTTTTCACCCGATGGAAACGCTCGCCATGAGCGTGAAGGGGGCCAAGTGAGTAAGTGCGCGCATCTCCGTGACCAATTCTCGGCATACCTGGATGGTGCGGTAACAGGCGCAGTCATGCACGAGATTGCTGCGCATCTTGAAGTCTGCTCCGGTTGTTCGGTTGACTTTGCGCAGTGGCGGAATGCGCAATCGCTGGTTAGTTCCATCGGGCCGGCGAAAGCTCCGGAGAATCTGGGCCTTCGGCTCCGTGTAGCGTTATCGCAACAACTGGCCAACACAACCGAAGAGAAATTCGCTCGCGGAAAGGTGCGGTGGCAGAATAGCTTCCTTCCCCTGGTGTGGCGGGTTTCCGCCGGCTTTGCCAGCACCGTTGCCCTGTTAGGTGGGGTAGCACTGCTCGTAGGAGTGTTTGCATCCCCGGAGCCGCTGCTGGCCCGTGACGAACCCCTTGGCATGGCTTCCAGCCCCCGTTTCCTCTACAACCCGTTCAAACTCGCCGAAGTCGTTGCGGATAGCAACAACCCGGTGGTGGTTCAGGCTTTCGTCAACGGAGAAGGCCGAGTGTACGACTACAAAATCATCTCCGGAAACGCAGATACCAAGACCCGTTCCCAATTGGAAGATATGCTGCTCTTCAGCGTTTTTGCCCCGGCGCAGGTCTTTGGGCAGCCGGTACGGGGCACGGTATTACTTTCCTTCTACGACGTATCGGTTCGCGGTTAGCTGTAGCAGGCGCCAAACCACTTCCCCTCCTCCCCGGCGTTTGACCCCCCAACGTGCCAATGCATAGACTTGGAGTGGGTCAATCGCCGCAAATATGCAGTGTCATGGCAAGCCGTTCGATGTTTCGTCCCGGGTCCTTACCGCGTCCCGGAAAAAGGTCTTCGCCGGCATCTTCACTTTCCTGATCCTGACCGGCGTGCCCAGGGCGCGCGCTCAGGCTTCTTCTGACTCACAAGCCTCGGCCGGCACATCGGCGACCCCAAAATCCCCGGCGTTGGTGGATACGACGGGTCCTGACGTCAGCTTGCAAAACAGCGAGGCGCTGTTCAATTTCGCTGCGGCGCTCAATGCCTGTGGATATGATCAGGGGCTTGAGGCCGCCGATCCAGTCCGCCAGCAGGTGCGGGACCAGATCAATCAGGCGCTCCAGGTTTCAGCTGATGCGCGCGATGCTCATGAACAGCTTTGTACATTCATCATTCAACATCGGCTTTCCGACGCCGGATCCGATCTGGCGCAATATATTTCGCTGGCCCTTTACGTCACGCCGCCGCCGGAGTTGACACCCAGCGCCGAAGGCGCAGACATGCCCCCGGATGCGAGCGGCGTCGAAAACATACTGCCGCTACTGCGCCGGTTTAGCCAACTCGTCGATCTGCACCTCATCTGGGTCCGCGTTCGTCCGCAATATGACAAGCAGTTGGCAGAGCTCCACGACTCGCTCTCCAAGATGGTTGACGATACGGGCATCTACCTTAAGACCACCGTCGGCACCACCGTTGGGCGACGCTTCCTGGTAGTGGTAGAGCCCCTGCTCGACCCTGCACAGACCAATGCCCGAGTCTACGGAGCGGATTATGTGGTGGTCACCTCGCCCGTCAAGGGAACTATCCACATGCGCGAAGTTCGCCACGCGTACCTTCATTACCAGATCGAGCCGCTGATCTACGCCCGCGCTTCGGTCCTTGACAGGCTCCTGCCCTTTTTGAAGACGGTGAAGGATGCACCTCTCGACTACACCTACCGCAGCGATATTGTGGCCCTGGTGGTCGAGTCTATGATCCGGGCGGTCGAGGACCGGACCATGGATACTGGCGTCACCATTTACAAGATTGCCCCCGACACCCGGCGCAGCGATCTGGAAACGGCCACGCACCAGCACAACGCTTCGGTCGAGGCAGCCGAAGCCGTCCGCCGCCGCGCCGTGGAGCAATCCATGGCAGACGGCTATGTGCTCACCGAGTACTTCTATTACGCCTTTGCCGCGTTCGAAAAGCAGCCACAGAGCTTTAAGGAAAGCATTGGTGAGATGGTCTACGGCATGGATGTGAGCCAGCAACTGGGCCGGGTGAAGCACATCACGTTTAACCAGCAGGCCTCCTCCGACGTAGTCCACCGTGCGCCGCGAGAGCTCAGGGGCCTCGACCTGGCAGAGTTGAAATTGATAAAGGGCGACACCGATGGCGCCGCCGTACTGGCGCAACAATCGGTCACCGACAAGTCCGGCGATCCGGCAAGAGCGAACTTCATCCTGGCGCGGGTGGCCATTATGCATCGCGATGTCCCCGTTGCCCAGCACGCCTTTGAAGAGACGATCCGGCTCTCCAAGGATCCCCGTACGTTGGCCTGGTCGCACATCTATCTGGGGCGTATCTACGACATTCAGGATGAGCGCGATCAAGCGGTCAGCGAGTATCGTGCCGCACTTACCGTGCGGGACGGCCAGGCGGATACCCGGATGGCGGCAGAAAAGGGTTTGAAACAACCATATGCGGTACCCAAGCAGGTGCACACCGAGCCGGCGAACGACGAGGATGCGGCTCCCGACACCCAACCCCATTAACGCCTTCTGCCCCTATCGTGTTATCGGCCCGCGCTGTCTCACGCGAATGCAATAGAGTAGGAGACAGCTTCATGTCACAGCCGGATCTCAACACGCTTCAGGCAGCGCTGGGTTACACCTTGCGCGAGCAGCAACTGCTGGTGAAGGCGCTGACCCATAGTTCGCTTGCGTACGAGCAAACCCTCGAAGGCCGCCAGGCGGAGGGCAGCAATTCCTCGCGCGAAGAGGACAACGAACAACTTGAATTCCTTGGGGATGCAGTTCTAGGACTGGTGGTCGCCGAAATCCTCTTCCGCCGGTTCCCCGATCTTCATGAAGGCGAGTGGACGCGTCTCCGCGCCAGCATGGTGAGCCGCCGACATTTGGCGCAAGTGGCGTCGGTGCTCGATCTGGGCAGTTATCTGCGGCTGGGCCGAGGAGAGGAACGAGGCGGAGGACGGAAGAAGTCCACCCTGCTCGCGAACTGTGTCGAGGCCATCATCGCCGCCCTGTACTTGGACGGTGGTCTGACCCCGGTAGAAGCTTTTGTCAACGAGCACGTGGTCGCGCCCTACGTGAATGACTTACGCCAGGCGCTCGATCACGGCATCTCACTCGGAGATCACAAAACGGCGTTGCAGGAACTGCTGCAGGCAAAGAAGACCGGGCCGCCCGCTTATGTGCTGAAAGCGGAGAGCGGGCCCGATCACCGCAAGCGCTTCCTGGTGGAGGTAAGAGTGGCGGAGGGAAACGGCCCCAGGGCAATCGCTCGCGGCGTCGGTACCACCAAGAAACGCGCCGAGCAGGAAGCTGCCCGTAGAGCCTTTGAGAAGCTCCGGAAGCAGAGTGCTGCAGCAGAACCCGTGGTGGAAGGTAACGGTTCTTGACCAGGCAACCATCAGCAGAGTTTTTCCGTGTGTCGACGGAGGAACCAGTAGCCGCCGCCGCGTCTGCAATCGCGCGTCCGCTCGTGCACGACAGTCATGCTCACTTGGTATTTCCCAACCTGCTCGACACCTTCCGGTCGCTGCTATCGATCATCGTCATCGCCATTTTCGTGCTCACTTTCGTCGTGCAGCCCTTCCGCATCCCCTCCGAATCGATGGAGCGCACCCTGTTGGTAGGCGACTTTTTGTTGGTCAACAAGGTGGTTTATGGGGTGCCGGGAGCCTGGCGCTGGCTGCTGCCCTATGAGCAGGTGGAGCGTGGTGACGTGATCGTCTTCCATTTCCCGCTCGATCCATCCGATCACGTGGTCAAGCGTGTCGTGGGTGTTCCCGGCGACCGCATACATCTGCAGAATGGCGTGGTCTGTATCAACGGGCAGAAGCAGAGTGAACCTTTCGCGATCTTTGAAGGCGCATATCAGGATAACTTTCGCGATCAATTTCCCGCTAAGCTCTACACCGACCCGGGAGTGGACACACACTGGTGGATGCAAATGCGACACGATGTCCAGAATGGGGAACTGGTAGTACCCCCGGGCGAATATTTCGTGCTCGGGGACAATCGCAACCACAGCCGCGACAGCCGCTACTGGGGCTTTGTTCCCCGCGCCAATGTTGTAGGACTGCCTTTCTTCATTTATTTCTCCCTGCATCAGCCCTCGGCTACCGATGCCAATACGCTTCCGGATGATAGACTCGGACACGAGAAGAGCCCGCTCGACACCGTGATGGACTTTGCCCGGTGGAGCCGGACGTTCAAGGTCATTCACTGAGCAGAGCTCGAGAGCAGGACATTTGGCCATCAGCATGGAAGCCACGGAAACCGAAATCAGAACCGAACAGGTAAGGGAAGAGACGCCACTGGAAGCATTCGCTTCCATCTGCACGGTGCTGGTCATCGGACTTTTTGCACTGACCTTTATTTTTCAGAACTTTGAAATTCCGTCGTCCTCCATGGAGAAGACCCTGCTGGTCGGCGACCATGTACTGGTGGATCGAATTACGCTGGCGCCTCGTACCGCATGGGCCCCTTTTGTCTACTACCGCGACGTCCGTCGGGGCGACATCATCGTCTTCTTCAAGCCGGGCGAACCCGACCTGTACCTGGTAAAGCGGGTGATCGGCATACCCGGCGACCGAATCCACTTGCGCAACGGCGTGGTCTTTCTCAACGGACAGCCACAGCACGAGCCGCAGGCGGCCATGCCGGACTACGGCAACTACTTTCCTTACCGTGATGATTTTCCCGAGGTGCCGCCGTCGCAGGCGGGTTCCGACGTGACCCCAACCTGGGCCGCGGATCTTCCCAACTACATCCAGGGCGAGGATCTCGTAGTTCCCCCAGGCCGCTACTTTGCCATGGGAGATAACCGCACCGTCAGCCTTGACGGCCGCTACTGGGGCTTTGTGCCCCGTGCCAATATCGTTGGCCGTCCCTTGTTCGTCTACTGGTCTTTCATCGAGCCCGACAACCAGTACGAAAAAGAGGGATTGGGAGACAAGCTTTCGTTCTATACCCATGTAATCCTGCACTTCTTCGACCAGACCCGCTGGCGCCGAACGTTGCACCTGGTCCGATAGGATGGGTGGCGATGAAAAACGTCCTTCGCCCCGGCGATGGATTGTCCTGGCAGTCCTTTTGCTGGCAGTGGTGGCGTTTGTGTTGCCGCCCCTGGTCAATATCAGCCGGTACCAGTACAGGATTGCCAACGCCATTGGCCGCAGCATCGGCCGGCCAGTGCATATCTCTTCCGTCGAGCTGCGCTTGCTGCCCCTGCCTGGCTTTGAGTTTTCGGGCTTTTCCGTCGAAGAAGATCCTCACTTCGGCTCCGAGCCCATCCTTCACTCCGCCAGCGTCGTGGCGTATCTGCGCCTCTTGTCGTTGTGGCGGGGCCGCCTCGAAATCTCCCGCATTCATTTCGACGATGCCAGTTTGAATCTTGTCCGCGATCCCAATGGAGCTTGGAACCTGGGCTCGATTCTGGTCCAGGCTGCGCAAATCCCAAACGCCCCCACCGGCCAGCGTTATGCCGGTCGCACTCCGCGTTTCCCTTACATCGAGGCGGAAAACGCTCGCATCAACTTCAAACAGGGAAACGAGAAGAAGCCGCTTTCCTTCCTGAATTCTGACCTGTCTATTTCTCTGGCTCCCGGCGATGACTGGGAAGTGCACTTTCGGGCACAACCGGTGCGCACCGATCTCGATCTTGATCTCGCCGATACCGGCATACTGCGCATCGACGGTATGGTGCATCGCGTGGCCTTGCTGAAACAAATGCCGTTGAACCTTAAGGTGGAATGGAGCGGAGTTCCGCTGGGCCAATTGAGCCGGCTTACCTTGGGCAGCGACATAGGGTGGCGCGGCGGCCTTGAGGTCGAAGCCCAGGTAAGCGGGACCGCCGAGGTGGCGCAGATCAATGCCGGCCTCAAGGTTGCTGGCCTGCATCGCTCGGAGTTTTCTACGGCGCGCCCGATGGATGTCGCGACTTCCTGCCAGGCCTTGTTCCGGAAAGAATCGAGATCGCTGGAAGGCATCTCCTGCGCCTCCCCGGTAGGCGATGGAACTCTGCAGTTGACCGGCTCTATACAGGACGGGCGCACCGTACCCCAGGCCAACCTCACCCTGGGGATTCGTCGCGTTCCCGCGGCAGCGGTGCTGGCCGGACTGCAGCAGATGCGCAGCCTCGGCGCCGGGGTGCAGGCCGCCGGCACACTCAATGGGGATTTCCACTACACCTCGCAAGGCGGGCGCCAGCCTTTGATCTCTGGTGAAGCGGTGCTGGCTTCGCTGAGCTTGACCCCTCCGGATGCAAGCAAACCATTCTTGCTCGCCCCGATCCGGGTAAGGTGCGATGGCTCGGGAGCGGGGAACGCCGGACCTCCCGCGCTGCTGCTGCAACCGGTGAAGCTGGCGATGGGGGCTCCGGTTCCAGTGACGGTGGATGGCCGATTCACGCCGGCGGGATTCGATCTCCATTTGAGTGGCACGACCAGCCTGGCCAGGCTGCAGGCATTCAATAAGTCTTTTGGATTGCTCGGTGCACATAGCACGCCGCCTTCTTCGGTTGGCGCGACTTCGGTGGCACTCGTTGGCGCGGGCACTGCGGCTCTGGATCTTGACCTGCGCGGTAAGTGGTTGCTGCCGGTGCCAGACTCAGATAATCCGATCGCGTCCTCGACGGCGGAGGGCAGCATGATCATCAGGAATGCCGAGCTCACGACCTCGTATTTGTCGCATCCTCTCCGGATCGTGTCCGCCCAGGGAATCCTCAGCCCTACCCAGATTGCATGGACCAACGCATCGATCAGCTACGGCAAGCTGGAGGCCCAGGGGACGCTGGAGTATCCGACGGTATGTACTGGAGGCACGCCATGTGCCGGGCGCTTCTCGTTGACCACTGCCGCCCTTGACCTGGGCGCGCTTCAGTCCACCTTGCTGGGCAGCAGCGAAGGCGGTGAGTTGCTGCGCCAAATATTGGATCGTATCGACCGCCGCCCCGTGAAATGGCCTGATCTCTCGGGCACTGTGCAAATCGCCGAACTCTCAATGGGAAAACTCGTGGTTCGGGACGCGACCGGCGCCATCGACGTCAGCGGAAACCTGATCAAAATACGGTCGCTGAGCGGCCACCTGGCAAGTGGAACCGTGCATCTTGACGGGGTGGTGGACGCCTCGGGTGATCAGCCGGATTATCGGCTCGATGTGCAGGTGACCAACGCCGCACCCAGCGCGCTGGCGGGCATATTCGATGAGCGTTGGGGAAGCGGTGTGGCGAACCTCTCCACACAGTTGAGGATGTCGGGCTTCGATGCGCAAGAACTAGCCCGGTCCGCCACCGGCACTCTGCATTGGAACTGGACCAAAGGGGGCTTAGCCGCGGAAGCTCCGTTGCCGGTTGTCGCCCAGCCTTTCGTGCACTTCGATCAATGGAGCGCCGATGCTGCCATCGCCGATAGCACCATCACCATCACCCACAGCCTGCTTGCTCGCGGCAAGGAGGCGATTCCGCTGTCGGGCACCATCTCTTTCGGTCGCGAAATCGACCTGAAGGGAGGCTCGGCAGCCGACGCCGTCGCCATTACCGGCACGCTGGAACACCCCGAAGTGAAGTCGATAACCGAGGAAGTTGAAAATTAAGAAAACCTCTGTACGCTCGGCAGAGGCATAGCGATCTGTGGTTGTTACTCCCTACAGTTTGGTGGGGGCGTACTGTGGCCGCCGCTTCGAACTCCTCGTACTCGAGAACAAGACTCAGCTTTTGCACTTGACAGCCGCAATTCCCGTCTCTATGCTTGGCCGCGAATTGTCAACGTCCGTTTGAAACGTTTTACGGGCCAAAGAAGTAAACGTTTTCTCACCGGATGTGTTTTCGCTGTACGGTGGGTATCTGCCGCCGAAGAGGGAATACCGCCAACCGGTGCACTTGAACCAATTTGGAGAGGTCAATATGCAAACAATTGCTGGGGGTCGTTCGATCCGTGTCGTCCTCGTTATGTCGGCGATGCTGATTTTCGCCATCGGTCAATCCCGTGCCGCGGGCCCAACCGGTAAAATCGTCGGAACCGTCACCGCCTCGGGAGCAGCTGTTCCCGGCGCAAAGGTCTCAATTTCAAATCAGGATACGAACGAAGTTCGATCCGGTACCTCGGACGACAGCGGAAACTTCACCTTTCCTGTTCTCCCGGTCGGCAACTATACGGTGAAAATTGAGTCCACGGGTTTTCAAACATACGAACAGAAAAACGTAATTCTGCAGGTGGATCAGAACATCACCGTCTCCGCTGAATTACAGGTGGGAGCAACCACCCAGGTGGTCGAGGTCTCGGGGGTGCAACCGACGATTGACCTCGTCGACGCCACGGTGAGCCGCGTTGTTGATCAACAACGCATCGTCGACCTGCCTCTGAACGGGCGTGACACGCTGCAACTGCAATACATCATGCCCGGGGTTTCCTACGACAACAACAATGTGTCCCACGGCCAGGGGCAGCATGAAGGGACGGTCGTGAACGGCAACCGTCCAGGATCGAATTACTACTTGCTCGACGGCGTCGACAGTACCGACTCCTATCTTTCGACGGCGCCGGTTTTTCCCGCACCTGACGCTTTGCAGGAATTCGATATTCAAACGAGCAACTTCACGGCTCAATACGGACGCAGTTCCGGCGGCCTGGTGAATGTTGCGACCCGTTCCGGCGCCAACAGGTTTCACGGCGGCGCGTTCGAATTCTTCCGTAACACCGTGCTCGATGCACACAATTACTTCGACCCCGTGGGCGCAGCCAAGCCCTCGTTCAAACTGAACCAGTTTGGCGGGTATCTGGGTGGCCCCATACAGAAAGACAAGACATTTTTCTTCGGCTACTACCAGGGCACCCGGCAGCGCAAGGATGAAACCACCACCATCGGGACCGTGCTCACGGCAGCGGAGCGGCCCGATTTGAACGGCGGGACGTCCGTCTTCCCGGGCGCGATCGATCCCTTGACCAATCTTCCCTTTCCTGGTGGCGTGATTCCTGCGAACCGCATCGATCCCACAGCACTCCAGTTCATCACCAAACTGTTGCCGTTGCCCAACAATGCGACCGGCGGATATACCTTCAACGCTCCGATCGCCGACAATCAGGACTCCCTGAATGAGAATCAATTTCTGGCCCGCATCGACCACAACTTTGGACCAAGTAATCTCTTCTTCGGCCACTACTTCTTCAATCAGGACCTATCGGACGGCATCGGCGCCGGGGGTGGCTCACTGCCGTCTCTGCCGCACGAGAAATACTTCAGAAATCAAAACGTGGCCCTCGACTACACCCACACTTTTTCCCCTAACCTGATCAATACGGCGGTCTTCGGATTTACCCGCATCGCTCACCATCGGGAGCCCACCAAGAGTATCGGTTGGAGCAGCTTTGGCGGCCCGGCAAGCACCTCCGCGGCCGGCACTCCAAGCGATCTCTACACCAGTATCAACGGATCGATCCAAGCCGGTGGAGACGGCGCGTTCGTGCAAAACCGGCAGACGTTTCAGTACACCGACTACGTCAGCCTGGTAAAAGGCAGACACACCATCACGTTCGGCGGCGATGTGCGCAAGGAAAGCACCAATCGCACCGAAGACTTCTACACCGATCCCGTCTTCAACTTCAACGGTCAGTACTCGGGCAATTCGCTTTCCGACCTGCTGCTCGGCTTGCCCAGCTACTACAACCTTCAGACAGAGGTAGCGAGCCGGTTGCGCCACACCGGACTCGATGCCTTTGTGGGAGACAATTTCAAGGTTACGCAGCGGGTGACGATCGATGCCGGTATTCGTTGGGAGCCCTTTCTTCCGCCCGTCGACAACCTAAACGATCAGATCTGCTTCGACCCCACGTTTACCAAGCAGTCGTCCTACTACCCTACGGCGCCTCCGGGCATCACGTTCCCCGGCCCTCCGGTTGGAAGCGGATCGCTCGGCAAGGGTGACGCCGGCTGCCCGCGAAGCGGGGTACCCAATCGCTACAAGAATCTAGCCCCGCGTATAGGCGTCAATATCGCTCCGTTCAAGGACGGCAAGACTTCCATTCGCGCCAGCTATGGCATCTTTTGGGACCAGGCTCGGCTGATCGCCTGGAATCGTTTCTCGACCGCGCAGCCATTTGACGAGTCGGTCATCGTCAACGGCCCGGTGGTTCTGCAGCCGAGCCTTACCGGCAACAATATCTATGCCAATTCCGCTGGCGTATTGAATCCGTATCCGTTCGTCATCCCGCGTACGGCTGCAGCGCGCGCGGCGTTCTCTCCCAGTTACGGCGGCAACTGGCCCACAGCGGCAGGCGAGACGGTGCTGTCGCCTAACTTCAACGAGGGCTATACCAACCAGTGGAACCTGAGCGTCGACCAGGAGATTGCGAAGGGATATACCCTGACCATTTCCTACATTGGAAACCACGGTACCCACTTGTTTCAATCGCGTGAGAACAACTACGCGCCTCCATCTACGTATAACCAAAGTCTGACGATCGCGCAAAACAACAGCAACCTGCCCGCCCGGAGGCGTCTGAGTGCCATCCAATGCGGGACCGGAGTAGGCACCGCCACGGCTTCCTGTTACGGCCCCATGGAGATACTGGACCCCTCCCTGTGGTCGAACTACAACTCGGCGCAGGTTTCGGTCAACCATCGCTTCGAGCACGGATTCAGTTTGCTGGCTTCGTATGTCTACGGTAGCTACCTTGACGTTGTCTCCTACACTGCGGAAGGGGGCAATGGACCAAGGGACCCGCTGGACTACCGCCTCAGCTATGGTCCCTCGGATAACAATGTCAGGCACCGCTTTGCCGGCTCTTACATCTACCAGCTTCCGCGATTGGCTTCGCTGCATGGGATTGCGAGCACGTTGATCAACGACTGGCAGAACCAGGGCATCGTCATCGCGCAGACCGGACAACCGTATTCCATCAACAGTTCGCTCGACACAGCAGCCACGGGGATTGGAGAAGAAACGGCTGACCCCACGGGGGCATCGATTAAACCGGCCAACCGCGGAGTGCAGTCTTATTTCAACACCGCGGCCTTCGAAAATGCAGCCCCAGGCACGTTTGGCCAAACCGGGAGAAACTTTCTCAGTGGGCCCAGCCTGGTCAATGTTGACTTCTCTCTCTTCAAGGAATTTCCCATCCGTGAGTACGGCAAAATCCAATTCCGAAGTGAGTTTTTCAACTTGTTCAACCACGCCAACTTCTATAACCCGGACAATACCGTGGGTGACGGAACGTTTGGTCGTCTGCAGTCGGCCCGTGATCCTCGTATCGCGCAATTCGCATTGAAGTACATCTTCTAAGCCCAGGCGGCCCGCTGTCGTCTCGCATTTCGCTGAGACCATAGCGGGCCGTTCTGTTTGTTGGCAGTGTCGTTCACTGGGAACTGTCAAGCTGCGATCCATTGCGATCGATGCAGCGCTCCCAGGCTGTCTTCTCCCAACCGCTTTTCAGAACTTGATAGAATACAAACATTCAGCGCGCTCATCGCAATCTGGCGAAGCAACCATCTTGTCTATTTTCCCTGGAAGGAACGGCGAACAAAAAACAGTATCCGAGTTGTGGATCTGGAAACGGACGCACCTTGCCGCTGCGGTTCTTCTGCTGCCCCTGGCGGCAACACCGGGTTTCATGCAAGCGCAGCTTCAGGATTCCTCGGCAAGTGTGCAGCAGCATACAGCCAACGTCGAGCGAGCACTGCGCGCCGATGACCTGGCGGCCGCTGAGAAGGGATATCGCGCGATCCTGGCGATAAGCCCAGACAACAGCCAGGCATGGACCGGTCTTGGTGTCCTGCTTTACGGCTCTGGACGAGCCCAGGAGGCATCCGCGGCTTTGACCAAAGCGCTGCAGCTCAATCCTCTTGAAAAAAGAGCTGAATTGTTTCTCGGATTAAGTGAAGCTGATCTTCGCCAGTGCGATCAGGCGACGCCGATTCTGGAGCGGCATTTTGCAGCCGAGCCCACTGGTAAACTGCAGCGGCTCGCCGGCCTGTCTTTGCTGGCGTGCGGCTCGATCGCCTCAGATGCCATGCCCGCACTTCGCACCGCCGGCAAGCTGAAGGCGCTCTATCCGGCAGATGCCGATGTTCTTTATGAAACCGCCGAACTCTATACCCGCTTGTGGAATCAAGACGCTGCTGAGTTAATCACCAGGCATCCCGATTCCTATCGCGTACACCAGCTCGCCGGCGAAGTCTATGAAGCACAAGGCAACGTGGATCAGGCTCTTCGTGAGTACAAGATCGTTCTCGAAGAAAACCCAAGGGTGCCGCAGATCCACTATCGCATCGGCCAGTTATATCTCCGCAAAGGAGACGCCGACGCCGACGACCTGGCCATGGCGGAGTTTCGTGCCGAGTTGAAGATCAATCCCCAGTCCGGCGTGTCCGACTTGGCCATGGGCGGAATCGACCGCCACCAGCACAAACTTGAAGATGCCCTGGCCGAGTACCAGGCCGCATCCAAACTGGATCCTGACCTCGTGGACGCCAGGGTGGGAACAGCCCAGGTCTTGTTGGAAAAACATCAGGTGCAGGCTTCCATCGATCAACTGCAATCGATTATCCACGGATTCCCTGACAACGCATCAGCCCACTACGCCCTGATGCTGGCGTATCGAGCGCAGGGGAAAATGACCGAGGCAGGAAGCGAGATGGTCATCTTCAAGCAATTGCAGCACGCCAGCGACGAGCAATTTCAAAACAAGCTCGATGCCTTGCTGAACCGCAAAGGGCAATCCGATGAAACGCCCAAGCCCTGACTTTGCGGTTCGGCGGCCGAGCGGCGCCGGGAGTGCGCTCTGCGAGACAACGCGGCGGCGCTTTCTTCGCCTCGCGGCATCGCAATTGCTGTTGAGTGGTCTTCCACCATCCGCGATGCCTGCGCGGCTGCTCCAGAGTCCAGTCGCGACACCGCAGCCCGCGAGTGGCCCAGCTCCGCTTGGTTACACCATACGCGATGTAGCTCAGGCGGCAGGCCTCGACTTTGTTCAGGTCTGCGGCGGCGAGACTGGCAAAACCTACATCCTGGAGACGACCGGCTCCGGGGTTGCCATGATTGATTATGACAATGATGGCTGGGTCGACATTTTTCTGGTGAACGGTTCGCGGTTGCATACCGCGCCCCGGGATCAGATTCCAGGCAATAAGCTTTTTCGTAACAACCGCGACGGCACATTTACCGATGTGACGCAAAAAGCCGGCTTGTCGCGGTCCGGCTGGGGTCAGGGCGTCTGCATCGGAGACTACGACAATGACGGCTATGAAGATATCTTCGTGACCTACTGGGGAGACGACGTGCTCTACCACAACAATGGAGATGGCACCTTCACCGAAGTGGGCCACAAAGCCGGGGTGGCCGGTTCCCCCGCTCGCTGGAGTACCGGCGCCGCCTTTGTGGATTACGATCGCGACGGCTATCTCGATTTGTTTGTGACCCACTATGTCGACTTCTCCTTGCAGACAGCCAAGCAGCCCGGTAGTAATCCGTACTGCATCTATCGCGGCATCGCCGTGAATTGCGGCCCTCGTGGCCTGGTAGGCGAGACCAGCACGCTCTATCACAATAACCGCGACGGCACGTTCACCGACGTGTCGGCTAAGTCAGGCGTCAATCTTCCCAGTGGTTATTTTGGCCTGGGCGTCTTGGTAGCCGATTTTGACAATGATGGCTGGCCCGACATCTATGTCGCCAGCGATTCGACGCCAAGCCTGCTCTTCATCAACAACCACGACGGCACATTTCGCGAAGAAGGCACCCTGCGCGGCATCGCGTTCAGCGACGAAGGGCGCGAGCAGGCCGGCATGGGCGTGGCTGCGGCGGACTATGACAATGATGGCTGGCTGGATATTTTAAAAACCAACTTCTCCGACGAGGCTCCGAACCTCTACCACAACGAAGGCAAGGCCATCTTCAACGACGTGACAGCCGCAGCGGGTCTCAACCGGATGACCCATTATGTTGGCTGGGGGTGCGGCTTCTTCGATCCCGACAATGACGGCCGGCTCGACATTTTTTACTGCAATGGACACGTCTACCCGGAGCTTGACGGAATACACGCTGACACCAAGTATCATGAGCCACGAATGCTGTACCACAATGCCGGCGGCGGTCGCTTCGAAGATGTGTCGCAGCGTGCTGGGATAGCGATCACCACGCCTTCCACCGGCCGCGGTTGCGCCTTTGGCGACTTGAACAACGACGGCTCTATCGACATCGTCGTCAACAATCAGAATTCCAGGCCTTCCCTGCTCCAGGTGACGCGGCAGAATCAGAATCACTGGATCAACATTCATCTCGCCGGCACTCGTTCCAACCGCAGCGCCATCGGGGCCCGGGTTCACTGCGTCGCCGGCACGTTATCCCAGATCGACGAGGTGCGCAGCGGCGGCAGCTATCTCTCGCAGAGCGACCTGCGCATTCATTTCGGGTTGCGTGACCACGCGCTGATCGATTTGATTGAAGTCAACTGGCCCAGCGGCGCCATCGATCACCTGCGCAATGTTGCCGCAGACCAATTCATACGCATCGAGGAAGGGGGCAAGCTCACCACGCTGGGGCGGTCAGCCGAACCATCGGCCCGTTAAGGCCGCTGCCTTCCCCGTGAGCCGCTACTCTATGCCGATCCTACTCACACCGCCTGCCGCGCCGGCGAAAACAGCATCCCGCTGTCATAGCCCACTCACCTGCTGCGCACTGCTGCTGGCGACCGCCGCCCTCGCTCTTCTGCTCCCCCACCGGTTAGCTGCGCAGAGCCAGGCGGGCGCAGCGAATGCAGATATTGCGCGGGGAATCCAACTCCTGCAGGGAGGGAACATCACGGCGGCCAAGTTGCAATTTACTGCTGCCATCAAAGCTGATCGCAACTCGGCCGATGCGCTTACCTGGAGAGGGATTGCCGAAAATCAACTCAAGCAGTATCGCGAGGCGGTGAC
>JBAVQC010000427.1:0-18220 GCA_049693715.1 Acidobacteriaceae bacterium | reverse complement strand
CCTGACGGCCGATCGCAATCGTATCTTCAAACCCAGCGGTGGTCACGAACGCAACCCGCGCGCCCTTGCGCTCGATCATGGCATTCGTACCGACGGTAGTCCCGTGGCGAACCAGCACTTCGCCCCGGGCATCGGTACGTCTGAGAGCCGCCAATACCGCGTGGCCGGGATCGAAAGGGGTGGAGAAGATTTTGAGAACTTGAAGCCGGCCGTCTTGAAAGGAGACGCAGTCGGTGAACGTGCCCCCCGTATCGATCGCTATGAGCATACCGATCCAATCATAGGTTTGGCGCAGGCCACAGCCAAGGCAAAAGTATTTCCGTGAAAAACTGCAAAGCCCGCTTGGGTGAACACGGGCCACACGTCCACGGAAGTGGGCTGAGGAATCTGTCCAATCGAACTGCGGCAAAAAAAAGCCAGGCCGGTAGAAACTCCATGCGCAGGCCCGAGTGGGCCTGCGCTTAACCTGCGACCACCTCGTAAGGCCGCATCATCTCGTTATCTTCGTGCTCCAGGATGTGGCAGTGCCACACGTACCGCCCGGCGAAGCCTTCGAAAGGAATGATGATCCGAGTAATGACGCCCGGCTCCGCGCGTACCGTGTCCTTCCAGCCGATCTCCGTTGGAGAGGGCGGGATCGCCGGCGCGGTGAAGCGTACGGTCCCCTTGTCCTGATATTGGTACGTATCGAATGGCCGGCGGTCGAGGATCTGAAATTTGACCAGGTGAATGTGGATCGGGTGCGCGTCTTCGGTGAGGTTCACCAGTTCCCATATTTCCGTCGTGTTGAGGACCGGCTTCTCCGTCACAGGCATATGCCAGGGAGTGTTGTTCAGCATCATACCCATCGACTCCTGCACCAGGTCCAATTGCTCGTCGAGGGTGAGACGTCGGGTTTTCACCGCTTGGCTCTCAGGAATCTTTGTATAAGAACTCAACGTCGGAGGAAGAGACGTTGTATCGGCAGCTCCCTTGGCCGCAACCCGGAATTGCATGATGTCGAACGAATCGCTGCGCAACAAAATATTCTCTCCCGCGTGCCCGGCGAAATCGAAAACAAAATCAATGCGTTCCCCCGGAGACATGACTGCCCGTTGCGCGGTAACGGGGGCAGCCAGGAACCCCTGTTCAGTGCCGATCTGCTGGAAGGGAAGTAGCTTGCCCAGCGAGAAACGATAGAAGCGGCCATTGGAACCATTCATCAGGCGAAACCGGTACTTGCGCGGTTCAACCTCCAGAAACGGGAAGAGCTTGCCGTTGACCAGGATGGCGTTGCCGAACACTTCGGGGACCCACGGCCTATCTGGCTTCGCGGAAACAGGATACTCCAGCTGACCATTGCCAAGAAGAAAGCGATCGTATACCAGCAGCGGTATCTCGTATTTTCCCTGGGGAAGTTTCAGCGCATCTTCCGCTTCATCACGGATGAAATACAGGCCCTGCAGGCCCGCGTAAATGTTCAACCGGTTGATGCCCATGGTGTGATCGTGGTAGAAGAGCATCGCTGCACTCTGCCGGTTGGGGTAATGGAAGGTGGCGGACTTCCCCGGGACGTACCAATGCTCGGGGTATCCGTCGCTCGAGGGCGGTGTCTTCCCCCCATGAAGATGAATAACGCTGCGCACTTCCGGCAGACTGGCTTCGGCTCCGTGCACCGTATGGTCGATGGGGAGAAAGTGGCGCTGCGGCAGCTCGTTCACCCACTCAACCAGCAATCCCTGGTTGCTTCGGGTTTCAAAGGTCGGCCCAGGTGAGGAAGAATGGAAGCCCCACATGCGGGTCGCGGGCAGGTCGCGGTGCACCTTGTATTCGATCGGCCGCATGGCCATGCGGTAGTAGGGCAGTCGAAGAGAAGGATTGTCCGGGTCGGGCCGCATGCCGCTGGGTTGGGCAATTTCGGGGATCGGGAGTGGATCGACCCAGGGCGTCAATTTATCAGGATCGAGCGTTGTCAATGAATCTTGCGCGGACGGCAATTGGTTTACGGAAATCCCGGCGGCCAAAATCCCGGCACGCTCCAGGAACCTGCGGCGTGTAATCAAATCAATGCCTCGCTGAAAAGCAAACATAAATTAAAAGGGCAAAGGGACGAAGCCCTTTGCCCTATAGAAACAAACAACAAATTGTTTCCAGTCGTTACTTCACTACCAGCCCAGTGGAGGAATTGAGGATGTACGGCGTAGTGTCGGGGTTCCTGAATTCGAACAACGTGTTCAGCCGCCCGGCCAGCGCATCAAACGATCCCGTGATTCTCTGGCCGCCCAGCCAGTTGTCTTCCACGAACCGCAGGATCGAGCTTTGATCGGTCACGGTGTGATCGACATAGTTTTGCTTCGCGTAAGGCGAGATCACCAGCAGGGGCAGACGCGGACCGTATCCGCAACGTCCCTGGGCATGCTCGATGGTCACACCTGGAAGGGCGCCGGTTCCGGTCCCGCATTGACCGGGGCCGCTCAGGGCGTCCATGGCAGTGGCGGACTGGTTCACGATCGGGCTCATCTGGTGGTCATACCAGCCGTCAGAGTCGTCATAGGCGATGATGACAGCGGTGCTCGCCCAGTCCTTCTGCTGTTGTAGAAAATTGATGACGTCGACCACGAACGTCTGCTCATCCAGAGGATCGGAGTAGCCGGCGTGACCGTCCTGGAAGCCTGGCGCCTTCAGGTAGCTGACGGCGGGGAAGTTACCAGCGTTGACGGCGTCGTAGAAATCGTGGATGTCGTACTGGTGATTGGCCGGGTCGCCATTGGTGCCCACCGTGCTCGGCGAAGTCGGCCGGGTGTGCTTTAGGTTGGCCGTCGAGGCGTAGTACTGGAACGGCTGATGGTGCGGAACGTAGTCCGAATGGTTGCTATTAGTTACTGCGGAAGTGGTGTTGCGGCCGCAACCCGTGGTGCCGTTCGCGTTCTTGATGGTCAAGTCGAAGCCGCCCTCAAAGAAGCCCCAGCTGACACCGGCGGCGCTGAGCATGTCCCCGACGTTGGTGCCGCTTAGACTCAAAATCCCGCCCGTAGTGGTGGAGCAAACGTCCCCGACCGGATCAGCGTCGCTGACCAGGGTAAAGCCGCCACCGCCGTCAGCTACCACGTCTCCGCTGGCGTTCGACTGGTCAACCACGCCGTTGGTCTGGCCGGAGATCAGGTTGATGGCTCCAGGGGTGGAGGGACCAAAGTTGGTGTCGTAGGAGTTGTCGCTCATGGCAAACCGCTGGGCATAATTCCAGAGCGCGGTCACGGTGTTGCCATCGTAGTAGCCCATCACCAGTCCATTCGTCGTCTGCCCGTTCGGCGGCGGACCAGGCGTGCCGGTGTATTTGGGGAACAGGTCCATCAGACCGTTATTGAACGCCTGCTGTTCCGGCATGTAATCGTGGTCCTGGTCGGCGGTTGCCGCCTGGGATCGGTCGAGCCGGAATGGGTTCGCTGCACCATTTCCGTTGCCACTGTTGAGGGCATTGGGATTGTTGAAGAGTAGCCCGTCGGTGTAGCCATTCACTGCTGGTGTCCCCGGCCGGGCGTTAAAACGCGGCTGTCCAGCAGGATTCAGGGCCTTGGGATAAGTGCCGAAGTAGTGGTCGAACGAGACATTTTCCTGAAATATGACGACAAGATGTTTGATCGGGGTACTGGTCCCCGATTGCGCCCCTGCGACAGTTGGGTTGACGAGTGACCCGGCAAACATCAGCGAGGCTAACGACGTGGCTACGAGCTTCTGCATCAATGCTCCTTCGCGGTCGGCTTCACGACCGCCATTCAGCATTAATGTCGTAGTGTTAGAGTCTGGTGATCAGGGCGTAACAAGATCTTGAATTTAGTTCTCTGCGCCCTACAGGGCATGGCCCAACTCAATTCAACCGAAAACCTCTGAGGCCGGTAAGTTGCAGCACCGTAAGCCACGTAAATCTTGGGTTGTTAACCAGGTACCGGCGCCACAAGCGCCTGGGTTCCTTGATAAGCCGGTATAGCCACTGCAATCCGGCCTTTTTCATCCAATCCGGCGCTTCGCTGAGATTTCCACTCAGCAGATCGAACGCGGCGCCCACCCCGACCATCAGCTTGACCGGCATGCGTTGGGAATATGCCGCCATAAACCGCTCCTGCTTCGGCGTACTCAGGCCGCACCACAACACATCCGCCTGCGACATCTCAAGCTGGGAGCGGAGATCGTTCTCTTCGTCTGCGTTCAGCGGGCGGAACGGTGGGGTATACGTCCCGACAATCTGGAGTCCAGGAAACCGCCGGGTCAACTCTGCTCCCAGTTCCTCAGCCACGCCGGGCTTGCCTCCGTAAAGGAAGTGCCGGTACCCCTTGGTGACAGAGCGCTCACACAGGCCGAGCATATAGTCCGGACCGTAAACCCGGTTCATGTGCTTGAACCCATGAATGCGGCCAAGCCAAACCGTCGGCATGCCATCGGGTGTCGTCAGAAACGACCGATTGAGCGTATCCCGAAAGGCATCGTCCGACTGCGCTTCCATGATCCCGTGCACACCCGTCACGCAAACATAGCCCTGTTTTCCCTGGTCCAGCAGCAATTCGGTCTGGCGAAGAGCCGACTCCATATTCACGGCGCTCACTCCAACGCCGAGAATATTTACCCGCTCGTGTAGCGAGATCGGGGGAACGATGCCTTCACTCAAATACTGATTCGTCGCTGAACGCAAGAGAGAGCCTCCACCCGGTTTTGAATTTTTCTGGTCGAATGAAAAGTATACTCGCGGGTACAGCACCGGTGTTGTTTCCATCCCCAAAGATGTGTTTCCGGTAACTCCGCCTAGGTTACTGTTCCCAATACACCTACAAGGTTATGTGGGCGGGCACTTTAAACTGCGTCCCTTTTGGGCCTGCCATGCCGGTATTCCCCTTGTCGGAACATCCAACCTCGGGGGTAGAGCGCGTACGTCTCGAACACTGTAGTGACCGCTGCACCGACGACCCGTGGATGAACATGTCCAAATCGTCGAACTCAAAGATCATCATCTTCAGATGACGGAACTTCGCAAGAGATTTACCGCGTCTTCAAGTGGTCCGGGTAACGCCGATCCAAGTTACACCAGCCAGCCACAACCCGGCAACGCCACGAGAGCTTTTGTTTCAAAATTGAAAGTAGAGGAACGTCTTAGGCCGTTCGCCGAGGAAGAGGATGAAGTATGTGACAACTGCAAAAATCCCCACCCACAACCCCGGAATTTGAAGTGGCCGCCATGATCGCGAGAATCCAAGGCTGAATGTTTGTTCCTGGTGTGCCGGCGCCTGTCCCAGCATCTCCTGCGTGTTCGGCAATCCCCAAACGATGAAGGCGCAGAACGCCAGCGCCACGACCGCCCCCTTGATCGACGTCAGGAAAACGGCAGTTCCGGACAGCTCGCCCAGCCACGGATTCGCGTAAAACCCTGGCCCCAGTCCGTGAATTCCGCACATCGTCGTTGCAATATGGACCGCGTCATGCACGCTGGCCGCGCGAAAGAAGATCAGCCCCAGCAGCACCGCTAGAAAATTGATCGCAACCATCACCGGCACGGGAACGACTCTGTGAAAGCGCGACCCCGGAGGCGTCAGGAACCGCCACCCGTGATTGATCGTCAGGTACACGCCATGCAGAAGGCCGAACACCAGGAACTGGAGGCCCGCTCCATGCCAGATGCCCGCAATGCCCATCGTATACATCGAGGGCAGAAATACCATGTCGATGAACCCGCTCGGCGTGCCTGCGGCCTTCATGTTCGACTTCAATCCTTTGGCACTGCGGCGGCCCCTAATCCAAAGCAGGAATGGCGTGTAGAGGTATTCGTTTAAATACCGCGACAGCGTCATGTGCCAGCGTGTCCAGAACTCGATGATGCCCTGCGCCTTGAAGGGTGAGTTGAAATTGATAGGGAAACGCAGATGGAACATTCGCGCCAGCCCCAGCGCCATGTCCGAGTAACCCGAAAAGTCGAAGTAAAGCTGCATGGCATAGGCCAGTGCGCCCAGCCAGGTCATACCCATCCCCGCATTCCACGGATGCGCAAACAGCAGGTCCGCGAGCGGAGAGATCCGGTCCGCGATAAGAACTTTCTTGGCCAGCCCCATCACGAACCACGTCGATCCCAACAGCATGTCCTCGGCATCGAGGCTACGAATGTTTTCCGGGTCCAATTGAGGCATCAGTTCTCGTGGATGGATAATCGGTCCCGCGATCAGGTGCGGAAAGAACGTCGCGAACACCGAATACGCCAGCAGCCCCTGCTGTTTGGCAATTCCCTGCCGAAGGTCGATCTGGTAAGCGATTTGCGTGAACGTGAAAAATGAAATTCCCAGCGGAAGAATGACAGTCCCGAATCCGTGCTCAATCATCCCGTGAACATGAAGAAATCCCAGCACCGGGAACAGGTACTTGTAGTACATCAGCAGCAGCAGGTTGGCTAAGATGGCTAGCTTAAGCCAGAGGCTTCGGCTCTTCTCGGATCTGCCTTCCACCAGCTTTAGCGAAAACAGAAAGTTCATGACTACGGACGCCACGAGCAGAATCAGGTAGCGAGGGCTCCAATAGCCGTAGAAGAAAAGGGACGACAACGAAAGCCACGCCAGCGCGGTCCGGCGTCCGAAACGGGTCGACACCTCATAGCCGAGCAGGGCTACGGGCAGAAACAGGAAAAGGAACACTCCTGACGAAAAAAGCAAGCTGGCAATCCCCCAACATCACCCTGGATGCATCGAGTATCGATGAAAAAACAAAATAGTCAATTCCCTCTTAGTCGTAGCAACCGTTCGTGATGGAAAAGTGGAAAGAGGGAAAGAAAGATACGGCTACTCGCCGCGCTCAGTCCGGCGGAACACTCAGGCCTTGTTCATCTTCGTCACGATCATGTCCACAAGGTCTCCCACGTCCTTGAGGTCCTGTAGCTCACCCAGCGCAAACTTCACCTTGAATCGCTGCTGCACCATCTCCATCAAGTCGATATGCGCCAGCGAATCCCAGTTCTCGGTGTTCGACGCGTTCGAATTCCGCGTCACTCTCAATTCCGGTTGGTCGAGGACTTCTTCAAAGATGGGTTGCAGTTGCTCCAGCACGTCATCGGGAGAGACATCAGGCATTGGTTGACTCCAGTATCTTGATATGTGAATTCTGTTGGGCATAGCCATTGAGCGACAGCCGCCACGCCGTACTTCCTTCGGGGCATCCCTGTGCGACTACGTCGGGCTCGAAGCCGAGCTTCTTGTAATGGTCCGCGACAAGCCCATTCTTGGCCGTCGGTAGAAAAACGCCCTTCAGGCTTCGCAGTCCCGCTCGCAGCGCACGCTGCGCCAGCGCATCCAGCATCGCCACTTCCATATCGCGCTTCAGCACGCGGCAACTCATCAACCAAAGGTCGATGCGCAGGTCTTCCTGCTCGCGATACCCCAGCACCACCGAGATCAACCCGTTGTCGCCGAAGCGGTCACTCAGCTTCCCGTAAATCCCTATGCAACCCTTGTCCTTCACCGCACTCTCAAGCTCAGCCAGCGTGTAGCGTCGAGTGGTCAGGTTGAACTGGTTCGTCTTGTTGGTGAGCTGCGCGATCCGATCCATATACACCGGCTTGAAGTCATCGATCTCCGCCACCATCTCCAGCGAATCGAGATACTCGCCGTAGTTCGCGAACTTCGAAAGCTGTGCCAGCCGCTGCGTGTTGTCGCGATACTGCGCCGTGCGCTCGAAGTCTTCCTTCGACAAACGCGCAGGCTCAAAATACCGTCCAGCCTGGATAATCCCCGCGTACCTTGTGACCTCTTTCCCGATCTCGGGTACGGCAATACCCGCAATCTGTGCGTTCACAATGGCCCGTTCCGCAGGATTGTCATCGGCGAAAACAAAGCTATCGACGCCAAGGTTCAACTCCTTCGCAATCGCCGCTATATTCTCGTGCTTCGGTTCCCAGTTCGCCTTGAAGCACGAGATGTGCTCCAGCTTCAGCACAGAATCTGGATGCTCGAAACCGGACTTGGCGATCTCCTCGCTGTTTTTCGAACACACCGCCAGCAAGATCCCCCGGCTGTGCAGCGCCAGGCAATACTCCTGGAAAGCGGTATACGCCTCCGCTTCCGGAGTTTCACGACCGATCTGGATCTTGTCCACGCCATCATCGCCGATCACGCCGCCCCATATCGTATTGTCCAGGTCCAGCACCAGCGCTTTCCGGCTCTTGCCATAGATCGCGCGAACCATGCTGTTCAGCGACCGCGCCAGCTCCAGATTCGCCTGCGGCGTCAGCAGCACCTTGTAGCTGAAGTACCGTTCCCAGTCGAACCAGTGATCCAACCCCATCCGCGCCGACAACCCATGCACATCCTGGATCATCAACTTTGGCCGCCGCCCCGCTTCTCTCGCGAACGCGAGATTCAGTTCCATCAGGAAACGGCTCTCACCGCCCGCAACCACCGCGTCCATGTTACCCAGGATCGCAGCGGCAGGCAGCTCACAATTGTTCTGAATCACCTGACACCCGAGTTCCCGGTCAAGCGAGTCCCACATCTCTCGAAACCGTGAGAGTTCTGCCTCCACATACCCCGGCAACTCATCCTCTGTGCAGTTAAGCGGCGGCTTGGACCGCACATTCAGACAGGACGTATGCACATATACCATGTCCGGTTTGAACTCCACCAGCGCGTGACTGTCATGCACCGCATCTTCATAGAAGCGGCCATACTCGCTCTGGTAAATCGTCGGCCGAAACCCGCTCGACAACAGCAGCAGCTCCAGCACATTCACCATCTGTTGGGTGGTCGATCCTCCCAACACCGCAAGGCGAATGTCCTGCAACCCCGAATGAGCCAGGAGTTCGCGCTGAAGAGTTCGCCGCACCGGCAGAATCTCTTCCGCTGAGCAGAAGTCAAGGTTGATCATAGCCACCATTCTACAAGTGAAGCAGTCATGGAACCTTTAACCTTAACTGGATGGAACCTTGAAAGTTCACTGGCAGTTTTGATGGCACTTGGTACCCGTATAGCCTCAGCTCGATACGACAGACTGCAACAGTCATATGGACCTAAGCCAATGAAAATAAATAAGATTATGATCCATTGCCGTGAATGCAACGCCATGCAAGGGGCGAAGAACACATTTCGAGTCAGCGGCGTTGCAAGCCTGCGAGCTGATCCTCGCCTGAGCGCGTACCGACACCATCGCGGAATCGGCCAAGGTAAGCAAGGCCCTCCTCTACTACGACTTCAAAAGTAAACACGGACCGGAGCGAGGACACCCTTGAAACGAAGCGAGGATGCAAACCGTAAGGAGCGGCATGTGGGCTCCGCTGGCGGAGACCTCTCAATGGCTGACGGAGACCGATTCTACCTGCAGGTGCGAGCCCTTCCGGCTCTCGTTTGCGCGAACGTAGACATGTCTCGGGCCGGTGAGTGCGCTGCTGCGCAAAGTAAAGATTGGGCTTCTTCCAACGGTTGGAGCTGGAGTGAGTTGTCCAATTCCGGAGCTGTCAGCTTATCGGCGATTAAGTTAGCCATTATGTTTGCGCCCCGGTTTGTGAAGTGAGCCCAGTCAATGAAGTTCTGGGGGCCGGACAAGACATTGGCAGCCTCTACCAGAGGCAGATGGCGTTCCCGCGCCTCCTGGCGGATTACCGCGTTCATACGGCGTTCGGCGTCTAACCAGCCGTCATCGGCAAGGTTGGGCTCGAAGCGCCGCCACGCAATCAGCATGTAGCGTTCTTTCGGTTCGACCGTCTGACCAAAGACTGTGGCATGTGTGACAAGGACAGGACGCACGTGGCGTGCCTGCAAGCCGTCAAGAACAGCACGCAAGTCTGAGCGAAATTGGTCGACGTGAGATTCCGGAATGGTATTCACGATGACTCTGTTTTTCCGAAGGGCGCGCCAGATGTGATAGCGGAAGTGAATGTTTTCAGCCCATTGCGGCATTCGATCTATGGATGAGAACAACTTCTCTTCAATGCGGGAATGGAACCCCTTCGGCTCCCGAATCCAATCCAGTTGATCCGGCTGACCAATCGACGCATCGTTGATGTAACCGAGGAAACTGGGATAAAGAATCGCGATGCGCGGCGAGAGCGTATCGACGATGTTATCCATACGGTGAGAAAACGTACGCAGCGACTGACCTGCATAAGCAACGTTTACGACCTCGACGTGGAGATCAGGCTGGCGAGAGTTAATTACGCGCTCAAGCTGACGGGGGTACTCCATGCCAGCCGACTCGCCCATACCGAAGGTTTCAGACGCGCCGATACAAATTATTTTCAGGGTATCCGGACGGATGTCGGGACCGCGAAAGCCCAAGGCGTTGAGCTTCCACTTTCCAAAATGACCATATGGCCTGCCGACGACGCCGTAATCATCGTGCGTCAACATGGCCGAGATGGCGTAATTGCCAAAGAGAGGAGCACCGTCTTCGATGTGATCGTCCACGCGGGCACAAATTTCCCACACGGCGAAGAACAAAACACAACAGAGGATATAGCGAAAAAAACGTCGTTTGGTCATGGCTAAAAACTGGAAGTAGATGAACGATTCGGGCCAGCCTATTTTCGGATGGCACACTGCGACGCTAAATCAATTTCATCTGTTTAAACCGTGTGGTGTCAATATTTACGCGGCCGGATGTACCGTCGCATACAATAAACGAAAGAAACATTGACGACCGGCGACGATGAATATCGAGAGACGCGTCTCTGTCATGATGGCCATCTTGTTCCCGACTATAGACGAGATTTTGTGGGGAGACTGTCACCCAAAGGTGGGGCGGACTCATGATTCGCGCATCGACCGCTCCGACACCGAGACACATAGCGAATATTTGGGACCTCCGCCTTTCGGCTTCGGACATGGCCGTGATCCTCTCGCCAACATATCATATTAAGCAGACCAAATCAGGCGGCATTTAGCCCCCCAAGTTACTAACGCGGGGCGTCGGCGGTTGCAACCGAAGTGACCCGGCGATGAGTCGCAACGCCTCAGCGCATGGCTTGACGAAACGTTCTACGAATCTTCATTAATTCGTAAAAGGCGACAAAAAAATCGGTGGGTCGCACTTTTGACCCGGCGACATCTTCCCAGCGCGGCAAGGGACTTTCGTAGATAGCCTGTAAGGCAAATGACCGGTCTCCGTTATGGAACGCCAGAAAACGGGCTACGATCTCAACATCAAAAATCCACCGGGACTGGAAAGGAGTGGCGAGAATGAATCGTAATGCGGGGGTGACGCGAAGAAGTTTAGCGCCGCACTGAGTATCGTAAACCGGCAGGCCCAATACGATCGAAACCCCAGTAGCAAAGAATCGACCGAGATAATGGCGGATGGTTTTCCGATGGATGGCGTGGCCGAGAAGGCGCACCCGGGATCCGAAGACCATCTGCAATTTTGGATCATCGGCCAGCCTGGCCAGCAACTGGGGAATCACCTCGAGTGGGGTAGCCAGGTCCGCATCCCAGTATCCCGTAACGGCAGCATGATTATTGATCGCCGCCAACATGCCGCTTCGTACGGCCTCGGCCTTACCGCCATTCGGCTGCTTATCGACCACGCTGATACGGTCTGGATATTTTGCGCGTAGCAACTCGAGGAGACGCAGAGTTTCGTCACGGCTGCCATCGTTGACGAAGAGGAAGTTGACCGGGTGGTCTTGCGCCAGGAATTCGGAGAAACGTTGAGGCTGCAAGCGTCCCGCTTCGTTATAGCAGGGCACGACTACGACACATCCCTGTGTAGGAGCCATGATCGCAGTGCTTCTCCCTCTATCAGCTAAGGTGTCGGGGCGGACTATACCTGCCGGCAACCTGGAGTTTCGGAAACCGCCGGGTCAACTCTGCACTCAGTTCCTCAGCCACGCCGGGCTTGCCTCCGTAAAGGAAGTGCCGGTATCCCTTGGTGACAGAGCGCTCACAAAGGCCGAGCATATAGTCCGGACCGTAAACGCGGTTCATATGCTTGAACCCATGAATGCGCCCAAGCCAAACCGTCGGCATGCCATCAGGTGTAGTCAGAAACGACCGATTGAGCGTATCCCGAAAGGCATCGTCCGATTGCGCTTCCATGATCCCATATACATCGGTCGCGCAAATATAACCTTGCTACCCTGGTCCAGCAGCGATTCCGTCTGGCGAAGAGCCGTCTGCATATTCAGGGCGCTGACGCCGACACCGAGAATATTCGCCCGCTCTTGCCGGGAAATCGGTGACACGTACCTTCACTCAGATATTGATTCGTTGCTGAACGCAAGACAGAGCCTCCAACGGATTGGCAAATCAAGGTCGAACCCAAAGTATACTTCCCGGGTCCCTCGGCGGTGCACGTGCACTCGGAAACATGCGTTTACGTAACGCAGCCCGAGGTTAGTTCTCGCAAATTCACGTTTGCTGGAGGTTCGCGCTTGGCCGGCAGCGGTTGCCGGGCGCTGCCTGATGTCCGCGGATATTCCCGGCGAGCCTTGAATTCACGGAACACCATTGCAGGTATTTTGATCAGGTCAAGTTTAGTTCAAAAGGTAGCCTCAACCGTTGGACAGCGGAAACCTGGACGGCCAAGGATTTCGGCGTTGCCCGGTAAATATCCAGGCACTCACAGCAACCACTCTTCGGCGATAACGCGACGGACTGTATCGAGGTCCACGGTGAAATCAACGGCCGTTGCCGTCCAATTGTTGATCCCGTCGCCGAAGACAAGGCGTTTGTAATTCACGTCGCATTCGTCCGCGAGTACTCTGAAATAGTCTGGTGAATAGAAGGCGCTCGCAAGCTCCAGGACCCGCGTGTTACGAGGACTCCAGATCAGGTTCGACAGGGCCGCCCCGTGCGGCGACACGATGTGGGACGCCTCGGCGAAGAGTTCGATTTGGGCAGTGAGAGACCGAGGTACATCCGGTACGAATTCAAATCCGAACTTGTCGAGCATTGCAGCCAGGGCGTCCTCATTCTCAATCCGGCGACGGCCGCGTCGCGAGACGTAAAGACGGCGGCTGGGCTGCCGCTCGATACCGAGCGCCGAGCGAAGGTCATAAAGCCGGGGGTGGACGCGGTAAAAGCCCGGCAACGGCATGATGTAAATCGTGTCAGCCGTGACCCCGCCTGTCCGGCGGAGATCGATGACGCGGCTCGGCAACAGGCCAAGCAACTCAACCGCTTCCACCTCATAGGAGCGCAGCTTCCCCGGGTACAAAAATGTGAGATCAGCGGCGGATGCCCCAAGATGACGTTTGGCGGTCGCGAGCTTTGGCGCAATGTCTATTAACCAGTGGTAATAGGTCGACCAGTCATGTGACCACAGCGGGAGTACGGCGGGAAAATTGCGGCGCCGCCGGGGCGACATCCAATAGGAAGGGCGCAACGCGCTGTACGGTCCATAATCGGTCGAAAGAAAATGGCCGCCAACCCGTACCACCCCGGATCGTGTGACCTGGCCGTTCCCGTCCTGACGTACTCGATAGATCCCGCTAGAAACCGGCTCCAGGAATTCCTGAACAGTGGTTTCGGCGCCCGGGAATGAAACGCCGAATATTGGCCGGTCGCGAGGAACGACCCCCTTCAGTAGATGACGTGCCTGCGAAAGGGACGCCGTCGTCGCCTGTTGGACGCCCTTGATGGCGCTGGAAAGAAACATCACTCTTTGTCCCCGGACTTCAAACGGCGGGTGCGCTCAGGCGGGCCTGAAGATCGATTGGCTGCCGGTGTTCGGGAGTTTGCCTCCGCGCTGGCGCATGGCAGGATGGGCCGTCTCCAGTCAAGCTGGTATGCAGCAACCTTGATCTCGTCAAATCTAGACCATCTGGGCCTCAGGCGCAGGCACCGAATGCTCGACCTCGTAAACCTGATCGATCCGTAGGAAAACCGGACCCATGGCCATACCGCATAACAGATATAACGGTATGGAAGCTTGAGGAGTTTCAATCAAATTGCCGAAAAATGCTCCGCACAACGTGTAAACAAGGTAAATCAATCCGAATGTCGCTCCGGTTAATTTGTAAGTTCTCCAGAGCAGAAGAATCAGACAGATCTCCAGCCAGCAAAATATGGCAAAACCCAGTCCACCCGAATAAGCAACTGTGAAGTAGAAAATGCTGTGTGGGGATCGCGTCCCTTCCTTCTCGACATCCCGGCTTGCAAGTTTGGCGAGCGGGTAACCGTAGCCCAGTCCAAAAATTTCCGTCTTGTAGTCCTGGGAAACCTCGTTGCGGATCGCCGCCCACCAATGCTTTCTCCAATATACCGTTCCATATTCAAATCGCGCCGTGGCGGCATCCGCGCCGACTTCGGACGCCATGTCTTTGCTGAACGATCCCGCCATGCGTGCAATCGTCCCGCGCGCCGAAAGTTCGCCGCCTCGTCCAGGGAAAGGTGGAAGCTTCAAATCGATCAAAGCGGCAAACAGCAATACAGCAAATATGCACCCTGCAATTCCCACGACACGGCCGATCCTTGAGGTGACTTTTCCCCAGACCACCAGGCTTAGCCCGAGCGAAACCCAGTCAGCCCGCTCTTGGTAGCCAATCGTCAAACAGACAAGCACCACGATCGGGAGCCAAAATTGAGCAAGAGAAGTCTCTAGGGTCAACAGGCCCAGCAGTACGAACGATCCTGAGCCCGGGCTCGACAGTAAATCCAATCCGCTTCCGGGGACTATCCCGTTCAAGGAGATGTGCAGGTTCTGAAAAAAGATAAAGTATAGAGGCGTGTAAATCACCGCCAGCCAAGCCAGGAATCGAATGTATTTTCGGATGATTCCCGGATGACGAAAACCAACCCAGAGGCCGAGAAACAGGTAAACGGGACACAGATTGAAGACCAGAATCTGTAGTGCGATCATCGGTTCATAGCCCAGTAAAACCCCGCGGATCACCTGGGCTATACCATAGAGCAACGAAACCAGGAGCGCCCATGCGAATCGGTTCACAGGGTCGTTGGAGCGGGTCAGAGCGAGATACCAGCGATTCCAGAAAACTCGCGTACTAAAGATGAGCAGGCCGCCCAGGGCCAGGCCAACATACACCGATGCCTTCCCAATAAACGAAGAACTCCATAAGTAAATGACGACCAGCCTGGACCAGTTGTCAAGAGTTAGAAACTTCCTCAGCATTGGCTTTTCCCGGGCAAGGAATTCAAACCAGTCTGCCGGCGCAACGTGTCCGCGGAATGGATGCGATAGAAGCGCAGGGTTGCTGCGAAAACTTTCCCATTTGGCAACATGTCGTCGGCACACCTGTTTCTTCGATTGCGTCTCTTACTATCGGCGTTCTGCTTCAGAATGAGAAGCACGTTCATCCCCAGGCCTTGAAATAGCCCTTCCATCTGGACCAAAACCGGATCCAGGCAACAGGAACCGGTCACCAGCGGGCCCTGTACCTACCGTTCAACGCCAATGGAGTCTAGCTCAGCCGCGATGGTCAATAAGGAAATCACCGCCATCCTGTTACGCTTGTACCCACGATAGACGAGATTTTCTGGTCCGGCTGTAACCCAAAGGTGGAGCGCTTAAAGATTCCAAATCGACACAGACGCCACTACCACTGAACACTCCCGAATTTGTTGGTTGCGGCGCCGTCGGCGTTCACCCGGCGTGCACCCTCGGCCGAGCCCCCTCACAACCATATTATCCTCAGCGGGCGGAACAACCGTCAAATAGCCGCAAGCCGTCGCCTTCCATTCCCTGGTGGGAGAGGCAGCTCCATATATATGAAACCGGGACTGACTATATAGTCAGTCCCGGCTAAACCAAATCGGTATCCACACACCGTGTTGTCACTTCATGTTCCCAACTGGCACACTTCAGGGACTCCATCCAGCCTGCCACCCCGGAGCCTGCGGCGTGCTACGCCTGCCGCGGGCCCCGGGACAGCCCCAAGAACAACCTTCAGCTTAACTTCGAAAGATGCTCTCGTCCTGCGCTTCCGTTTGCATCCAGCTGATCAAAAACTAGGACCGACCGTAATGCCACTGGATGCCATCTTGTTCTGCCACACCTGGTACTCGTTGTTCTCCATGTCTAGCGTGATCTGTCGCGCTGCCACGACAGAGTTGGTGGAATAGTCTGCGGGCGCCGCAGGGAAGAATCGATCGTTGCGATAGCCCTCCTGTGCGCACGAGGATTGCCAGCAAGTCCAGCCGATGAGGTTGTCGCGCATGGTGTTGTTGTACATCGTTCCATCCGCCACGCCCGCACCGCTACCGTCTCCGTTGGCCATGCCCACCAGTTGGGATGTGATTTTGGTTCCATCCGCCAGTAAGCCGCTGGAGATGACTCGATTGTTCGCAGCCACGTTATCGTGCCCGGCGGCGAACTCAATGCCATAATGCGTGGTGGCCACCACCTGGTTATCGTGAATGCTGTTGAAGGCAGGAACTACTTGCGCGTTGTCGCCCGCTTTGGCATCGGTCTTGATCCCGCCACCCGTATATGCATCCTGTGCGGCCTTGTAGGGGTACGCACCCTGGATATAGGTGTCATGGATCTCAAGCGGTTGGTTCGCCGTTCCACCCGACCGATAGATGTCGATATTCTCCTCGATCAGGCTATGGCCGGGATAATTGATGACTTCATTCCAGCCCACGTCGATGCCCGGCACGGCTTGCACGCCGTCGAACTGGATAAAGCGCGCCTGCGTGTGGTTCGCGCCCTCTGCCGGTAGATAACCGCCGTTGCCGTTGCTGAGCATGCCATTCAGGTTGCGCGCCCGGTTACCGCGGATCACGATGGTCGGTTCTCCGTCCCGTTTGCCCGCATACCCCTGCACGATCACCCCACCCCGCGCGTTCTCAACGTAGTTGTTTTCTACATCGAGCCGCGCCGGCGAGCCGGCCTCGAGAAATACCCCATTCGGCTGCCCCTTAACGGGCGCGCTCACGGCAACACCCACACTATTGCGGACGGTCAGATCAGCACCCGCGACGCTGGTCTTGATCAGGCCCCCTGCACTGCGCAAGTGTGCGTTCTCAATGATCACCGGAGCTGTGGTCGCCACGGTCACCGCGGGAGTCCCGACATCGGTGCTCTGCCAGTTCCCGGAGTAAATGCCGCCCTTGGTGATCACGATCGGATCGCTCCACGCGACGTCGCCGATGGCGCTGTTCGCCGGGACCGATGCCTGGAGTCCCCCGTAGACGCCGGAGATGGTCGCCTTGCCACTGGCGATTCCCGCGAGCATGCCGGAACCCGTTGCCGTCATGGTGCGTGCGTCCGACGACTGCCAGCCAAAGTCTGCGGTGACGTCTTTGACCGAACCATCTCCAAAGGTCGCCGTTGCCTTCAACTGAGTTGTGCTCCCGATCGCCACCACCGGCTGCGACGGAGTGATCGCTACTGATACCAACGTTGCGCTGGCGGCTCCCGCACCGGCGGCGGCGGCCATTTTTGCGCTCGGACCATTGGAAGAATTAGCCGTACCTGCAGGCCGCTTTATCGCTCCGCTTGCAGAGTAGGTTGCCGTAACTACGTTGCTGGGCACGAATCCGAAGCCTGCCGGATAGCTACTCGGTTGATTGGAGGATCCCCACATACCGACCGCTTTCACGGTGGCTGCGGCATTCAACGTAACTGTGCCTCCACTATCCAGCCGTTGAGCTGTGCCCGATCCCGGAACTGGCGTAGATCCATCAGTGGTGTACCAGATGCCGGTATTGGCGAGCGGTTGCGGGCCTGAGGTGTAGCCGGGATCCGTCAGCGTCACGGTGAGCGGGAAGGTTTGCGGGCCGGAAGCCGGAGAGATGGTAGGCGCTACGCTCGCCACCGCACTGGGGGTAGGCCCCATCACGTTGTTCTGCTGAGTTGGCGGAGTTCCTCCGTTGTTTGCGGGTGATCCCGGGAACTCCTGCCCGATAAACCCTCCATTCCCACTAGCAAAAGTGCAAGCTCCGCCCGCCATGACTGAGCCCTGCATTGTATTATTTGAAAACTTTGATACTGCATCAACGGGACCCCAGTTCAGGCCGACGCATACGTAGCCCTGAATCAGATTGTTTGAGTAATTCGATCCAAACCCCCAGGCTTCCGCGCCCCATGAGATGCCGTTAGTGTTACTGCTTGTGGGGTTGGGATCGTAGATAATGTTGCTAGACACATCTATGTAGGCCCCATTCATCGAGCCGCCGAATGTTTGCCCAGAAGTGCAACAAGGAACAGAGAAAGCATACTGTCCCGCGTTTGCTGAGCTGTAATCAGGCGCCCCCATCACGTTGTAGCGAATATGGAGAGGGTTAGTCCAAAGCTGCGCTTGATACTCCAACTGAATACGTCGTATTCC
>JBAVQC010000426.1:0-13727 GCA_049693715.1 Acidobacteriaceae bacterium | reverse complement strand
GCCCTGGAGCGCCTGCCGGCCCCGCGCTGGCATACTTGCGCAGCGCGGCTCGATTTGCTCCAGGACCTACGGGAAAAGCTGGAGAAGACGCTCCTGCCCGATCCTCCTGTGAACCTGGCGGATGGAGGCGCCATCGCAGCCGGCGTCGATGCCGAGCTCGACGAACTCCGCTCCCTGGGAGCCAACGCCCGCCAATCCATCACCACTATTGAAGAGCGGGAGCGCAAGCGCACCGGGATCCATTCCTTAAAGGTTCGCTTTAACAATGTCTTCGGCTACTCGATCGAGGTCACGCGCTCCCACCTGGCGTCGGTCCCGGCGGATTACGAACGCAAGCAGACCCTGGCCAACGCGGAGCGCTTCACCACTCCGGAACTGAAGGAGTACGAGGTCAAGGTGTTAACCGCGCACGAGCGGTCGATCGAAATCGAAAAGCGAATCTTTAGCGAATTGCGCAAGACCATCCTGCAGTCCGCAGCGCGCATTCGCGTCAGCAGCGGAGTGATTGCGGAGGTTGACCTTCTGACCAGCTTTGCTCACCTGGCCGCATTGCGCAGCTATGTGCGCCCACAGCTGGAGCAGTCCGCAGTGCTGGAAACGGTAGGCGCACGGCATCCCGTGGTGGAGTGCCTGCTGGAGTCGGCGGGGCAAACCAAGTTCATCGCCAACGATCTTTATGTCGAGACCGGTGGGCCGAGCCTGCTGCTGATCACCGGGCCGAACATGGGCGGCAAGTCCACCTACCTGCGCCAGGCGGCGCTGCTGGTCATCATGGCGCAGATGGGCTGCTTTGTACCCGCCAAGAGTATGCGCCTGGGCATTGTGGACCGGATCTACACCCGGATCGGCGCCAGCGACAATGTGGCGCGCGGCCGTTCTACCTTTATGGTGGAGATGACCGAGACGGCCACTATCCTCAATACCGCCACGCCACAGTCACTGATTCTTCTGGATGAAATGGGCCGCGGCACGGCTACCTTCGACGGCCTCTCACTCGCCTGGGCAACGCTCGAATATCTCCACGCGCAGGTGGGCGCTAGGACGCTGTTCGCCACCCACTATCATGAGCTCACTTTGCTGGCTGAGCAACTGCCGGGATTGAAGAACCTGCGCGTCGCGGTCAAAGAAACTCCCAAGGGTATTGTCTTTTTGCATGCCATCGAGCCTGGTGCGGCAAACAAGAGCTACGGGATCGAAGTGGCGCGGCTGGCTGGGCTGCCGCTCTCCGTGATCGAACGCGCGCGCCAGGTGCTGCTGCAGCATGAGCAATCCGAAAAAAGAAATGTTGCCCGGGAAACGGAGGCGCCGCTCCAACTGACCATGTTCACGCCGCTGTCGCAGCGCATTCTGGATCGCCTGGAGCAGACGGACACCAACAGCCTGACCCCGCTGCAAGCCTTGAACCTTCTCGAAGAGCTCAAGAATGAGATTCGTGGCCGGGGGGATGCGTGAGCCTGATGACCTTGCGGCAGGCTGCGGGCCAGGTGTTGATCGCCGGCCTGGAAGGCCCGCAACAGAGCCCACTCGAATCCGCATGGCTGCGGCTGCTGCGGCCCGGTGGTGTCATTCTCTTTCGCCGCAACATCGAGACCGCTGCGCAGACCCATGACCTGATTCGCTCAGCCATGCGGGCTGCGGATCAACCGCTGCTCCGCTGCATTGATGTCGAAGGAGGCACGGTAGACCGGCTGCGCGATCTGATTGCGCCCATGCCGTCTCCCTTTGCGGTCGCAGCCACCAAGAAGACCGCGCTGTTTGAGTCGCACGGCAGCCTCATCGGCCAGGAAGTGCGCATGCTGGGATTGAACACCACTTTCGCCCCGGTGCTCGACCTGCGAACAGCCGACTCCGAGCCAGTGATGACGACCCGGGTTGTCTCGGGCGATCCGGATGAGGTCACGCGCTATGCCGGTCATTTCCTCAAAGGGCTGGCCCGGCACAGCGTGTTGGGATGCGGCAAGCATTTCCCTGGCCTGGGGAGCGGGCAGGTGGATTCGCACCATGCCACTCCCGTGATCGACAAGCCTTTTGACTTGCTTTGGCGGGAAGATCTGCTGCCCTATCGGCAGCTCGCCGGGCAGCTTCCGATGGTGATGGTTTCGCACGCGGCTTACTCCGTTTCCGGCGCCGAGCCAGCATCGATCTCGAGCTACTGGATTAAAAAGGTTCTGCTCAAGAAGATCGGCTACCAGGGGCTGATTGTCTCTGACGACATGGAGATGGGCGGCATCCTCAACTACTGCAGCGTCGCGGAAGCGACGGTGCTGTCCCTGCAGGCAGGCATGGACGTGGTAGAGATTTGCCGCGACCCCTCCTTGGTATTTGCGGCGTACGAGGCCGTACTGCGGGAAGCAGAAGGTTCACCGGCTTTCGCACGCCTGCTTCGGAGCGCTGCAGCAAAGGTGCGGGCGGTAGCGGCTGCGCTTCCTAAACGGTTGCCCCCAGCGCCGAGCAGCACTGGAGTCAAGCGTATGCAAACCGCGATTGAGCGCTTTCGCAAGCAAGTGGCAAAAGCGGGTCCGGCATGAGTGATGCTCTGACGGCGATGACCGTGGCCGGCATCATGAGCGGGACGTCCGCAGACGGAATTGACGTTGCCTTTACCCGCATCACACCCCACCCCGATGATCCGGCAGCTCCCGCTTTAAAACTGCTGGGTCACGCCGGCTTCCCTTTTCCGCCAGCACTGCGGCGCGCGGTGCTGGCGGCCATGAATGCGGATGCGATCGCAACGGCAGAGCTGGCGCGATTGAATTGGCGCCTGGGCCAAGCGTACGCCGAGGCACTTGAGGCCGCGTTGGAGCGCTATCCCTGCCGCCTGGATCTGGTTGGCTGCCATGGTCAAACCATCTATCACCAGGCCACGCCGGCGCGATATCTCGGACGCGAGGCCTCGTGCACCTGGCAGATTGGCGAGATGGCGATGCTTGCCGAACAGAGCGGCGTTCCCGTGGTCTCAAACTTTCGCCCCGCCGATATGGTCGTTGGCGGACAGGGTGCACCTTTGGTCCCTTTGCTCGACTACGTGTTGTTTCGCCACCCTACGCGGGGACGCGTGCTACAGAATCTAGGAGGCATCGGGAATCTGACTGCGCTGCCGCCGAAGGCCGGCCCCTTGCAGGTAGTGGCGTTCGATACCGGGCCGGGAAATATGGTGATCGATCAGTTGATGCAGCAGCTTTTTGGCAAACGATTCGACCGCGGAGGAAAGACCGGGGCGCGCGGCACAGTGATCAAGCCGGTGGTCAGCGCCAGATTGCGCGAGCCATTCTTTGCTGCGCGCCCACCTAAGACAGCAGGCCGGGAACAGTTCGGCGGCGACTATACGGTTCGCTTTCTCGAGGCGTGCCGCAAAGCGGGCGGCAGCCCGGAAGATGTGATCGCCTCGGCAACCGCCCTGACTGCAGAGAGCGTTGCGTTGGCCTATTCCAGCTTTTTGTTCAAGACCATGCGCAAGGCGCCGGTGGACTTTATTGTCTCTGGCGGTGGTGCGCGCAACCTCACCCTGATGCAGATGCTGCACGAGCGGCTAGAGCCTTTGGGTTGCACCGTGCGGGCCAGCGACGACCTTGGACTGCCGGCGGAGGCCAAGGAAGCGGCAGCCTTCGCCTTGCTGGCGTACGAGACCTGGCATCGGCGCCCGGGAAATATCCCTTCGGCGACCGGTGCGGCGCGGCCGGCGATCCTGGGCGAGATCACCTATGCCTGATCGCTACCGGTTGCTGGTCGCGGTGTGCATCATGGCCGGGCTAGCTGGATGCGGAAGCAAACGGCCCTCACCGCAGACAGTGACGATGCTCATTGAGAGCAGCCCCACCAGCCTCGATCCTCGGATTGGCGTCGATGGCCAGTCAGAACATATCTACAGCCTGATCTTCGACAGCCTGGTGCGCAAGAACGCTCACTTCAATCTGGACCCCTGGCTCGCCATCAGCTGGGAGACCCCGGATCCGCTCACCTATCGCTTTCATCTGCGAACTGATGTTCATTTTCACAACGGACAGGCGCTAACCGCCGCTGACGTGAAGTACACGCTGGACTCCATGCGCAACGGCACGGTGATTACCGCCAAAGCACAGGCGTTCGAGAATATCGATCGCGTCGAGGCGCCCGATGCCGCAACCGTCATCATTCATATGAAGCAGCCGGATGCAGACCTGTTGTGGAACCTTTCCGACGCCGCTATTGGGATCGTCCCTGCGGGGAGCGGCCGCGATTTTGGACTTCACCCCGTCGGCAGCGGACCATTCCGTTTTGTTAGCCAGCTGCAGGATGATGAGGTGATTCTGGAACGAAACGATCATTCCTGGCAGCCTCTTCCCCACATTGCCAGACTTCGGTTTGCGGTCGTGCCGGATGCCATTACGCGCGCGCTCGAACTGGAGAAGGGCTCGGCCGACGTTTGCATCAATTGCATGACGTCGGATATGGTGTACGCGCTGGCTAAGCGGCCCGATCTGTTGGTGGAGAGCACACCTGGTACGGTTCTGAATTACATCACGTTCAACGTGCAGGACGCCATATTGGGTGATGTTCGTGTGCGCCAAGCCATTGCATTGGCGATGAATCGGCCGCTGATCATTCAGTCGCTGTGGAGAGACCGCGCGCGATTAGCGGAAAGCCTGTTACCGCCGGAGCATTGGGCATGGACTGGAGACGTGCAGCAGTATCCGCATGACCCGGCAAAGGCCCGGGCGTTGCTGGATGCAGCGGGTTGGAAGCCGGGGAAGGATGGTATCCGCTTCCACCTGGCGATGAAGACCTCTACCGACGAAAGCAGCCGCTTGTTGGCCATGATTTTGCAACAGCAACTGCGCGACGTGGGCATCGCACTGGAGGTAAGGAGCTTCGAGTTCGCTACCTTCTTCTCCGACGTCACCAGGGGCGCTTTCCAGATGTATACCCTGCGCTGGCTGGGCGGGAATGAGGATCCGGATATTTTTCACACTTTTGACAGTCAAAGGTTTCCCCCCCATGGGACGAACCGTGGCCGATATGTGAATGCCGAGTTGGACGCTCTGATCAAGGAAGCGGGCGGGTCCGGCGACCAGGCGCAGCGCCGCAAGGATTACGTGAGAGTGCAGCAGATTCTCGCCGCTGAGTTGCCCTCGATTAACCTCTGGTATCTGGATGCCGTGCTGGTTCACACCAGGAGACTGGGAAACATTCAGATATCCGGTTCGGGAAACTACGATTTTCTGCGTGCGGCTACGGTTGCAGACGCACGTTAGGCGCAGGTCGCTCCGCTCCGGTCGGGATGACAAGGGGGAGGGCGGGTGTTCCATTAGGATCGGTTGCACTGATCCGCAGTAGGTCGTCCATACGCGAGCCAATTCCCTCAGCACAAGGTGAGAGATGGCGCAGCGGCGTAGGGACGGTCCAGCGGCGTAGGGATTGGGCGGCTCGCCAAGAATGCCCCCATGAGTATGCTGTCTTAACCCTTGTCATCCCGACCGGAGCGCAGCGTAGCGTAGCGGAGGGACCTGCGGTTTCCTTTCGCCAGGCTTCGCTTAAGTCGGCCCAAGTCGGGTTCGTCTCTTCGATGAGCCATATCTTTTTCTCTCGTCTCCATCGCTTGATTTGCTTTTCTCTTTCAATCGCGTGAAGGATGTACTGATAACGTTCAAACCAAACCAGACGGTTACATTGATACACTTCGGTGAAACCGGGGATCACTGCCTCACGATGCTCCTCAACCCTACGCCGGATGTTCTTTGTCACTCCACAATAGAGAACGTGCGTCCGGCTAGCGACGATGTAGACGTAGTAGTCATGATCCCGTTTGTTCATACACGCACAATTACTGGGTCGCGTACCCCGTGCGTGCCTTCCGCGACGGAAAAGTAATGGTTCATGTGTTTCTCCCCTGGTCACACACGATAGCAGTTTCCCTTAAACCCCGCCGGGGCGGCGGTTGTGTAGAGGGTTTTGTTGCTATTGGCTACGAAAAAGTAGCGCCGACTGCGTTGTTTTTCCGCACTTTAGGGTGTACCTTACGCCTCCCCCGTAACCTCTGTTGGTGATGTTTCGCAAGTGTCCCGGTGGCAGATAGGCTGAGGCCACTATGCTGACAATCGCCGGTGGCCACGCGAAGGTCCTGAATGTTTTTCTCCTGGCCGTCGGCCTGCTCGCCCTTGTTGCCTTGGCTGTCTTCGTTGGTATTCATGTATTCCTGGCTGCCGTTGGACACTATGCTCCCTGGGAGCAAATTTGGGCCGGCCGCATGGGATTCGATCCTGCTTGAGTTCACAACTTTTTGCAATTTGTTGCGTCGTCGTGACATAGTGCCCAGTCTGTAGGCTTATCCTCGATCCAATGAGCATCTCTCCGGATGTGCATATATGGTGAGGCTTACACTTCGAGGTTGGCGCAGGCCGCCGCCCATGTTGGTGTTCATGCTGGCCGTGATGCTGCCGGCAGCTGCGCTGATCTTCGCCAGTGTCTTAGAGCTCCGGCACATTCAGCGCAACAAGATCATTGATGCCGCCATCCAGAGAGACTATCAACACGTTTTAAAGATCGCCGAAAAGCGGATCGTTGAGCGCGCCTATGAGACATCAGAGAGAGCCAGCTTGCAATTCCCTGATGTAGACCATCCCCAGGAACTCGATGCTTTTCTGACGGCCCATCCGGAGATCGCCCATGCATTTCTGTGGACCGGGAAAGGCAATTTTGATTTTCGATCGCAACCGGGCCAGATGACCGATCCTGGATTCCAAGCAGAACACAAGGAGCTCTCCTCGGAACTCGGACCTGTCTTGGATATGTGGTCCGGCGAGGAGATCGATAAGGTGAGAAGGAATGAAGTGTTGGAAGGACGGCGCGTCTACATCACTTCCGAATCGGTTCCGAAGGGTGACAAACTGTTGTATGAGACCTTTGTAAAGTTCCTGCCTCGCGGATCAACGCATGAGCATCCTGCGCTGGCCGGGTTCATCTACGATGAAGACTACTTGCGGAAGAGCTTTTTCCCGCAGGCGCTAAAGGAAGTATTGCCGGATCCGAATCCGAACGATACCTCCCATCGCCCGGACTCGATCATGATTCGGATGGGGAAAGATCAGCCTCCTTTGGCTGCTTCGCTTTGCTGGGATGGGGGCCCGCCCGAGGTGGAGAGGGAGTTCGGAAGTGTTTTCCAGGGCCTGACTCTTGGGATCAGGCCGTTCGGAACTACGATCGCGGACATCAGCCATGGAATCACGCGTATGGCCTTCCTCATCCTGGGGGCACTTTCGCTGCTGATGGGTGGAGGCATGATATTTGCTTATCAAAACCTCGCGCGCGAACTGGCTCTGGCGAGATTGAAGTCCGATTTTGTTTCCAATGTTTCGCACGAACTCAGAACACCCCTGTCACTCATCCGCCTTTATGCAGAAACTCTGGAGCTGGGACGCCTCTCCAGCCCAGGCAAGCATCAGGAATACTACGAGATCATCCGCAAAGAGAGTGAGCGTTTGAGCTCTCTGATCAACAACATTCTCGACTTCTCCCGCATCGAGGCGGGCAAAAAGGAGTACAGCTTTCGCGAGACCGACATGGCGGACCTGGTGCGCAGCACGCTGGACTCCTATCGTTTTGAGATTGAGCAGAACGGGTTCGAGTACGAACAGAAGATCGACAACAATCTTCCGCAACTGCGGGTGGATCGTGAAGCGATCGCTCGTTCGTTGTTGAACCTGGTCAACAATGCAGTGAAGTACTCGGCGACAGAAAAATACCTCGGCGTCCATCTTTACCAGCACAACGGTGGCGTCAACATCGAGGTCGTCGATCGCGGCATCGGCATTCCTCTCAAGGAGCAGCTCAAGATCTTCGAAAAGTTCTATCGCGTCGGCGATCCGCTGGTGCATAACACCAAGGGCAGCGGATTGGGCTTGTCCCTGGTGCGCCACATCGTGCAGGCCCATGGAGGCGTAGTTGCGGTGGAGAGCGCGCCCGGGCGGGGCAGTAAGTTCATCATCACGTTGCCGGTACAAAATTCTGAGGTCCAGCAGGTGTCAGCATGAGACAACAAGAGAAAGCAAAACGAACGGAAGCACCCAGGCCGGCAAAGATTCTTGTGGTGGAGGACGAGCCGGCCATGGTGGCTGGGCTTCGCGACAACTTCGAGTTCGAAGGTTACGAGGTGATCACAGCCCGCGACGGAGCCGAAGGGCTTCGGCGCGCGCTCGACGAGTCTCCGGACCTGGTGATTTTGGACGTCATGATGCCCCGGATGAGCGGGCTCGAAGTCTGCAAGCAGATACGCGCCAAGCGCGCTTCCATCCCGATCATCATGCTCACTGCTCGCGGCCAGGAAGTGGATAAGGTCGTTGGGCTTGAGCTGGGGGCGGATGACTATGTGACCAAGCCATTCTCGATTCGCGAGTTGCTGGCGCGCGTGAAGTCTGTTCTGCGGCGCACGTCTGTTCTGCCGAAGGACCAGGACCAGCACTCTTTTTCTGACGTGGAAGTGGATCTTCGCCGTTGTCGTGTGCTGAGGTCAGGCAAGGTTCTCGACGTTTCTTCAAAGGAATTTGAACTGTTGAAGTATTTCATCTGCCATGCAGGGGAGACGCTGAGCCGCGACCGTCTTCTGGAGGAGGTGTGGGGATACGAAACTTCTCCCACCACCCGTACCGTGGATACGCACCTGGTGCATCTGCGGCAAAAGCTCGAGCCCGATCCCGAACAACCACAGTACTTTCTCACCGTGCATGGAACCGGCTACCGGTTCGTCGGATAACGAACGATCAAAACCGGAACGAGGTGGATGTTGAACACCTATCGAGTAGTGCCTTTTGACTCGAAGTATGGGACCATCGGCCCGCACCACCATGGGACCGCGGTTCATTCCCTGTCTCAACCTTTCGTGATGCCGGCGCCTGATTCGACGGTGCCGCCGCAGGATGATGTGTACTCGCTGCTGCGGGAGAGAATCGATCTCCACGCGCAGTTGTCCGACGCGGTACAGATCCAGCGCAAGCTCAGCGGTCCGCGAGCGTTGCGCTGCGGCGACTGGCAGTTTGCGAGCGAGGTCTTCGCCGCGCGCTTTCTCGCCGGGGACTTTACGACATTCTCTCAGGATGGCTCCAGGGTTCTTGCGGTGCTTGGCGATATTGCCGGTAAAGGCGTGGCCGCGGGAATGTGGTTCACTCATCTGGCCGGTCTTTTGCAGAGTTGTGGCCGTCCTGACTTTAACCCGGCGAGAATGGCCTCGGAAATTAATCGCCACCTGTGTTATTTGCGGCCGGTGGCGCCGTTTGTTACTGCATTCCTGGCGCAAATTGACTGCGACCTGGAAGCGATCACTTATTGCAATGCAGGCCACTTCCCGCCGATACTGCTGCGTGCAGATGGACAAACTGAGCTGCTCGAGAAAGGCGGCCCGCTGCTGGGTGCGCTCGAAGGTGCTGAGTTTCAATCAGGCGAGCTGATGCTCGAACCAGGTGACACCCTGGTCGCCTACTCCGACGGCGTGCTTGAATGCCGTAACACGGCGGGAGACGAATTTGGGTTGGACCGGTTGATGGCGTCAGCCCTGGAGGTCAAACAACCATCCGCCCAAGCTACGCTCATGATGCTGCTCGCCACCGTGCAGGACTTTGCCAACGGAAGTCCCCTATCGGACGACGTAAGCTTGACAGTGATTCAGCGCGATGCCGAAACAAGTTGGTCATAGCTGCGACACGTTAGCGTGAGCAGCAAAACAGACGACTCATATGCCGGCGTACCACGCATAACCACTCTCCGGCGACGCGGAACCCAAGCCCTTGCCAAAGGGCTTGAGGGTATCGGTCACGGTCAGGCGCGTGATGTACTTTACACTCTTGTAGCCGAGCTGGCGGGGCACACGCATGCGGAGCGGGCCGCCGAAGGATACGGGCAGATCGCCATCGTTCATCGCGTAGGTCAATAATGTCTGGGGGTGCAAGGCTTCGGCCATGTCGACGCTGTCCCACCAGTCGCGATCGCTGGAGAAGTAGACGACATAGCGTGCACCCGGCAACACGCCAACGGAGTGCAGCACCTCAGCCAGCGGTGTGCCGATCCACTCGGCAATGTACGACCAGCCCTCCTCACAGGCGACCTCGGTGATGTGGCTGTGCCTGGGCAAAGTTTTCAGGTCAGACAGCGAAAGCGAAACCGGCCGCTCGACCATTCCATTGATGGACAATCGCCAGTCAGAGAACCCGCCGGCCTGGTGGCGTTTGAATTGATCGTCGAGCGGGGCGACATAGTTGGCAAAAGGCTCTTTGGAAATCATGCTGCGGGGAAACTCCCGGGCCAGCGAATGCGCGGTCAGAACGCGTTGGGCGGCGTAGGTCAGGGCTTCACCCGGACCATAAAGTCCTTTGTGATCGGGCGGGATGAGTCCATAGCGATCCGCCAGGCGAACAGCTACCGTGAGACCAGCAACCCCGGCGCCGGCGGCAAGGCCGGAGGTGATGAGCTTTCGGCGCGACATAGGCGTCATGGGTGGCCCTCCACTTCTACCAATGTTGGTTCCAGTGTACGCTCCGGGGCAACGATGGGACCGCCCGTGATCATCGCCCGCATACGGGTTCTGAATCCTGCGAGAACCACCATGGTGACGTGGATCACTACGAAGAGCAGGAGAAACCCGGAGACGAAGAAATGCAGCGTGCGTGCCGATTGCCGGCCGCCCAGGAGGTTCACAGCCGCCGGAACCGCGGAATCAAAAGCGGGAGACATGGCGAGGCCCGTCCAGACCACCAGGGGAAAGAGAACGAAGATCACGGCCAGATAGGCGGTCCGCTGCATCACGTTGTAAGAGTGCGCATCGTCCGGCGGTGTGCGGTGAAGATACTTCGCGACCACTTCCCAGAGGGCGCGCAATTTTCGATCGGCCGGCGCCGGGAGCAGGTTCTTGCGGAAGTGACCGCTCCACAGGCCGAAGAGCGCATAGACCAGTCCCGCAAACACTACGGCCCATGCAGCCTGAAAGTGGAGAGCGCGGCTCCAACCATTCTGGTCAGGCAGCATATAGCTGTAGCCAGTCGGAACTGTGTTTCTGGAGGAGGGTATCGGTATGGTGAATAGTGGGTGCATCCCTACATTGCCGGTTTCACCCCAATAAAATCGAGGGTGAGAGATCACTATCTCCGCGCCGGTGACAAGCAAGGCAAAGAACGCGATGGCCGTGATCCAGTGGGTTACGCGGACCACCGCAGCATGACGGGGACGCTCCGGATTCGCCAACGGGGCTGACACAGGCGCAGCATAACACACCAGTTGATGAAGGCGCGCTATCTTAATGAAAGCGTGGAAGTAAGTGGCCGCCGCTACCTCCCCTGCATGGCCGCTTCCACCGCCTCCGGCGTGTGTGCAAGCTGCTCAGCAAAATCAATCAGCTTGCCGTCAGCGTTGACGTAAAAGGTGTCTTCGATGCGCACGCCGATCTTCTCCTCTGGAATGTAGAGGCCCGGTTCGATGGTGAAAACGGAACCGATGACGAAGGGTTTCTCGTATTCGTAGGGATCGTGGACATCAATGCCGACGGAGTGCCCGAGCGTGTGGACGAAGTATTTTCCCAGAGAATCGCCGTGCAGGTCTTTTCCGTGCGTATTGATGTAATCGAAGGCCACTTTGTCGAGCGATGCTTTGTCGGCGTCTGCCCCACGATGGTCAATGGAGCCCATCTTGGATTTGCCGGCGGCGAAGGCATCTCGTGCCGCCTGCTGAGCTCCGAGCACCACGTTATAAATCTCTTTCTGGCGGGCGGTAAAGTGACCATCCACCGGCATGGTTCTGGTCAGGTCGCTCGCGTACATGGAGTATTCGCCGGCAGCATCGATCACCACCACGTCACCGGCATCCATGATCCTGCTGTTTTCAGCGTAGTGAAGGGTCGTCGAATTGGCGCCGGAACCGACGATGGAAGGATAGCTGGCGCGCTCGCATCCTTCGGCTAACATGGCCCCGACTTCGACCCCGGCAATGGTTCGTTCGCGAACTCCAGGCTTAATGGCGCGCATGCCGGCCAACTGCGACGCCATCGAAGCGTCGGTCGCCTTCTGGATAAGAGCGATCTCAGCCGGGCTCTTTACCATGCGCAATGGGGTCGTGAGCGCACGAACGTCGTGAGTGGGGGGTGTAACGTCCGTGCCAAGCACGGTGGAAGTGAACGCGAGGGTTGCCGTTGCCACGTCCATATCCTGCTGGGTCCAGATTTCTTTCGTGCGACGTAAGTCTTCACCGAGGAAGGCGCCGTAGACGGCAGGCAAAGAGGTGAGAGCCATCACCTCGTCGACGCCGAGCATTTCTCGAGCACCGGGAGTGGCGGCGTCGGTCTTTGCTCCGGTGTATTTTTCGCGGACGAGATTGCGCGTGGGTAGAAATAAGATCTCCCGGTAGGCGTGGGCCGGCACGACCGTTCCCAGCCGGGTGGTGGCCGCGGGGCCATCGCCCATAAGCAGCAGCGCGCCGCCTGGCTCGTTGGAGCCGGTCAGGTAGAAGAAATCCTCATCCTGCCGGTAATCCTGGTACTCCAGGGGCGGCTCGTGCGCGGCCACGATCAGGGCCGAGCCGCCGTGCAGCTGTGCCGCGAGTTTTACGCGCCGCTGCCGGTATTCGGCCTTGGGGACAGAATCAAGTGCGAGGGCCATTTGTGCCACTATCAGAAGCACAAGGAAGGTCATCTTGTTGCGCATCGGTCATCTCCGGAATTGACTTTAAGTGTAGCCTTGAAAGGTGATGATCAACAGATCAGCTGCTCTCTCCGTCGTAGCCCTGCTTGCCACAACGCTGTCGCCTGCGCAGACGACAAATCGCCGGCCATCCATTGGTGCAATTTCACATATAAGCGTCTACAGTTCGGACACAGCGAAGACTGAACACTTTTATGTACACGATCTCGGTGGAGTGAAGCGGGCAGACCCGGAGAATTCTGCCGGGGTCCGCTACTACTTCAGCCCCATTCAGTTTGTGGAAGTGTTGCCGCTGCCGGCGGGAAACAGTTCCATCAACAGGCTGGACCACGTCGCGTTTAACACCGCCAACGCGGATGGGCTGAAGAAATATCTCGGAGAGCATGGCATCACGGTGCCGGCCAACGTTGAGAAGTCGAGCGATGGCAGCCAATGGTTTGACGTCAGTGATCCGGAGGGCAACAAGGTTCAGTTTGTGCAACCGCCTGCCAAGCCATCCGCGGTCGGGCTCAATCCGCTGAGCAATCACATCATCCACGTTGGGTATATCGTGCATAACCCGGACGCGGAAAATGCATTCTTCCGCGAGGTATTGGGCTTCCGCCCTTACTGGCACGGCGGCCGGAATGGCAAAACCGACTGGATTTCCCAGGAGGTGCCCAACGGCACGGACTGGCTGGAGTATATGGTCGTCAGCGGCCCCGAGACCAAGGGCATACCACCGTCCATGTCGCAGGACACCGCGGGCGTGCTCAACCACTTTTCACTCGGAGTCTTCAACATGGAGAAGACGGTGAATCTGCTCTATGCGGAAGACCGCCTGACCGCGAAGCACAGCCCTCCGCAAATTGGATTGGATGGCAAGTGGCAGCTGAATATTTACGATCCTGACGGTACGCGTGCCGAGATTATGGAGTTTCAGCCGGCGGTCAAACCATGCTGTTCGGATTTCACTGCGGCGAGTCCTACGAAATGACCGGCCGGTGGAGGACCGGTGCCCCAATGTTCGCCTCAGCGTACGTGGGCCGAAGGAGATGGGCGCAGCCCAACAACGGCTTTCGCTGAAAAGGCGTACCT
>JBAVQC010000425.1:0-13659 GCA_049693715.1 Acidobacteriaceae bacterium | reverse complement strand
AAACTATCCCGCGCCTCACGTTCAGGCGACCACGACCGGCGAAAAAGTATCATCTTAAGAGCGTCTGGAACTTCCCCTCAAGCCCAAAGCTGGTTAGAACACACAATTTTGCGACGGAAAGTAGCTAACGAGCGAACTGGTCCAGCAGCAGGTGAAGAGATTGCCGCAATAGTTTCTTTTTCCCTTGCTCAGCCGCCACTACCTCGAGTTCGCGTTCCAGCGCCAGTGTGGCAAAACCATGAACCAGGCTCCACGCACTTGCAACCAATGCCTTTTGCCGGCCGGGATTAGCGGCGGGCAGCAAATCTCGTGCCGCCCCTTCCAGCAGTAGATATGCTTCATAAGCTGTCTTCCCAACCTCCAGATACTTCTCCTTGGAGATCCCGCCTTCCCACATCACTTTGAAGTGAGAGCGGTGTTCCAGCGCAAAATCGACGTAGGCAACGCCCATCTCCACCAGCCGTTTGACCTTATCTTTGGGATGGCTCTGCGTAGCCCGCGCCAGGGCGTCGCGAAACAGGCCAAAGCCTTCGGTTGCAATTTCCGCCAACAGCCCTTCCTTGTCCCTGAAATGACGATAAGGGGCGGCTACGCTTACACCGGCCAGCCGGGCAGCATCGCTCAAGGCAAGACCCTTCACGCCATGTTCTTCAACCAGCAAAAGGGCGGCCCGCATCAGGGCTGAGCGCAGGTCTCCGTGATGGTATGGGCGTTTCCTGGTAGCGGTCACAGTAAATTTAATCCTACCTGAATGTGAATCCATTTAACATCTATGTTAATCTCTTTCACATGCTGAATCATTCTTCGTCCGGTCATTCTTCGCCCTGGAGGAGGTTGGTCGCCGCCGGCTATGCCGCATCGCCCGCGTTGACCGTGTTGGGGTTCATCATGGCAGCCGACCTGGTGCTTTGCATTTTAGGTATGGTTGTCGACCACCGTGTGATTACTGGGGCGCCGGCATGGCTTAAGCCGGCAAAATTCGCGCTTTCCACCATGATCGCTGGCTGGAGTTTTGCCTTTCTCATCGCGTCCACGACCGTTTGGCCCCTCGTCCGTCGTGGGCTCGACTGGGTGCTCGCTGCAGGCCTGTTCATTGAGATCGCGCTGATTGACATGCAGGCGGCTCGGGGAACAACCAGCCACTTCAACGTTGGGTCCCACTTTGATGCCGCCGTGTTTGCGGTCATGGGCGTCACCATCGCGTGCATCTGGCTGTCGATGCTGGTGCTCGCGGTGGTCCTCTTCCGCCAACCCTTTGTCCATTCCGCCTGGGGATGGTCGCTGCGCCTGGGTATGGTCCTGGCGGTGATCGGTACCGGCTCGGGAGGTCTGATGGCCGTGCCAAACTCCCGGCAACTGGCGGAGGCGCATGCGACCGGCCGGCTTCCCATAGTGGGGGCGCACACCGTCGGTGCGCCGGATGGTGGCCGTGGATTGCCTGTTACCGGTTGGAGCGTCGATCACGGCGATCTGCGTATTGCGCACTTCCTGGGCATGCACGGTTTGCAGGTATTACCGCTCCTGGCATGGTGGATCGCCCGTCGCAGAGCACTCGCCGGCGAGCGAACGCAGCGTAACCTGATCTTTGCCGCCGCCACCAGCTACCTGGCGCTCTTCGGGCTCGTTCTCTGGCAAGCCTTCCGGGGGCAGTCGATTGCACAGCCTGATGGTTTAACGTTGGAGAGCTTGGCTGTGTGGTTGGTGGGAACAGCGGTTGCCGTCATCGTGATCAGCAGCAAACAGGTTACTCATATTTTCAATGCCAAGGAAGGCATTTCATGACTGCGGATGCGCTCTTTCGACTCAGCTTGCTCTATCTGCTTCTAGCCGGCCTCATATCGCGAGGTAAAGCCTGGCCCGGTCATCCGGCCATCGTGACCTAGGGTTCCCCTCAACCGGCAGCAACCTTCAGCTCACCCACCGCCCGATGCGCCTGGTTAATGGCACAGTCTGTGTACGCGTACGCGTCGGCATCCGCATTGGCGATAGCGATCCGTCCAAAAGACCTCCGTGCCTCGACGCAAGGTAGCGGCCCACCCTCCAACCAAAATGGATCCCACAACGAGTTGTATTGGTAAGCATATCCATGTGGCCACCGATTAACCGTGATCGCCGCAATATCCCGTGCCGGATCAAATCCACCGGCCCCGACACTCCGCGCAAGCTGCTCCCTGATATTTCTCTCGAAAGTCTCAAACGTCGTCCCATACAAATCGGCTCTTCCGGCACGATGCTGGCCGCGCGCCGGCAGTCCAGGCGAGCACGGATACCGCTCCATGGTGACCACAATCGGCTCGTCCGGACGCTTGGTGCAATGGTAATCGCCAAGGCTCACACGGCGATCAAGGCCCAGCGCAACGAAGTAGCATCCGGGCGCGGTGATGCTCGACGTATTCAGGCGAACAAAGCTCTCCCAGTTCCGGATAGCAACATTGGTATACACAAGGGGAACTTTTTCCGCCGAACGTAACGCAGCCACCTGGGCTGCCGGCAACTCAGTAGTGAGGTAAGGAATGACAGCATGCCAGCACGCCAGAATGCAGTGTGACGCCTTCACCGTGTACAGCCGTCCTTGCTGCACATAAGTGATCTCCACTTCTTTCGCACTGGAAGGGTCGCCGTCATGCCGTACCTTAACCACGGTGCTGTTCAACCGGATCCGCGTTGCGTTGCCGGCTTGATCGAGCTGGTCATAACGAACCTCGGAGCTCACAATATCCTCAGCGGAATGGCCAGGCACAGCGGCGGGAATGAGCGAGCGCACCAGCAGTCGAGCAATCGAAGAGTTCCCATCGGGGAAATGAAAGAAATACTTCTCCGCTTCTTCGTTGGGAATTGCGTCGCGGCCCATGCCTGGACCCGGATCCGGCGTTAGTTTGAGGCCGTCGAAACCGGGCCTGCCCATACCCCACGAATCCTGCGCCGAGATGGCGTCGATGCCCACGCCATAGTCCGATTTAGGATACGGATCCATGAGGGTGACCACCTGGCGATCCACTTTCACCACGTTGGTCAAGTAGTCGGCGTAACTCATGCGGGCCAGCTTGGCTTTCTTCTCCTCCGAAGAGAGCCCCGGCATCAAGTCCTCATCGAGTGCATAGAGGCGCTTTAAGTCTGCTTTGGCCAGTTCTGTCAGCGGGGCCTGGGAACAAAACTCCTGCCACATTTTCTCGCCATGCCCGTGCTCAGGGTTAATGACCAAACGGTCCGCGCCGAAAGTTTCCTTATCGAAAAAGATTCTCTCCTTCAGGCCAAGCGAAGGGTAGAGCGCCTTGTCATTGTGTCGTGCGTAGGAGGAAACGTCGATGCCCAAATCGCGGATTACTCCCTTGGCCACAGGACTATAGGGAGCCGGGCTCTCGATCGAATACGTACCTCCGAAACCCAACATAAATGTCTTGTCCACCCGAAACTCATTGCGTTTCGCGTGACCACCGAAATCGTCGTGGTTGTCAAGAATGAGGACACGTGCAGACTTGCCGGCAGCCTGATGGAAAAAGCGCGCGCAGGAGAGGCCGCTGATCCCGCCGCCCACAACCACCAAGTCATACGTCTCGCCGGTGCTTTCGGGCTGTCCTGCCGTCGTCCAGAAGGTGCCGTCACGCAGCCGGTGTGCAACTTCAAACGCACCCACATGACCTCCACGTAATCCGTGAGCGGCGGGCGGGTCATAGCCGGCACGGTCCTGCGCTTCCGTTGCTCCTTGCGCGAACGAGTGCGGGGTAGCGGCAGCGGCAATGGCCATGGCCGCACCATTCATGAAGTCGCGGCGCGTAATCCGGCGGTCCATACCCAGCTCTTTGTCTGTCCAACTCATCGATTTGCCTCCGTCTTCTCCCGGCTCATCAACCACTGTGACAGAAAGATGGTGATGACCGAAAACAAAAAGATCAACGTCGCAATGGCATTCATCTCCGGCGTCGCCCCGCGCCGCAGGCGTGACCATATCTCCAGCGGCAGGGTGTTCTCTCTGCCGATCAGGAAAAACGTAACAGCAATCTCATCCATCGAAAGCGTAAAGATGAGAAGCGCCGTGCCCAGCAAGGAAGTTCGCAACCCGGGCAGGACGATGCGCACCAGCGTCTGGATCCTGGTGGCCCCCAAATCGGCGGAAGCCTCCTCAAGGGAGCGATCGAGCTTGGCCAATCCAGCAAAGATCTCTGTCGTGGCAACCGCCGTCAAGGCCGTAGAATGACCAAGAATCACCGTCACCAGGCTTAGACGGAATCCACTACTCACCGTCACCAGGAGCAGCGAGATGCCGGTGATCACGCCCGGGACGATCAGCGGCAGAAGGACCAGCCGTTGAAACGCCGCTTTGCCCGGGAACGAATAACGATCGAGAGCATAGGCTGCGGGAAAGCCAATCAACATCGATAAGACAACGGTGGAGAGGGCGACGATCGCACTGTTGCCCACCGAATTCCACATGGCGGAGTCGTCGAACAGAGTTCGATACCAGTCGAATGTCCAATGTCGCGGGGGAAACCCGCCCACGCCATCCCGGTTGAAGGAATAAACCACCAGCACGGCGATGGGCAGATAAAGAAAGGCGAAAGCCGCGCCGGCGTAAACCGTCGACAACGCCGGAAGGGTACGATTGCCCGCCTTCATGCCACTCTCCAGCGTCGTTCCAGCCGTTGTGTAACCGTGAGGATAACCAACACCATCACCAGGATAAGCACCGCAACCGCCGCCCCCAGCGGCCAGTTGTAATCGGCCCCGAAGAGATTTGCAACAATATTGGCGATCATCACGCTGCTCGGCCCACCTAAAAGCAGCGGCGCCAGAAAATCACCGAAGCTAAGCAAAAATGCAAACGTAACCCCAGAGAGAACACCGGGCAGCGACAACGGAAGAATCACCCGGGCGAAGGTTTGCCAGACCGTTGCTCCCAGATCGCTCGAGGATTCGAGTAGCTCCCGCGGAATCTTTTCGAGCGAAGCGACCACCGGCAGGACCACAAAGGGCACGTAGATGTGGGTAAGCGTGACAATCACTGCAAAGGGGCTGTACAAGAGAAAACCCAGAGGGTGCCGGGTTGCGTGACACCAGAGCAGCAGGGTATTCATCACCCCCTCGTTGCCGAAAATCACTTTCCACGCGTAGGCGCGCACCAGGTAGCTGATCCACAGTGGAATAATCACCGCCTGGTAGAGAATCTGCCGGTATCTGCCCGCCTGAAAGACAAGAAAGCACGCCAGCGGATAACCGATCAGCAAAGATAGCAGCACCACCGAAAAAGCAATACGCATGGAGCGCAAAATGACAGTGAGGTAGAGAGGGGTCCGCATCAGGTGCAGATAATTCGCGAGGGTTAGATGGTGAACCACCTGTTGCCCGGCGTCAAGACTCCAGAAGCTGTAACAAAAGAGAAGACAATAAGGCGTGAAGAGGAACAGCGCAATCCAGGCGAACGGCGGCAGCGTCACCAGCCACGCAGACAACCCGGAGCGCGCCATTTTATTCCTGCTCCAGCGGAACCAGGTCTTGTGCCTGGAAGGCAAACCAGCCTCCGTTGTCGCGGGGCCCCGCGACGCGTGCCGATAGCTCCATCCCGGATGCGCAACGCAACGTAAGCAGCGAATCAGCACCGTGAAACTGTTCTGCAACCACTTCTGCGACAAATGGAACCACCTGCTCGCCCGCCGGCGCAGTCTCCGTTACAGGAACGATACACTCCGGGCGCAGAGAAAACGTGACCGCGCCGTCCGCCACCTTGACCGGTGCAGAGAAATCGGCGCAGTCAGCCACGCCCTGCCGAACCGTCCCCTCGACCAGATTGCTCTTGCCCAGAAACGAAGCCGCATACGCCGTCCGCGGCGTTGAGTAGATGGCGCGTGGCGTGCCGCACTGTTCTACCTTGCCGTGGCGAAGCAAGACCACCCGATCCGAAATGGCCAGCGCCTCACTCTGATCATGGGTCACAAAAATGAAAGTGATCCCAACCTCGCGCTGCAGCACTTTCAGTTCGCGCTGCATCTCGAGCCGGAGATTGGCGTCGAGAGCTGAGAGCGGCTCGTCAAGCAACAACAGCCGCGGCCGGTTCACCAGCGCACGAGCCAGCGCCACCCTCTGTTTTTGACCGCCGCTGATTTGCCGGGGAAAATGCTTGGCAAATTGCCCCATGTGCACTTTCTTGAGCGCCTCCTCCACGCGAGCCCTCATCTCGTCGCGCGCGCACCCGCGCACCCGCAAGCCGTAAGCTACGTTCTCGAATACGCTCATGTGGGGAAACAGTGCGTAGCTCTGGAAGACGGTGTGAATCGGCCGGCGATGGGGAGGCATCGCATCCAGCCGCGCATCCTCGAGCAAAACTCGCCCGCTCGTCGCCTCCTCAAAGCCGGCCAGGATCCGCAGAAGCGTGGTCTTGCCCGAGCCGCTTTCCCCCAACAGGGTAAGAAACTCGCCCTGTTCTACCTCCAGCGATATGGAGGCAAGCACCATGTGCTCGCCGAAGCGTTTGCCCACGTTCTCCAGCCGCAGAAAGGTGCTCATGCCGAGCCCTTCACTGGCTCGCCTTTACTTCGTTCCACACTTCGGTGTACTTCGCCCGCCGCGGCACATCCTGCCAGAAAACAATCTGGTGCTGGTAAGCATCGATGTCGTCCAGGTGCAGGCTGTGGCGCTGCTCCGGCGTCATCAAGCCAGCGGCCTGTGGGTTTGCCGGGATATACCCGGTCACATCGCTGAGCTGTTTCTGGGCCTGGGCAGTAATGAGGTAATTCAAAAACTGATACGCAAGTTCCTTGTTGTCGCTGGACGAGGTAATCATCAGGTGGTCGATCCACCCGGTGGTGCCTTCCGCGGGAATCTCCTCCTGGATGGGCAGTCCGCTCTTGTGCAACTGGTTGGTCACCAGCGGCCAGCCCATGCCGGCGATGACCTCATGATTCTGAAACAGGTTGGTCAGCTCCCCGCCGGTGGTCCAAAGCTTGCGGATATTCGGCTTCAACGCGATCAGCTTTTGCTTCACCTGCTCCAATTGCGCATCGCTGAGGTTGTAGACAGCCGCTGGGTCAGGCTTGCCAAAGCCGAGCACCTCCGCCGCCATGTACATGGTGGAGAGGTCGTCCCAGAACGATAACTTGTTGGCAAATTTCCGATCCCAAAGTTCAGCCCACGTCGCGGGGGCTTTGGGAAAGGCCCGGGTGTCGTAGAGCAGAGGATTCGGGCCCCAGGTGAGGGGCACACCGTAAACCTTGCCATTTTGCTTAACCAGCGTTCGCGAGGTAAGGCTTGGCGAAAGCTGCGAGTAGTTCGGCACTTTGCTCAGGTCCAGGGGAGCCACCAGGCCCGACCGGCTAAGCGCCGTGGCTACGTCGCTCGAGGGCGAGATCACGTCGTAGTTGGACGAGGCGCCTCCGCGTAACTTGGCCACCAGTTCATCGCTCGAACCCATATAAGCCGCAGTCACTTTGCATTGGCACTTGGCTTCGAAGCCCTGGATGAAAGAAGGGTCTGCGTAGCCTTCCCAAACCAATAGGCTTAGGGTAGGGGGCGCCTTCTTGCATCCGCACAGAACGCCAAGCGCCATCGCGGCGACGATGAGGATGAATGTTTTCGCGCTCAGATTTGGCAAATATGGCTCCGAAAAAGTTCGGACACTGCGAGAAGGACGAGGTCAGGAGCTGTTTTCCAGAACTTACTACAAGGGTGTAAACGTGGCAACGCCTTTCCTGAGACGCTGCCCAGGTCATATAATGCAAAGCAGCGTTTCTCAAGCGAATGTCTTCTCTCTCTGATATCGCGACACCCCGCGTTTCTGGCACCTTCTGCCGGATGCGCTGGTTTCTCCGCTATGCCCGCGGCGAAGCCCGGCTGTGCCGGCGGCCCGATCCCATTACCCTCGCACGCTAGAGCATCTTCCTGGCTGCACCCGGTCTCCGTACGATTTGACAGCCCTCTCGGCAAAGGATGAATCCCCATGCACCACCTTCTAGAGAAGGAACTCGCCACTTTTGAAGCACGTACCCCAGGTTCCAAGGCCGCGCTCAAGCGCGCCGAACCCCGCATGCCGCTTGGCGTCGCCAGCAACTTCCGTAGTTACGAGCCCTGGCCCCTGTTTGTAAAAGACGCCAAGGGAACCCACATTCACGACCTCGACGGCAACGAATACATCGACTTCAACCTGTGTTTCGGCGCCCTCATGGCCGGCCACTGCCACCCGGCCGTGGTCGCCGCCGTGCAGGAGCGGCTCGTGACCGGCACTATGTACGGCATGCCGCACACTCTGGAGTACGACCTGGCCGATGAAATTTGCCAGCGCTTTCCCGTAGAGCAGGTACGCTTCGGCAGCAGCGGAACCGAAGTGACCATGCACGCCATCCGCATCGCCCGCGGCTTCACCGGTCGCGACAAAATCATCAAGATGGAAGGCGGCTATCACGGCGTTCACGACTCCGTGCTGGTCAGCATGAAGCCCAATCTCGCCCTTGTCGGCGATCCCGACCGGCCCAACCAGGTCCCGGCTTCCGGCGGAGTACCCGCCGATACCGTGAAAAATACGCTCGTCGCCCAGTTCAACGATCTCAAGGCCATCAACGGCCTTTTCAAAGAAAACCCAGGCCAGATTGCTGCCGTGATCCTCGAGCCCATCATGATGAACATCGGCATCTGCATGCCGGAGCCAGGCTACCTCGAAGGTCTGCGCGAGATATGCACCCGTGAAGGCGCGCTGCTCATTTTCGACGAGGTGAAGACCGGTGCTAAGCTCGGTCGTGGCGGAGCCTGTGAGTACTTCAACATCAAGGCAGACGTCGTAACCCTGGCCAAGTCCATTGGCGGTGGTTTCCCGTTGGCAGCCTTCGCAGCCAGCAAAAAGGTTATGGATGTGATCGCGGGGCACAAGGTCTTCCACGCCGGCACCTACGCCACCAACCCGTTGGTCATGGCGGCCGGCCTTGCCACCCTGCGGGAAGTGCTCACGCCCGCGGGCTACGCCCACATCGGCAAAGTAAGCGATGCTTTGGTCTCCGGCTACAAGCAGATCGTGCAGAAGACCGGCCTTGAAGCTTACGTCGAGAGCGCCGGAGCCAACGGCGCCATGCTGCTCTATCGCCACAGGATCCGTAACTACCGCGAGTGGCATGCCGTCGATACGAACCTGTGGAAGCTCTACTGGTTCGGCATGCTGAACCGTGGTGTGATGGCGCAGCCCTACTGGTGGGACGAGCAGTGGACCATCTCCGTCGCCCACTCCATGGCGGATATCGACAAGCACCTTTCCGCCTTTGAACAGGTGGCGCCGGCGCTGGCCCAGGCCCAACAGGAAACCAAGGCGCCGCAGGAATCCCTGGTTTAGCCGTCTCCGGTTGTTAACCAAGCCGGGTGTGCTTACGGGTGCACCCGGCAAAATTCCCCGGGCCCGGCTCTCGAAAGGAGCAACAATGGCTGTCTCCCAAACCAGTTGTGAACCGATGTTTATCAACGGGGAATGGACGGAAGGTTCATCCGGCAAGCGCATCCCTGTATACGACCCTTCGACTGAAGAGGTCATCGCCGAAATTCCCGACGCTGGCCAATCGGATATCAACGCCGCGGTGGCCGCAGCTCGCCACGCCTTCGACGAGGGCGGCTGGCCCCAAACCACAGCGCAGGACCGAGGCCGCATCCTCTTTCGCATCGCGGCCAAACTTCGCGAAGAAGCCCCGCTGCTCGCCGAGTTGGAGTCGAGAAACTGCGGCAAGCCCATTGTCGAATCGGAATACGACATCGCCGATGCCGCCACCTGCTTCGAATATTACGGCGGGCTGGCCAACAAGGTCTCTGGCTCGGTCAATCCCGTTCCCGACAATGCTCTCAGCCTCTCGTTGAAAGAGCCGGTCGGTGTCGCAGGACAGATCATTCCCTGGAACTACCCCATTGGCATGGCCGCGTGGAAGCTCGCGCCCGCGCTGGCTGCAGGCTGCACCTGCGTGCTGAAGCCCGCGGAGCAGACGCCGCTTACCATGCTGAAGATTGCCGGCTGGTTGGCGGAGTGTGGTGTGCCTGCCGGCGTGGTCAACGTTGTGACCGGCCTGGGCGAGACGGCTGGCGCGGCCATTGTCGCCCATCCTGATGTAGACAAGGTGGCCTTCACCGGATCGGCAGCCGTAGGCAAGCTGATCATGAAGTCCGCAGCCGATACCCTCAAGCGCGTGACCCTTGAGCTCGGCGGCAAGTCGCCCAACATCTTCTTTGCAGATGCCGATTTTGAGGCCGCCATCGATGGCGCACTGTTCGGCATTTTCATTAACCAGGGCGAAGTCTGCTCGGCTGGCAGCAGGGTCCTGGTGCAACGCTCGATCTACTCCAAATTTCTCGAAGCCATGACCGAGAAAGCGCGCACCATCAAGCTGGGGCCTCCGCTTGACCGCTCCACGAAAATGGGCCCCTTGGTAAGCCGCGAACAGTACGACCGTGTTTCTGCCTACCAGCAGTTGGGCAAGTCTGAAGCCAAGCTGGCGCTCGGTGGAGGCCGGCCTGCTTCCATGAGCCGCGGTTACTACGTGGAGCCAACCATCTTTTACGACGTTGATAACTCTTCGCGCATAGCACGCGAAGAAATCTTCGGCCCGGTGGCTGCCGTGATCCCATTCGAAGACGAGCGTGACGCGCTCAAGATTGCCAACGACACTCCCTTCGGACTGGCTGCAGCCGTCTGGACGCGTGACATCTATCGCGCCCTGCGCATGGTCAAGGCCATCCGGGCTGGAATCGTCTGGGTGAATCACATGCAGCCCACCTACGTGGAAGCGCCGTGGGGCGGCTTTAAGCAATCGGGCTTCGGCAGGGAACTGGGGATCCACGGGATCGACGAATATCTCGAGACCAAGCAGGTGCACATCAATCTGAACGAAACGCCGATTGGATGGTACTGAACCATGTCCAGCATTCGCCTGAAGACAGAAATCCCCGGACCGAATGCGCGCGCGTTGATGGCCCGCCGGCTGCAGGCTCTTCCGCGCGGAGTCTATGCCTCCACTCCTCTGTTTGTGCGCCATGCCGAAGGCGCCATCCTCGAAGATGTCGACGGCAACCGCTTTATCGATCTGGGCGGCGGCATCGGCTGCACCAACGTTGGCCACCGCAATCCGCGCGTGCTCAGTGCGCTGCGCACACAGCTGGATGCTTTCCTCCATCTCTGTTTTCAGGTGACCGGCTACGAGAGCTACGTCGCGCTCGCGGAAAAGCTGAACCAACTCACTCCGGGCAACTTCGCCAAGAAAACCTTCTTTGTAAACAGCGGAGCCGAGGCGGTAGAGAACGCGGTCAAGATCGCTCGGGCCTTCACCGGCCGTCCCGCGGTTCTCTCGGTAGAAGACGGCTTTCACGGCCGCACCATGATGGGCCTATCGCTCACCAGCAAGACCCATCCTTACAAAGAGGGCTTCGGCCCCTTCCTGCCCGATGTTTATCGCATCCCCTATGGAGTGCCCGCCAACGCACGTCTCTCCAGCCGTGGCCCAATGACCAAAGGCCAGGTCAACGAGCTGCTCGACCAGACCTTTCGCCGTGTAGTGGCGGCCGAGTCTGTCGCGGCCATCGTGATCGAGCCGGTGCTGGGAGAAGGCGGCTTCGTGGTTCCACCTGCCGGCTTCCTTCCCGCATTGGTGGAGATCTGCCGCGAGCGCGGTATCGTCTTCGTCGCTGATGAAGTGCAGACGGGCTTCGGCCGCACCGGGGAACTCTTCGCCAGTACACACTTTGCCATCGAGCCCGATCTCATCATTACCGCCAAGTCCCTCGGTGGCGGCCTGCCGCTGGCGGCGATTACGGGCCGTGCGGAGATCATGGATGCTCCCAGACCAGGGGGCCTGGGCGGCACCTTCGGCGGCAACCCCGCGAGCTGCGCTGCGGCGTTAGCCGTCTTGGAAGAATTTGCCGATGGAAAATTGCTGGCGCGCGCCCGCTTGCTGGGGGAGCAATTTCAACGGCGGGCGGCCGCCTGGCAGCGCCAGCATGCCTTTGTTGCTGACGTTCGCGGAGTTGGCTCCATGCAGGCCATGGAGTTTGTTGACGCCAAAGCGGTCAAGAAACTGCTTCACCATTGTCTGCACCACGGCGTGCTGGTGTTGAACGCCGGCACCTACGATAACGTTGTTCGATTGCTGATGCCGCTGACCATCACTGACGACGAATTCAACCAGGCTTTACAGGTGTTGGAAGAAGGCTTAATCGCGGTAGCAGTGGAGCTAGGGGAATTAGCCGCTGTAAAGTAGAGATCAAGGGTGAAACCATCATGAGCGAGATCGCAACTGAAGGAACGATGACGAGCCAGGAACTTTCCGATTGGACCAAGAAGCTGAACTACGGCACTTGGCGTTACCAGAAAAGCTGGAATCCCCTGCACATCGTCGATGCCGAGGGATGCTACTTCACCGACGGGAACGGCAAGCGTTACCTTGATTTCTCAGCGCAACTGATGTGCTGCAACCTGGGGCACAAGAATCAAGCCGTCATACAGGCGATCGAACAGCAGGCGCGCAAGCTGGCCTACATTATGCCGTCCTGCGCGACCGATACACGCGTAGAGTTGAGCCGTCTCCTGCTCGACGTGTTGCCCGGGGGGCTGACCAAATTCTTCTTCACCACGTCAGGTACGGAAGCCAATGAGGCTGCCTTCAAGATCGCCCGCATGTATACAGGAAAGACCAAGATCATCGCGCGCTACAGGTCCTATCACGGGTCGACCATGGCCTCCATCGCGGCAACCGGCGATCCACGCCGCTGGGCCATGGAGCCGGGCGGCAAAGGCCAGGGCTTTCTGTTTGCCCCGGAGGTCAATTGTTACAAATGCCCCATCAAGCACACCTATCCACAATGTGGAATCGCCTGTGCCGATTACCTGGAGCACATGATCTCGAATGAGAGCGATGTGGCCGCGGTCATCGTAGAACCGGTAGTCGGCACCAACGGCGTTCTTGTGCCTCCGCCCGAGTACATGCCGAAGCTGCGCGAAATATGTGACCGTCACGGAGTCTTATTGATTGTCGACGAGGTCATGTCCGGTTGGGGCCGCACGGGTGAATGGTTTGCCGTGGATCACTGGGGAGTGAAGCCGGACATTCTGGCAACCGCCAAGGGCATTACGTCGGCCTACGTTCCGCTGGGGCTTTGCGCGACCACGGGTAAAATCGCCGAATATTTCGAGGACCACTTCTTCGCCCATGGGCATACGTATGAGGCGCACCCAATCACATTGGCGCCTGCCGTGGCGGCCATCAACGAGCTGAAGCGCCTCGACTTGGTGAACCGAGCTCGTGAGATGGGCAAGTACATGGGCGAAAAACTAAACGCGCTTAAGGGAAAGCATCCTTCGATTGGAGAAGTCCGTGGCTTAGGCCTCTTCTGGGCGCTCGATATGGTGAAGGACCAGGAAAACAAAACCCCCTTCAACACCTATCAAGACAAAGCCGACGGAAAGCCAACCGTCGTGGATCGAGTAGCCGCCGAGTTGATGAAGCGCGGCGTGTACCTCCAGTCCTGGATCAGCCACTTTGTAATAGCGCCCCCCTTGATCATCGAGAGGGAAGAAATCGACTTCGCCCTGGAGCAGCTGGACCAATCCCTGGCGATCGCCGACGCAGCGATTACGCAGTAGAGGAAAACTGCAGATCCCTCGGCTACGCTTCCCCGGATTTCCTGTTGATGTTGGTGGCGTTGGCGAACCTCATG
>JBAVQC010000424.1:0-1568 GCA_049693715.1 Acidobacteriaceae bacterium | reverse complement strand
CCACCGCAAACCGCGGCGCAGGCCGCACCACTGCGGGCGCAGCCGGGTTTGCCGGCGACTGGGCGCTCGCAAATGAGCACTCCAACGGCCCCAGGAGTGAACCGATAACGACTAATCCGATAACGAGGCAGCCGCTGCCTTGGCGGCCTTCCTCAATCCAACGCATAGACGGTAAGACCGCTGAGTAGTTTGGGATAGAAGTCGGTCGACTTCTGGGGCATGACGTCGCCCGCGAAGGCTACTTCTCGCAACTGAGCCAGGGTGATCGGATTGGTCAGGAAGGCCACGTCCGCCTCGCCCCGCCAAACCTGCTCCATGGCTTCGCCGGCGTCGCGCACGTAGCGGAGGTTCCGTTGCTCCCGGATTGCGTCGGGAGTGATACCCAGCAATTGTTCCAGCACCAGGGAGTGTAGTTGGGTAAGGTCCAGCCGCCGCTGACGCTCGGGCAGGGTAGCCAGCGCCTGAGCGACCGTCTCCGTCTTGGCCGTGAGCAGGTGGTAGCCCAGCCTGGTGACGGCAACAAAGGCCGTGCCCGGCTGGCGGGCCAGCAGTCTGGTCAGTTCGACCGAGTCATCGGCCCTGACGAGTTGAACGTTAAAAAATGCCTTTGCCTGGTCGATGAACTTATCCGGCGAAAAATCCTTGATCCCGAAAACCACGCGATGCGTGGGCAGAATGGTAATGCCCGTTGAGTCCATATTGACGAAGGTCATCATGACGGCAGCTTCCGGGTAGGCGGGCTGCGGTGTGGTGTTGGCCAGGTTCCTCTCCGTCCGGGTGACGCTGTTTGGGGCATGCTCCATGGAATACGCGAGCGCCGTCTCGTAGCGGTGGTGACCATCGGCGATGATCAGCTTCTTATCCTCCATCGCCCCCAGCAATATATTAATAGTGCTCATGTCGCTGACCTTCCACACCCGGTGGGTCACGCCGAGCTCATCGGTCACCTCGATTTCCGGCGCCGAGGTGCCGGAGAACAGGATTTTTTCCGCGGTCAGCGCCGGGTCTGAATAGAGCATGAAGATTTGTCCAAAATGCGCCCGGGTGGCGCGCAACAGGTTCAGCCGGTCAGACTTGGGCTTGGAAAGCGTCTGTTCGTGGCGGAACACCACCTGTGCGTTGTAGTCGCACACCTCGCCCAGGCCGATAAACGCGCGCCGCTCGTGAACCTCACCGTCCCCACCTGGGACTGTAAAACGCTGAGAGTACGCAAAGATGCAAGGGTCTTTTTCCTGAGCCAGGACCCCCATGCGGCGCCAATCGGCGAAATCCCGCGCCGCCCGGGTGTATACGTCATTGCTCCCGGGTTCGTCGAACAGCTCAGGCAATCCCAGGATGACGCGCACCAGGTTGTAGAGGCTGCGTTGGTAATAAGCCTGCTGCATGGCCGGGGTAATTTTGTCGTAGGGTTGGGTCACCACCTCTTCCACGCGTACCATGCTCGGGTTGTAGCGGAGTGCGCGGAAAGGATAAATTCGGGCCATGCTTCGGGGGAGTCCCACTCCAGACAACGGCGACGTCGGCCGCGCTGCCAATTGCTTTAGTGTCTTATATCTGCCAGATTGTAC
>JBAVQC010000423.1:0-4705 GCA_049693715.1 Acidobacteriaceae bacterium | reverse complement strand
TATTCGTAACACCAGATGCAATTTTGCAGGCTATCGCCAAAATAAAACCTGGAATGATCCGGACTCCAAACCAGCGTGTTCGCAATGCCCAGACCCTGACGCCATTCCGATGCCGCACCGGTTCCCTCCACCCGGTAGAGCACTCCATTGCTGCCCCCATGGTCGTCAGCGGCGCCGTTTGCCAGCACATTATTGCGCATCGTCCCCACCCAGAGCACGCCACCTGGGTCCACAGCCGCATCGTTGCAGCGGACAAAAGGCCAGCCGGGAAGAGCAAACAACTGAGTGTGGGGCTCATCGCTTTCGGGCTTCCACAGCGCGATGCCAGAACCCAGAGACAACGCCAGAGTATCCTGGCGGTTGGTTTCCATCACGCACGTAACGGGTTCAGAAAAGAACCAGGTTTTAATCGTGCCGTCCTGCAACAGATAGCGATGGACAAGAAACCGGTTGATGTCCGTCCAATAAATGGATTCTGTATCCCGTTCCCACAACACCCCTTCGCCGCAGACATCTCCGGTTGCGGCGATACATATCGGCTCGTTGATTTTCAGTTTGAGCAAAGTTGTTCTCCCTGGCTTTTTCCGCACCCTGTTCAGGCCTCAACCATAGTAGGGATTCAGGAATTGCTTTGCAAAATGGAAACGATCGCCGCGCTGGCCGCCGGCATAGGAATGGTGAATTGTCCCTTGCGGATGGGGAGAGCTTCCGTGCCGGCTGCTTTCCAGGCGCCGCCCGATGTGACCTCTGCTCCGCCCAGCATGATCCCCGTTTTCGCATCGATTGCGGGGCCGGTTAGGCGCATGACGGCGGCCTCCCGGCTTTGACTACCTGTATTCAGATGCAGGACAGAAGCCGTCTCGCTTTTGTTGATCAGGGTAAGCTCCAGTCCGCCTTCTTTGGGACGCGTGGCATAGGCTTTGATCGCAGCCGTGGGCGCGTCCGTTTCCACTGGAAGCAAATCGCCTCGGCCAGCGAGCGAGAAAGCAAGCATTCCGTAGTACTCCGGCGCGGCCGAGTAATGGCCCTGTTCATCGTCGCCGATCGGCGAGTAGGAACTGATAAAGCCGAGCTGATTCACACCCGTCTCCATATTGACTCCGGAGCAGCCATGGGACGCGAGGATGAACATATAGTCGAGCACCCACAACGCAGCCGCCAATGTATTACTCACCCCGGGCCGTCCCCCTCCGGAGAATGAGTTCACCTCGCAGATGCGATAGGGAACACCGCAGCTCTGAGACGCCGCTCGCAATTGCTCGAGCTGGGTCTGAAGCTTCGGGTCGACACCCAGCAACTTGTCGATTGTGCTTCCCGGATTTTGCCCTTCCCGATAGTAATGATGAGTGAGTAAAACCGCATCTTTGCCCTCATCGGCTGCAAATCTGGTTACCCAGTCAGTCTTTCCCGCGACATCAGGACCGGCTAATCGGATACCCGGAAGCTGTGCCCGAAGCGCGGTCTTGTAACCGCGGTAGTTCGCCAGCCATTGTTCATAACCGTAGCCTGGCGGCCGGTGTTTCGCATGCGAGAACAGGTCAGGCTCGTTGCCGATCTCGAAGGCCAGCAACCGTTCTCGGGCTATGGCGTGCACGGCCCTCGCTTCGGCAACAGCATCCGCCTCCGAGCCTCGGCCAAGGTTCAATGCCCAAATCAGTTTCCATCCCGTTGCCTGAAGAAAGCCACCCAGCTCTTGCAGAACGGCATCGTTGACCACCGTGCCAAAGGGACTCGACACGGCCTGTGCTGCCGGGCTGTAACGGGCATAGTCTGCAGTGTTTCCTCCCACGCGCACCACGCCACGCACACCGAGTGTTCGCACCAACTGCACATAGGCGCTGGCGGTACGGTTGAACAGGCCGGGCCTCGCCACCGAGGAAATCTCATACCCGAGACCCAGGAAGTCAGGTGAGATACGCGCCACCGGTGGGCCGCTGCCTACGCGCACACCGATCATCGGTTTGTCGCTTTCCAGGACGGAAGGCGCCGCCAGCGCAATGGTTGCGCAGGCACTCTTCTTCATGAACTGGCGTCGATTCATCCCATTTCTCAAAAGAAGCCCTTGCGATGCGCTTCGAGTATAGCGGCATTGCTATTTTTGAGGCGGCTACAACTACCGGGGTCTACCTTGCTACCTGGGTAACTGCCAGAATGGGCCATGGAAAGCAACCTGCCCGATGTGCAAAAACAGGATCGCGCTGCACCGCAGCGCATGCTCAGCCGGGGCAGGCTCATTTCTCTCGTCATCCTGTCCGGCTTGCTGGTGGTTTGCTTCGCATTTTCCTGGACCACGCGCGATGCGATGGCCCATCTATCCTTCCTCAAAGGCCAACAGTCGCAGGGCGGTTCCGGGCAGACCACCGTCATCGATCTGCATCCCTGGCAGATTGCGCAGGCGCTCGCCCCCCTCGCCGTGAGCAAAGAAGAAGAGGAGTTTGCACACGAAGCGGAACGCCTGGCCGATCACGAGGTGAACCAGGCGTTTGCCACGTCGTTGCGCCAGGCCGGCACTCAGCGGCTCTCTCCCACCGGCGAAGCCCTGGAACTTTCGCAGAAGGTCGCACAACTGCAGCAGGCGGTCAAGCAGGATCAGGCCCAGGTAAAAGCTCTAACATCCACCGCTGATGGCGCCGGCAGTGACGAACTGAAAGTCGCCCAGGCGCAGCTAGACCTTGATCAGGACGACCTGAGCGATGCGCAGCATGATTTGGCCCGGGCATCCGGCGACCTGCGCACCAGGATTCAACAGGAGCTTGCGGCGCACCAGGCGGCCATGACCAAGAACAATGCTCAGCAGGCCAGCAACGGCCAGTTGGCCGTGCTCTCCACGCGGCAATACGGCACGCTGGCCGGCCGGCTGGAAGCATGGAACAACCAACGCAGCCGCTCTCAACTGATTCAGCAGGCCGTGCAACAAGCGAAAACGGATGCGGCAAGCCTGACGGCGCAACACAATAAGTTGGAAGCCCAGGCCAACGCCAGTTCGGACTCTGCAGCCGCCAACAAGTCGAAGCCCGATGCAGCCGAGCTCGCCAGCCTGCAGCAGAGAAGGGAACAGCGCCAGCTTCTCAGCATCTACGATGATCGTATCCAGACCCAGCAACAGCTCGCAGGCGTCTATAGCAAGTGGGCAGACCAGGTTCGGCTGCAGCATCGCATCGTAACTCACTTGGCCGTGCATTCGCTGGCGACGGTTGCATTCATTTTGATGTGCGTCATCCTGTTGGAGTCGGTAGGAACCGCGTTGCTGGAGCGATATGCACTGCATGGCGCTACAGTGGATCGCCGGCGCATGCAGACACTGCATACCATCCTGCGGCTCGGTGTGCAGCTCGTTGGGTTGGGATGCGTCCTGTTGATCACGTTTGGCGTGCCCAGCGAGATCTCGACCATCCTGGGCCTGGCCACTGCCGGGCTGACAGTGGCGCTGCAGAGCTTCATTGTCGCGTTTTTCGGCTGGTTTATTCTCATGGGCAAGAACGGCGTGCGCGTCGGTGACTGGGTAGAGATCAATGGGGTGGCCGGCGAAGTGATCGAAATCAATCTCTTCCGCACCACCATCCTTGAGAACAGCGCTTGGGCAGACAAGGGTCATCCTACGGGCCGGCGTGCAACGTTCATCAACAACTTTGCCGTGACCGGACAATTCTTTAATTTCTCTACCGTCGGCCAATGGATGTGGGACGAGATGTCCTTAAGCCTTCCGGCATCGCCGGATACGTACGCCAAGGCGGCGCAGCTTCACCAGGCGATCCTGGAAGAAACACAAGAGGATGCGCAGCTCGCTGAACAGGAGTGGAAGCGTGTGCCGCGGCGCAGTGGTTTAAGCCACGCCAGTGCCGGCTCGTCCGTGAACCTGCGGCCCTCCGGCTCGGGTGTTGACATCTTGATTCGCTACGTCACCCGGGCATCCGACCGGCTTAAGGTTCGCAATCGATTGTATGAGCGCGTGATCGACGTCCTTCACAAGCCTCACGTGGTGATCTCTACCTCTCAGCCCTCCAAGCTGACGGCGGCGGTATTGGCGGCCGGCGATCACTCTGACTACGATCCCAGAGATAAGCGCGCCAGCATGTACACCTGAATCGCGATTTGCATTTCGCTCCCGGCAAAGCTTGGAACTCTCCTGATCTTTTCGCCGTGAGTCCCGCAGGGACGTCTGGAGGTTACCCGGCGGCACACCCTCTCAAGCCCTCATGAGTCCGTGCCCTTCGTTCAACAACAAACCTCGCTTTCCCGCACACGCATCCAAAGACTATGATCGTCCCGGTCGTGAAGGGAGAAATGCATGGCGAACAATCGAGGCGTAGTATACGAGGGTCCAGGCAAGGTGGCAGTTCACAACATCGACTATCCCGTCTTCAAGGATCCCCAGGGGAAGCACATTGAACATGGCGTCATCCTGAAGGTGGTGTCCACAAACATTTGCGGATCGGACCAGCACATGGTGCGTGGCCGAACCACTGCGCCCAAAGGGATCGTGCTGGGCCACGAGATCCTCGGCGAAGTCATCGAGAAGGGCAAGGACGTGCTGTTTCTCAACCTAGGCGACCTGGTGTCCGTTCCATTTAATGTGGCCTGCGGACGTTGCCGTGCTTGCCGTGAACGCAACACGGGTGTGTGCCTCAATGTAAACCAGCGGCAGCCTGGTGGCGCGTACGGCTACGTTGACATGGGCGGTTGGGTGGGTGGTCAGGCGGATTAC
>JBAVQC010000422.1:0-20235 GCA_049693715.1 Acidobacteriaceae bacterium | reverse complement strand
ACTTTAGTCGGGCCATTTCAATCTCGACAAAAGCTGGGCTTTAGCCCCTGCGTTCCTATGCTGAATCGGCACGTGGGCCTTGGATTTGTCGCAGTATTGGCGGTTTGCAGGGGCTGAAGCCCAAATCTTTCTCCGACCTTTACGGCGCGACTAAAGTCGTGCCCTGATACAAAGCAAAAACCCACCATCCTGCATAGCCATGCGTTGGCCGCTCCTTTGCAGCGATCGCAAAAATCTAATTTGGACAGGGACGGCCGAACTTAGCCCAGGGCGACAGTCCTGGGTAGATATCAGCAATCGGACCAGTCCCGTGAGGGACGGCTGAATACGGAGACGAGGTTTCAGCCCTCCCTTCAGGACTCCGCACAACTCACGGTTAACTTTTGACCTTGGACTCTTGCCCTGACCCAGTTCCCGCCAACTTCTGCTCCACGAACGCAACCAGGTCGTCGCCGATCAGGTCTGGGGGCGTCACTAAGAACTGCGGCTTGCCGGCGATGAGGCGCAGGGAGACTTCTTTCCATTGCGGCGTCAGATCCTGGCCCGATGCACGAAGGAGAACTGCGTCGGCGCGGTCCAGGAATAGCCTGGCGGAGTCTTTGAAGTCGGCGGTGGCATTGTCCAGAACAGAAAGATAGAGATCAGGACGCAGAAACTGCATCAGGCTGTTGGACTCGAAGATGATGTTCTCAGCGGCATCGATTTCCTTACGTAATCGGGGCATCGCATCCGCCAGGCGGCCGATGCGGGTGCGCACCCAGAGTGACCGAATGGCCCCCGCGGCAAGAAAGCGGGCGCTGTCCGTGCCCGTGTTCGGATCTCGCTCAGCGGTGATGGCAATGGTGTGCTCATCTGTCTGGCAGTCGCAAGGCTCTCCGTTTGCACTGCAGAAGCCGTGGCCGAATTGAGTGATCTTACAGGCGGTCCAATGGCGATCGGGAAGGCGGGCGATCAGATTAGCGACCACCGAGGTCTTGCCCACGCTGCGCGAGTGCCCACCGACTACCACGATGGCCATTAATCGTCTCCGGTTACTCGTCTGCGGCCGGCCGCTTCAGGCGAGCCAGCATGGCCAGCTCCTTCAGGTATTGACGCACCGGTTTCGCCGGCGTTCCCCAGAAGACAATTCCCGGCCCGAGCAGTTTTTTCTTTGGCAAAATGCCCGCCTGGCCACCCAGGATGACCCCGGGGCCAACCATGGCGTGGTCACCCATGCCGACCTGTCCTCCCAGGATGGCGCCGTCACCCACCGCACTCGAGCCTGAGATGCCGGTCTGCGCGGCAATGACGACGTTGCGTCCAATGTTGCAGTTATGACCGATATGGATCAGATTGTCGAGCTTGGTCCCGCAAGCGATGCGGGTCTCCTCAAGAGCCCCGCGGTCAATCGTGGTGTTGGCGCCAATCTCAACGTCGTCCTCGATGACCAGGGTCCCCTGCTGCGGGAACTGGGTGTATTCCCCGTTGGTTCGATCGCGGACGTAGCCGAAGCCGTCTGCTCCCAGCACCGCCCCGGCGTGTACCACCACCCGGTCACCGAGCGTGGCCCCAGGGTAGATGACCACGCGGGGATAAATGTGGCAGTCATTGCCTAGGCGGACACCGGCGCCGATCACAGCGCCGCTGCCGATGATGGTTCCTCCACCGATGCTCGCGCCCTGCTCGACTGAGGCGTGGGCGCCAACCGAGACCTTGCCGCCTATCAGCACTCCAGGCGCGATCACAGCGGTAGGGTGGATTGAGGGCTCAGGCTGCGGACCACGCAGCAACACAGCGGCACGGGCAAAAGCCAGCCGCGGCTGCGGTAGGCGCAGAACCGGCTTCTTTGCCCCGGCGGTCGTCATCTGCTGCCCAACCAGAACCGCACCAGCATGCGAGGCCATGGCCGCAGCGAACGAGGCCTCTTCCTCCGCAAATACCAGGCACCCTGGACCCGCGCCGGCGATGCTGGACACCCCCGTGATCACGTACCCGAGCTGGGCGCCCTCGAGTTCCGCGCCGAGCTGTTCGGCCAATTCACTGAGAGGGATGGGCATGACTCAAGTGTAGATGGGCGCTTCGCCCTGTGGGCGAGTCTTCCAGCGCCGATGCACCCAAAGCCACTGGTCGGGATATTGCCGAACGTAGTCTTCGATCACCCTGGTGAACAGGGCTGTATTTGCAATCACATCCGCCTCCACGTCTCCGCTGTTGGCAAGGCTGAGCGAGGCGCCAAAGCGCAAGACGTATTGCCCGGTTGTCTCTTCCCAAAGCAGAAAGCCGGGCAACACTCGGGCGCCGGTTTTCATGGCAATCCGCGCCAGGCCGGTTCCCGTACACGCGGATTGACCAAAGAAATCGACGAACGACCCCTGGGGTGGGGTCATGTTTGTATCCATCAGGATGCCCACGGTTTCGCCCCGGCGCATGGAAGCCAGCAGGCCGCGCGCGAAATCGTCCTTGTGCAGAACTTGATTCCCGTGGAGGCAGCGAATGTGATTCACCAGGCTGTCGACCAGCGGATTGTCCAGACGGCGGATCACGATGCTCATGGGGTAGCCACTCAGCGAGTGGTAAAAACTCGAGAGTTCCCACGCACCCAGATGACCGGTGAGGATGAGAACTCCCTTGCCTTCATCGCGAGCCGCCAGGTAGTGCTCCAGCCCCTCATAGCGGATAAAGCTGCGCGTGGTCTCCGGAGTGTAATGCGGCATCTGGCAGAACTCGGCCAACAACCAACCAAGATTGCGGTAGAGCCGGCGCAGAATTTGTTGCCGTTCGGGGGCGCTTTTCCCGGGAAACGCCAGACGAAGATTAAGGTCGCCGACACCCGCAAGACGTGGAGTCAACAACAGCGCCAGCCGGCCGATAAACCCACCGATATTGCGGGCAACGCTCCTTGGCGGCAAGCTCAGGAGCTTGACCGCGGACCATACCAGCAAAAATTCCAGTCGTCTCCGCATCCGCTTCCACAGCTGTGCCCCGCGATTGGGTTGAGTCCAGCTATCCCAGTTTAAACGGGACACCTCAAAAAAAACTGCCCGGCAAAAACATCGCCGGGCAGTGACCGCGTCGAGCATTGGGAGTAGGCAAACTTACTTCGACGCTTGCACTTCGGAGAAGTACTTTGCCACCGTGCGTACGAACGGGCGCGCGTCTGGCGGAGTGGCTACTTCCCCCTTCAGGATCTGTACGCTGGGGTGAGCTACACCGTAAAACGCGCGCGTTGCGTCTGTATTCTCATCCACCACTGCGCCGGTGAGATCGATGCCGGCAAACAGTCCCTTGGCGCGCGAATAGGTAAGCAGCTCAGCGTTCAGCTTCCAATCGGTCGCAGCCTGGGAATCGCGTCCGACCGGGCCCGCCGCAGCCGAGGCATCGCCGCCAATCTTGAATTTGCTCTTGAGGAGGTCTTGAAAACCCTTGTCGTTGACCGCTACCAGAACCAGGTCGGTCGCCTGACCGCCGATCTGAAATCCGAAGCTGCCGCCCGCAATCTTGATAAAGGCAGGAGCGCTCCAGCCGTGACCGGTACGGCAGGTTACGACGCCCTGGCCATATTCCGCACCGACCAGGAAGGCGCCTTTCTTCACACTCGGCACCACCCCCACGCAGGTCGCCTGGGACATGATCTGATTGGGAATCGACTTGTCGGGAGTCGCCATGATTGCGTCCAGAACATCTTTCGCGCTTTCGATGCGAGCATCCAGGGTTGCCTTATCGTCTGCTGCATAGGCAGACATTGTTGTGAAGGAAATTCCGACAACGCAAAGTATCGCCAAAATGTGTTTCATGTTCTTTCAAATCTCCAGGTGCGGACATTCGTCCGCACGGTACAGTTCGCTGACGTTAGCGCAGCTTTTGAGGCAAAACCGCTCAAAAGCCACTTCCTAAAGAGGGAGAGGCGCAGTTGCTAGGATGCAGGAATTTTTGGGGCGGTGGGGAAAAATCGGGATGGATCAGGACGGGGACCAGACAAAAAGTGGGGGCTGGTGATGGCAAAGTTCGCCGATCAGAAGCCCCGTCCCCAGATCTGCGTTGTTTCTAAAGTAACTTTCGGCCAAGATTCGTAACCCGGCAATGTCACCAAGGTACCATGCACCTTAGTACCTAATCCACACTGCCAAGCGACGTGGCAGGCGTTCCGGCGTTATTCGCGGGTTGGAGTGACGATGGAGTTGTTCACCGCGTAGATGGAGAGGGCGATGCGGTTCTCCACCCCCACTTTGCGCATCAGCTTGGCCACATGGGCCTTAACGGTTCTCTCTTCGATGCCCAGGGTGCGAGCAATCTCACGATTGGACCGGGCCGCAACCAGGAGCTTGAGCACCTCGGTTTCGCGGGCGGTGAATTGAGCCGAGGTTGGGGCGGCGGACCGGGACGATTTGGTCGCGCGATCCACGAAAATTGACAATACCCGTCGCGGCGCCCAGATGGACCCCTGGCTCACAGTCATGATCGCCTGTTCCACCTGCTGGGGGGTAGCGCTGGCTTCAAGATAGGCCTTGGCGCCCGCAGTGACCGCCTGCAGGATCACCTCGTCGTCCCCGGTCGGCCCCATGACGACCAGGCGCACATCGGGCCGTAACCCATGGATGGTGCCGACCAGGGGGAGTGGGAGTTTTTCACCATGCAGGCCGATCAAGGCCACCTTGATCTCCTGGTCAGCCAGGAACTGGGGCAGCTCAAAAACCACAAACTCTATACGAGGATGATCCTGGAATAAAGTGACAAAGCCCTGCACGCGGATGGGCTCTGCCTCGAGCAGCGCCACCCGCAAGCGGGAAGGAGATTTCGTTGGCTCCACCATCACAGCTTTGGAAGCACGATACCTTGTTGTTTTTGGTATTTACCCTTGCGGTCCGCGTAGCTGATTTCGCACGGCTCATCGGAGCGGAAGAAAAGGATCTGGCAAAGGCCCTCGTTGGCATAGATCCGGGCCGGCAAGGGCGTGGTGTTTGAGATCTCGAGGGTCACAAAGCCTTCCCACTCCGGCTCAAAAGGAGTGACATTCACGATAATGCCGCAGCGCGCGTAGGTTGATTTGCCTACGCAGATAGTGAGCACGTCGCGGGGAATCTTAAAATATTCGACCGACCGGGCAAGAGCAAACGAATTGGGCGGAATCAGGACGGAATCGGCAGTGACGGTGACAAAAGACCGCTCGTCAAAGGCTTTAGGATCAATGACTGCGCTGTTAACGTTGGTGAAGATTTTAAATTCATCGGAAACGCGAAGATCGTAGCCGTAGGAGGAGAGGCCGTAGGAGATGACCCCTTCTCTTACCTGCTTTTCGCTGAAAGGGACAATCATCCCTTTTTGCGAATGCTCGCGAATCCACCGGTCGGACTGAATAGACATGCAACTCCTTTAAGGGAAACCGGCCTGGCAGAGCCAGGTTCGGGGCTGAGGGGTAAAAATCCTTCTTCTGGAAACTGCATCTTACGGTAGGCCGGGTTAGTTGACAATCTTGATCCCCAAGGAAGCTGCTGGACCATACCGGAGACACGCTATACGATGAGGACGTAGCTCCGGCCGTTGCTGTTACCTAACATCCCTCGGGGTAAAGGCATTGATTAAACAGGACATCATTCATCAAGTCATCGCCAAGACCGGACTACCGCGCAACAAAGCGGAAGCCGCCGTCGACACGGTCTTTGAGAGTCTGAAGAAAGCGCTTGCTTCGGGCGACCGGATTGAGTTGCGCGGTTTTGGCGTCTTCAATGTCCGCCCGCGTAAGACCGGAATCGGCCGCAACCCGCGGACTGGTGCGGAAGTCACCATCACTCCAGGCAAGGCTGTTCGCTTTAAGCCGGGCAAGGAACTTCACCTGCTGGATTCTTAGCCGCCCTTGGCCGAAGTCGAAATGCCGACCACGGAGCATCCGCTCCTCCCCAGCGCTGCCGATCACCTGGATCTTGCTGCAAAGGCGCCGCGCTCGATTGCGTGGCTACCGCTATGCCTGCTGGTGGTCAGCATCTTTACCACTGCCAGCACGGGTGCGCTGCTCATGCAGAACTTTCGCCTGGGCCAACCGCCGCTGGTCCACGAAAGCGATCTTTTCCCGCTGCACTGGATCTGGACGCATTCCTCAGCGCTGGCTAGCGGCTGGTCCTTCTCGTTGGCACTGCTGGCGATCCTTCTGGCGCACGAAGCAGGGCACTATTTTTATTGCCGCCACCATGGCATCAACGCTTCCTGGCCCTACGTGTTGCCCGCCCCTACACTGAGCGGCACCGCAGGGGCCGTGATCCGGATCCGTTCTCGTATACCCTCCCGCCGGGCGTTGATGGAGGTGGGCATCGCCGGACCGATCGCCGGATACGTGGTGGCGCTTCCCACCACGGTGTTGGGCATCTTGCTGTCTCGGGCCGCTGGTCCGGGCTCGGCTCAGGCACTGGTTCAGTTCCGCTGGCCATTGACCGTCACCTTGCTGGACCGTGCCCTGGCTGCATGGTTTCCCTCGGTGCCTCGCATGGAGAACCTGATTCCCCACCCTGTCCTGATCGCGAGTTGGGTCGGTTTGTTTGTGACTTCGCTCAACCTCATCCCAGCCGGGCAATTGGATGGCGGTCATATTCTTTACGCGATTACCTCCCAATGGCACCGCCGGCTGACGTATGTGGTGCCGGTCATCCTGCTGGTGATGGGGGTGACTTTATGGACCGGCTGGGTGCTGTGGGGAGTGATCCTGCTGCTGCCCGCGATGCGTCACCCGCACGTGCCTTTTTTTCCGCTCATGCCCTACAACCACCGCCGGCTTGGCTGGGTGGCGCTCGCCATATTGATGCTGACATTTTTGCCGGCCCCGTTTGTAGGCACCAGCGTGATTGACCTGTTTCGCTAGAGCATTTTCGCAAAGACGTAAATCGAAGCCACAGAAGTCTCCGCAGCTTTCCGCCAAAGAAAGCTGCTCGTAACCGCCATTGGAAAATTCATAGTATTGCGAAAAATGCTCTAGAAGATCTGGGTCAGAATTGCGCCGCCCATCGCAGCGGCCAGGGCGACCGGCATGGCGATGATGCCAACCTTGAAGAAGTCCCAGCCGCTCACGTTGATGTTTTCCTTGCGCAGCGCGATCAGCCACAAGATAGTGGCCAGGGAGCCGGTTACGGAGAGGTTCGGCCCTAGGTCCACGGCAATCAACACCGCATTGGCAATCAGTCCCCTGGCATGCTCGGCCTGCAACGTCGCGCCGGCGATTAGACCGAGGGGGAGATTGTTGACCAGGTTGTTGGCGATGCCAACAACAAAGCCGGTGGCCAGCGCGGCGTAGGCGGGAGCCAATCGCTGTACCTGGTGAAAGGCCGCCTGGGCGAGCTTGAGGGCGCCTATGCTCTGCACGGCTTCGACCATGATGAACAACCCGGCGACCAGGGCAATCGTGGACCAGCTGATTTCTTTCATCAGTGTCCAGGGACTCCTACGGGCCTTGATGCATACGACCGCAGTGACCACGAGCGCAGCAAGGCAGGTGGGCAATCCAAGATCCCGGTCGAGAGCAGAAGCCATCAACAGCACGGCCACCATGGAGGGGATGCCTCCGAGGACAATCTTGCCGTTGGCCGAAAGCGGCTTCGCGCCATCGCGCTCTTGTGTGCCATCCGCGAGTTCTTTGCGAAAGACAAACCGCAGGATCAGGTACGTCGCGGCAATAGAAAGAATCGATGGCAAGCCGAAGGACACAAGCCATCGCCCCAATGGCGGCATGCTCGAGCGAAAGACCACCAGGTTTGCCGGATTCGAAATCGGCAAGACGAACGAGGCAGCGTTCGCGATCATTGCGCAGGCAAACAGATACGGTAGCGGCGCGACCCTCGCTTTGCGGATGGCGGCAAGAATCGCCGGGGTGAGAACAACGGCGGTCGCGTCATTGGACATGAAGATGGTGACCAGCGTTCCGACGCCGTAGACCAGGGTGAAAAGGCGGGCGGCGGAGCCGTGCGATCCTTTGAGCGCCGCGGAAGAAAGCCAGTCGAAGACACCGTGCTCGCGGGCTAATTCCGACAGCAGCATCATGCCGATGAGAAAAAGGTAGACGTCGGAGCCCTCGGCTGCGGCCTTTCCGGCCAGCTTGAGTGGAATGAGCCGAAAAACGATGAGCAGGATCGCCCCGCCACCGACCCAATAGACCTCCGGAATATCGCGTGGACGAATCGCCATCAGCAGAATGCTGATGGTGACGATCAGAGCTAAGAGGATGTGGGAAACAGAGGCAGAGATCATCACATCAGGTTCACGGCATCCACGTCGATGATTAAGTTGCGCCGGGGAATACCCAGCGCCTCTGCCTGCGCTAGTCCGGCGCGCAAGGTGCGCGCCAGGGCCTGCCGCTTTTCGGACTTCAGCAGCAGATGAAAGCGATAGATGCGCTTGATGCGCACGATGGGCGCGCTCGCGGGCCCCAATACCCGCACGTGGTCGAGGGGCATGGCGGCGAAGGACCTGCCCAGGCTGGTGGCCCAGCCGGCCGCTTCCTCAAGCCGCTGGCTCTGAATGATGATGTTGGCCAACGTCGCGTGCGGGGGGTAGTGCATCCACTTGCGGTACTGCATCTCTTTTTTCACGAAGGCTCTGAAGTCGTGCGCCGCCGCGCATTGGATGGCGTAGTGTTCCGGGTAATAGCTCTGGACCAGGACGTTGCCCGGCAGATCTCCACGTCCGGCGCGGCCGGAGACTTGCGTGAGCAACTGGAAGACACGTTCGGCGGCTCGGAAATCGGGTAGACCCAGAGCATGGTCCGCGCCCACCACTCCGACAAAGGTAACGCCGTGGATATCGTGGCCCTTGGCGATCATCTGTGTGCCCACCAGCAGATTGATTTCCCCGCTGTGCAGCCGGGTAAGGAGATGCTCCATGTCGAACCGGTTGCGGATGGTATCGCGATCCATGCGTCCGATGCGGGCGTCCGGAAACAGCTCCTGCAGACGCTCTTCGCCCTGCTGCGAACCCGCGCCCAGGTAAAAGAGGTGTTCGCTTTCGCATTTAGGGCACCGTTTGGGCACGGTCTTCACGTATCCACAATAGTGACACTTGAGCCGCTGCCCGGTTGGATTCGCGATGGTCTCTCCCGGGATAATGGGTTTGTGATGGGTGAGAGCGATGGCGCAGTTCTCGCATTGCAGCTTTTCGCCGCAGGCCCGGCATAGCACCGCAAAGGAGTAGCCGCGGCGATTGAGCAGGATAATGGCCTGTTCTCCGCGATCGATGGCGGCTTTCGCACGCTCCAGCAGCACCCGGGAAAAGATGCTTTCCTTTCCCGTTTCCTGGAATTCGAGGCGCATATCCACCAGGTCCACGAGCGGCAGCGGCCGCTGGTTGACCCGCTCCTTCATCTCGATCAACGCGTACTTGCCCATCTCTGCATTACGCCAGGACTCGAGGGACGGAGTGGCGGAACCCAGAACGACTGTAGCGCCACTGATCTTGGCGCGCATCACGGCGACATCACGGGCGTGGTAGCGCGGAATCTCCTCCTGCTTGTAAGACTGGTCATGCTCTTCATCGACGATGATGAGGCCAAGGTTCATTGCCGGCGCGAAGATGGCAGAACGGGTGCCCACGACAATCCGCGCTTCCCCACGCCGGATGCGATACCACTGCTCGGCACGCTCGTCCGGGGTGAGGGCGGAGTGCAACAGAGCTACGCTGCCGCCAAACGAGGAGTGAAGCTGCGCCGCCATGGCGGGGGTCAGGCCGATTTCGGGAACCAGCAGAATGGCCGAACGGCCGGCGCGCCGTGCGTGTTCCATCGCCGCCAGATACACCGCCGTCTTGCCCGAGCCAGTCACTCCGTGGAGCAGACAGGCACCAAAGCCCTCTCCATCGAGGGTGGTCTCAATGTGCGCCAGCGCCGTTTGCTGGGCCTGGTTGAGGACATACTGCGCAGCAGGTCTAGTGGCGCCGGTAAGGTGAAAGGCCGCGGGGCGCTCTTCGATCGTCACCAGTCCCCGCTTGACCAGGGTTTGCAGCGTGGTTGCAGGAACTTCCAGCCGGCGCATGGCCGGAACCGGCAGGGACCCGCCCGAACCCGCAAGCTCGGCGAGAATCGCCAGCTGATTGTCATTCAGTTTCGGCGGCCGCGTATCGGCCACCAGCACCGCATAGCGCACCAAACGGCGCGCATCGCGCGGCGCAGCTTCGGTTTCACGCAGCAACCACTTCTTGCGCAACATGCTCGTCAACAAATCTGCCGTGGCGCCAGTCGCGTGGCGGAGTGTCCCGCTCCTCGCCGGCTGGCCATCGGAGAGATAGTTGAGCACGGTGTACTCGGTATCCTGTTCGTCCGCGCTGCGGCGCGAGCGGCGTGAGGAGCCTTGCTCAGCGCCGTCGACCAGGATGGTCAAACCAGTTTCGCTGATGCGATAGCTGATGGAACGCCGTACTTCGGCCATGAGTGGCAGCATGCTGCGTAACACTTCGCCGAGGGGAGCCAGGTAGTACTGCGCAATCCAGGCGGCCAACTCCATCAGTTCGGCGCTGAGGATGGGTTCCTGGTCGAGCACGGCTTCAATCAGCCGCGCCTCAACAGGCGGAGCCTCGTCGTGCAAGCGGGTCACGACTCCGATCAACTTTTCATTGCGGAAAGGCACCACCACCCGGCCGCCAACGGGCGGTCCGTTATCGTCCTTGAGCTTGTAGGTAAAGGCCCGATCGAGGGGTACCGGCAACACCACATCACAGAAGGTTGCCATCAGCGGGAGGGAATGGATAATCCCAACTCGGCCATGGCGAGTTTCAAATCCTGCCAAGCTTCTTTTTTCTGTGATGGATCTCGCAGCAGGTAGGCGGGGTGATAGGTAACGATGAGTTTGGTGCCCCGGCACTTGTGTACGCGCCGGCGCAGGCCGCTCAGGGAGGACTTGACTCCCAGCAGGTAGGTCGCGGCGGTAGAACCAAGAGCCACGATGACCTCGGGCCGGACAACGTCAATTTGCTGGAAGAGAAAGGGGGAGCAGGTGTTGGCCTCCTCCGGCTCAGGCACCCGATTCTGCGGGGGCCGGCACTTCACGATGTTGGCGATGTAGACTTGCTCGCGCTTGAGTCCCGTCGCAGCGATCATGTTGTTGAGCAGTTGGCCGGCGCGGCCGACAAATGGAATGCCTTGTGCATCTTCGTCCGCTCCGGGCCCCTCGCCCACAAACATGAGGCGCGCATTGGGATCGCCGTCGCCAAACACAATCTTGTTGCGGCCGCGGCTGAGGGCGCAACGGGTACAGTCACCGATTTCGAATTGGATCGCGCGCAACGCTTCTATGCGGCTGGGCGGAGCAACAAACGAGCCGACAGGCGGCTGCGGTGAGACGGGCTGACGTGGGGGAATGACGGGCTCCTCAGGGGTGGGATCGATGACGATGCCTGTGTCGCGGCGATAGAAGTCGTAGATACCGAGGTCGCGCAGGTACTGCATGTGGGCGGCGATGGCTTGTTGCAACTGGGGGTCGAACAACATTTGCTGAACCGGATTTCTATTAGCTTACATGCCGGGGAAGAAAACCGCAGACCTCCACTCCGCTGCGCTCCGGTCGAGATGACAATTCCGTGTCGAAAGCTAATCCTGCAGTTTGGAGTTGCTGGAGACCAGGCCGGTCTCGGCAACAACGGAAGCTGGGCGACGCAACGCAATCACTTCATCCAGGATGCGGCCCGCCAGTTCATGCTTGGTCATCTCGGGCAGTTCAATCGCCGTCTTCGGCGTGAGAAAAGTAGCTGCGTTGCGGTCGGAATCGAAGCCGATTCCCGGACGAGAGACGTCGTTCAAGACAATTGCATCGGCTCCCTTGCGCAACAGCTTGTCGCGACCGTGCTCGATGAGGTTTTCGGTTTCCGCGGCAAAGCCGATGACCAGCGTACCCGGCCGTTTGGAAACCACTACTTCGCGCAGGATGTCTTCCGTCGGCTCAAACTCGATGGTGATCGGCCCACTACGCTTCATCTTCTGTTCGGCCAACACGCGCGGGCGGTAGTCAGCCACCGCGGCGGCTTTGATAACGATCGTGACCTGATCGAGGCGGCCAAGCACGGCACGCCGCATATCCTCGGCGCTGACCACAGAAACCAGCTCGCAATTCGCAGGCGGCTTGAGCGCGGTAGGGCCGCTCACCAACACCACCCGTGCCCCGCGGCGCTGCGCCTCCTCCGCCACGGCATAGCCCATCTTCCCGCTGGAGCGATTGCCCAGAAAACGGACCGGGTCGATGGCTTCCCGGGTCCCCGCGGCGGTGACCAGAATCGTCTCTCCAGCCAGATCGTTCCGGCCATGGAGCTGAGCCAGCACTGCCTCGACGATAACCTCGGGCGCGGCCAGACGGCCGTTGCCGACCATGCCACAAGCGAGCGGGCCTTTATCTGGGGGCACAATTCTTACCCCGCGCCCTTCGAGAATGTCCAGGTTGGCCTGCGTAGCCGGGTGCTCCCACATATTGACGTTCATTGCCGGAGCAACAATGACTGGTGCACGAGTAGCCAGAAACAGGGTGGTCAGGAAGTCGTCGGCCAAGCCATGGGCGAACTTTGCCAGCACATTCGCGGTTGCCGGCGCCACGACCAAGGCATCCGTTGTCTGGGCTTCACCAATGTGCTCAATGGAGGAGTCGAGATCGCCCTCTGCCGGAGACGAGGGCCATAGTCCGGTGATCACCTTATGACCGGTAAGGGAGGCAAAGGTCAACGGAGTGATGAACTTCTGGGCCCCTTCCGTCATCACCACGTGGACATCCAGCGCCTGGCGTTGTAAGGCTCGTACGACCTCTGCCGCCTTGTACGCAGCAATGCCCCCGGAGACACCGACCGTGACCTTCATAGCAATGATTGTACGTTGTTATGAGTCTCTATCTTGCTCAGGATCCGGGTCCACAAGTACGTCGTCCACCATCTCCACCCTGGGCTGCGCAGCCGCCTTGACCTTACCTGCGGCGATCTCTTCCTGGGCTACGCGGCAGGCCTTGGTGGAGAGGGAATCAATCAACGGCTGGGAACCGTTCTGAAGTTGCCGGGCGCGACGAGCGGCCATGACCACATAGCGAAAATTACTATCAAGTCCATGTTCTGGCGTCATATTGCCTCCTAAGTTTGTCGCCGGACTTTCAGGCGCGAGTGGCATGCATGTCGAGCAGGCCGAACGAGGAAAGCACCTTGTACACACAATCCGTGGCGTTCGTCTGGCGGCACTTATCGGCGAGCTGCATCATGCGGGCAGTCTCAGGGTCTGGTGGCGCTCCAAGGCGCCTGGCCCTTTCCGTGATTACAATCGCGGTCAATGCTTCTACCGCGTCATCAAGAATATCGTTAACCAGGATGTAGCGATACTGACTGTAGTTCTCAATCTCACTTCTGGCCTTGGCCAGCCGTCTGGCGATTTCCTCCTCCAGCAGGCTGCCTTCCTTGCGGCTGCGTTCGCGCAGACGCTGGGCCAGGATGTCCGGCGCAGGGGCGAGGAGAAAAATGCTCACCGCATCCGGCATCTTCTCTCGCACCTGGGCTGCTCCCTGCACGTCGATGTCGAGCAGCAGGTCCTTGCCTGCGGCCTGAGCATCGGTGAGGGAACGGCAGGCGGTGCCGTAGTAGTTGCCAAAAACCTCAGCCCACTCCAGGAATTCGCCCCGGTCCACCATGTCTCGAAACGCAGCCGGCGAAATGTAGTGGTATTCGCGATCGTGCTGTTCAGAAGGACGTGGAGCCCGCGTGGTGTAGGAGACAGAGAAGTCCAGGCCCGTCACCCGCGCACGCAGGCGGTTCACCAGAGTGGATTTGCCAGAGCCCGAGGGTGCCGAGATGATGAACAGAATTCCCGCCAATGTGATGTCCTGATGATACAGTGGTTCGCTAAGCGCGCAGTCCCGCACAAGTGTTACTCAAGATTCTGCACCTGTTCGCGGGCTTTTTCGATCTCCGATTTCATTCCCAGGCCCAAATCAGTAATTCGCTGCCCGTTTCCGCTCACCCCGCCCGTCTTTGACAGCAGGGTGTTGGCCTCGCGATTCATCTCCTGCAGCAGGAAATCGAGCTTTTTGCCCATTTCGCCGCCTGCCTGCAAGAGCGAATGAAAATGCTGGATATGGGTACGCAGCCGGGTAACCTCTTCTTCTACGTCGCTGCGTTCCGCAAGCATGGCCGCTTCCTGCAGGACCCGGTCCCGGTCGATGGCCCCATTGCCGTTCAGCAGGGCCGCGATGCGCTGGCTAATTCGTTCAAAATAGGCCTTCTGCACGTCCTGCCGCATGTGCGCGACCTGGGAGACGGCGACATCCAGACGCTCCATGGTGGCGCCCAGGTCCCGGGCCAGCGCGGTGCCCTCCTGGGCTCGCATGCGATTCAAGGCCTCGACCAGGGGGCCGATCTCCGCCGCCACATCTTCCTCCAATGCCTTCACTTCCTCTTCGCTGAAGCGCATTTCCCCGGTCAACACGCCAGGCAGGCGGAAGATGACATTCAGATCCGGCTGCTGCTGGAGCCCGTTCTCCTTGGCAGCCGCGCGAAAGGCGGCGATATAGCCCTGCACCAGATCAGGGTCAAACTGAGCGCTGGGGCGGAGACCGCGGTCGACCGTCAAGGTGACTTCCAGGTGCCCGCGCAGCACTTTCTCCTTAAGCAGCCTGCGCAAGCGCATCTCCAGAGGCTCGGCGCCCGCCGGCATGCGCATGTGCAAGTCGAGAAAACGGTGGTTGACGCTCTTCAGCGAGAGATTCCAGGAGAGTAGATCGTTGAGGCGGCCGCTGGTGCGGGCGAAGCCGGTCATCGAATGGACAGGCGCGGAATGGACAGGCGCGCTCAAGGCTGAACCTCCGCGCTCATCACCGGTTCCAACACTTCTTTGGGAAGCACGTTGCCGGGAAACTCCGCCGGGTCCATAAACTGCAGTTGGTAGAGACGTTGGTAGGTCGACGAGACGCGGAGCAACTCTTCGTGGGGGCCGATGGCGGTGATGCAGCCGTCTTCAATCACGGCAATGCGCGACGCGCGGCGCACGGTCGACAAGCGATGGGCGATCACGAACACGGTGCGCCCGGCAATTAGATTGGAAAGAGCAACCTGCACCAGTGACTCGCTTTCCGAATCAAGGGCCGAGGTAGCTTCGTCAAGAATGAGGATAGGCGCGTCCTTGAGCAATGCCCGGGCGATGGCAACGCGTTGCCGCTCTCCACCCGAGAGGCGAAAACCCTTTTCCCCGATCACTGTATCGTATTTTTCCGGGAGCCGCTCGATGAAGTCGTGGGCCAGGGCTGCCTGGGCGGAGGCGATGACCCGGCTCATGGGGATGCCGGCTTCGCCATAGGCGATGTTATTGCGCACCGTGTCGTTGAAGAGAATCGTCTCCTGGGTCACGTTGCCGATCTGGGCACGGAGAGAAGCCAGGTTCACATCCCGCAGGTCATGTTCGTCGACGCGGATGCTGCCTGCGGTGACGTCGAAGAAACGTGGGATCAGGTTTACCAGGGTCGATTTGCCGGCGCCGCTGGGGCCAACCAGCGCCACCACCTCACCCCGCGGGACCACCAGGTTGATCTCGCGCAACACCTGCCGTTCGCCTTCTTCATTGCGATAGTCGAAGCAGACATTCTCGAATTGGATCTGGTGGCGGAATTCCTTGATGACGTAGGCGCCAACCTTTTCCCGCACCTCGTCCTGAGTGTCCATGAAGCGAAATATCTCCGAGGAGGCGCCCACGGCCTGCTGGAAGTTGTTGTAGAAGAGGGCGAACTTGCGCACCGGCTCATACAGCTTGAAGACCGCAATGATGAAAGCAAAGAAGGTTCCGGCGGTCAGGGTGTGATTGCGGATGCTGTTGCGGCCTACCCACAGCAATAAGGCGATCGCCACCGCGCCGATGGTATCCATGAGCGGCGAACTGATGGCCTGCGCACGGACGGAACGAAGGTTCGCGTCGAACAGGCGGCGAGCCGCCTGTTTGAACCGCATCATCTCCCAGAACTCCATGTTGAAGGCTTTGACGATGCGGTTTCCGGTGATGGTCTCGTGGAGTATGTTCTGGATCTCGGCCAGTTTGTCCTGCCCTTTACGGGTGGTCTGCCGCACCTGGCGGCCGATCCGCCGCGCCGAGCCCAGAACTACAGGAACAAACAAGAGCAGCACCCAGGCAAGCTTGCCACCCAGGGCCACAACGACAAATGCAGTAAAGATCAGGGTGAAGAATTGCTGCAGGAATTCCGCCAGCACCGCAGACATGGCAAACTGCACCCGCTCGATATCGTTGATCAAGGTCGAGACGATGGTGCCGGTCGAATTCTGTTGGAAGAAAGAGACGGAGCGCCGCAGAATGGCGTCGTAGAGATCATCGCGGAGGTCGGTGATCATGCCAAAGCCGGCATAGTTCACCAGGTAGGTTCCGCAGTAGTCGAAGATCCCCTTGAGCAACGTGGAAGCCACCAGCGCGAAGGCGACGATGGCCCAAGGATTGTGGAAGTGCGAGGGGACAACTTCTTGCAGGCTTATGCCGAAACGAGGACCGAGGAGGGGGATGGTGCGGTCGGGCGCATTGGGGTTGAGCACGCGGTCGAAAATAGGACCGACCAGTAGGAGACGGAAGGCATCCAGAAGGCCCACGCCGGCCATCAGGATGACCGACGAAAACGCCTGCAGCCAATACGGCCGCACGTAACCCAACAGGCGCAGCACCTTCTTCAAGAGCAAACCCCAAAGGCGCGGCGCTGCATGGAACGCATCCCGCTATTGTAATCGCCGAGCCCCTGTCCCCGCCACGGAGCCGGGGGGAAGGGGAACGTGGGTCCCTGCGGGACTCAATTTCATCATGGCGAGTTCTCACCCAGCCTCTGAAGCCCGTGCCCTCCTCGGCAGCCGGTATCAGTGGGGCATATCCCGATGGACGGCCTTGACCCGGTAGCCTTCCTTGGCCAGACGCTTGTGGACTTCCTCGGCTATCATCACCGAGCGATGCTGGCCCCCGGTGCAGCCGAAAGCCACGGTCAGATAGCTTTTGCCCTCCTCGATGTAATGCGGCAACAGGAAGAGCAGCAACTGCGTAACCCGGTCCAGAAACTCGGCCGTCTGGGGGAAGTCTCGGATGTATTTGGCCACTTTGGGATGCCGCCCGGTCAGGTCACGAAACTCGGGTACGAAGTGCGGGTTGGGCAGGAACCTGACGTCAAAAACCAGGTCGGCCTCGAGCGGGACACCGTTCTTGTAACCGAAACTGATAGAGGAGACCAACAGGTTCTTGTCCGTATCTCCACGCTCAAACTTCTGCAGGATGTACGCGCGTAGTTCATGCACGTTGTACCGGGTGGTATCGACACTGATGTCGGCCAGATTACGGATGGGATCGAGAAGCTTTCTCTCCGCATGAATCGCACGAACCACAGTTTCGGTGCGGCCCAGAGGATGAGGACGCCGGGTTTCGGAAAATCGACGCACCAGGGAGGGGTCGGAAGCATCGAGGAAAACCACCGTCGTCGAAAGAACCTTTCTTACCTGACGAAGGATAGCGGGAAAGCGATCGAGATGCTGTCCCTCGCGCACATCGACGACCAGCGCCGCACGGTTAATCTCCGCCGATTGCCGCACCAGGTCGGCAAACGCCGGGATCAACTCCAACGGCATGTTGTCGACCGCATAAAAGCCCAGGTCTTCAAATGCTTTCAGCGCGGAGGCCTTGCCGGATCCGGAAAGGCCAGTGAGGATTACCAGTTCGGAAGCAACCGCGGGCACCACTGCAGCCTTTTTCTTGGCGGCCTTGGAAGAGATTGGTTTTGGCTCGCGTTGGCGTGGCATGGGGCCATCGTAGCATTCAATTGTAGCTTAAATGCGCCAAGTGCCGTGCTCGAGTAACGCCTGTGTCTTTTCCTGCGAAACAGGCGGCGACAAGAAATGCCCCTGACCCAAATCGCAACCGAACTTGAGCAGCGCATCCAACTGTTCCTTGCGCTCGATGCCTTCAGCCAGCATGCGTACTTCCAGCATGCGTCCAAGATCGAAGATGGTTTGCAGGATCGCCGCTTGCTTACCCGGAATCGGCAGGTAGGCAATCAACCGGCGATCGACTTTTACCAGGTCAATCGGCAAGCGGAGGAAGTGGTTCATGGATGCCAGGTCGGCGCCGAAATTATCCAACGCGGCGCTGACTTTCAGATCAGCCAGACCCTGGAAGATCACCAAGGCGGCTTCCGGATCCTGGTTCACTGCAACCTCAGATATTTCGAGGCGCAACTGACCCGGGGAGATCTTCCACTTGGCCAGCAATTCGGCTAGCCCCGCCAGGAAATTCGGATCCCGGAACTGACGTGGGGACAAATTCACATCAATGCTCGGTCTCTTCTCCGGCAGTATCTCGGCCCAGAGATTCAGTTGCCGGCAAGCCTCCTCCAGCACCAGCATGCCAATGGGAACGATGAGTCCTGTCTCTTCAGCGGTGGGCAAAAAATCCTGCGGCGCCAGCCATTCTGCGCCGTCGCGGCGCCAGCGGAGCAACGCCTCGAAACCCTCGATCTCACCAGTCGCCAGCCGATAGATGGGCTGATACCAGACGGCAAACTCATTGTTTTCCAGGGCCGTTTTCAGGTCCTGCTCCTTCCTCATCTGTGCCGCCACGTGCACGTGCATGGAGCCGTCAAAAACCTCGTGGCGCGCATGACCATTTGACTTGGCCTGATACATGGCAAAGTCCGCATCACGCAGGATCTGTTCCGGGCTGGTGTGGTCCAGTGTGCCGAAGGCGATCCCGATACTGGCCGAGACGAAGATCTCGTGGCCGTTCAGCTCCACCGGCAAGCGAATATCATGCTGCGCGCGCTCGGCGATTCTGGTTACATCGGAAATATTAGTGACGTCCTCCAGCAGGATGGCGAATTCGTCTCCATCAAAGCGCGCCACCGTATCTTCCGGCCGAACGCAAGACCGCAGGCGAGCCGCGACGCACAACAGCAGATCGTCGCCCGCCGCGTGGCCCAGGTTATCGTTCACTGCCTTGAAGCGGTCGAGATCGAGATACATCACGGCGAAATTCAAATGCGAGTGCCGTTGCTGCCGGGCCATGATCAACTGCAGGCGATCAAGAAACAACGCCCGATTGGCCAAACCCGTCAACGGGTCACGTAAGGCATCGAGCTGCAGGCGGGCGTTGGATTGCTTCTTATCCCGGATGTCCCGGTAGCTGACAAAGTTGCCAATTTCGATGCCCGACATGTTGATCGGAGCGACCAGGATCGAGACGTCGATGAGCTCGCCTGACTTGTGCAGGCGGACTGTCTCCATCGAAGCCCGGCCATGGAGTTGCATGGTGTGCTCGAGGATATCGAATTCATGGCGGCGGGTTTCGGGAATGAGAATGTCGTATGTGTTCTGTCCCAGCGCTTCGTCGGCATTGAAGCCAAAAAGGGTTTCGAATTCGCGATTGATATGCAGAATTTTCGACCCGCGGGTGATCATGATGGCTTCAGGAGCGGCATTCAGCAAATGCTCCAGGAAGTTCGACGGCGAACCCTGATCTGCCCCGTTCCGCAAATCCTGCCTTGACTCTTCTTCCCCCTGGTGATTTGACCGCAGGGCAACGATCAGCAACTCGGGCTCCGGTTCTACGCGGAGCATGCGGAAGCTGCCGCGAACCGGCACCGCTGAATCCAGCGGCGTACGCATCTGGCACTGAAAATCAGAGGAATAAGAGTGGCCGCCGGAGCCGTAGACGTTGTCGGCCCCTCGGGTCGCCGCCCCCGGATGCGCGTAGACAAAACCAGGAAACCTGCCGCTGAAGAGATCGTCGACGGGCAGTAAGGCGCCATCCTCGAGGTGCAGAATCTCGCGTGCCCCCCGATTGGCGTAAATAATATTCTGGCCCCGCTGCACAAAGACGTAACAAGGCAAGGCTTCTAAAAGAGACCGTTGCTGGGCCGTGAGTACGGAGACTTCAGCTTCTGAATTCATAGTAGATCGACGCAGCGGACAGAGCCCCTACAGGGTTGAGTATCAAGGTCGCTTTCCAAGCAGGAATATCCCCTGAAAGAAGTACCGGCAAACTCCGAGGTCGCAGTTACTTAGGTCTTTAAAATCTGCAGCCATCCGCTGCCGGATGAGCTGACCCGTGTTGATGAAGAGCCGTCGAGTCATCGATCACTGCGCTTGCGACAAATAGAGTACTCGCAGCTACGAAGAGCACGGGCTTTGAGGACGCTGAAATGGCGCAAACCGGCAGAAAAGCGTACCTCAGGGGCCAGCCGTCTCATCCCATCTAAACAGGTGTGTCAGTACTTCAATTCGAAACTTAGTCCCGTAGGGACGGCTGAACTT
>JBAVQC010000421.1:0-23976 GCA_049693715.1 Acidobacteriaceae bacterium | reverse complement strand
GACAAACAGGGGAGGGTTGTGGTGAGGGAGAGGGCGGTTGCCAAAGGACAGGGTGACGGTTAAAGGGGAGCTCGGTCGTCAAAGTGCGAAATCAAAAAGTCACAGGCTCTCGGGATGACAAGGGGAGGGCAACACTGATCTCGTCAGGTAAGTGCCGGGACGTATTTTTGAGCCGGAGGCTACCCTTTCGAATGTATTCATAGTCTCGAGACGACCTTAATCCCCGCCCCACAGTGGCTATCAGTGGCCACCATAAAAGTCTGTTAAGTGGCTATTGCCACTCGAAGCAGTCTCGTCGAAGGTTATTGGGCATGCTGAGCACACCTCTTGCTGCTGTATCCGGATTTTTCTACCCCGCCAATATCGCAGAATGGATTCCCGGACTTTCCTGGGGCGTCTGGCTACCCTACCTCATAGGCGCCCTGGTTCTGGCAATCGGCCTGATCACCGTCAGGAACGAGTTTCTCCAAAAACAAGGTCTGGATAAGATCGTGGTTCTTGGTCCAGTCTTTTTTGCGGTTCCTTTGGCAGTATTTGGCGCCGAACATTTTACGGTGACTACAAGCTTAGCGGGGGCGGTGCCTGCCTGGCTCCCCGGACACGTGTTCTGGGTGCTCTTCGTGGGCGCTTGCCTTATCGCCGCAGCCTTGAGCATAGCCGCCGGAAAATACGCGTGGCTTGCCTCCGCACTCGCCGGAGTCCTGATTCTTTTGTTCGAACTTCTCATCCATATTCCCAACGTCGCAGGCAACCCGCACAACCGGATTACGTGGGTAGTGGTTTTGCGGGAACCAGCCTTCGCCGGCGGCGCGTTCGCTCTTGCCGCAACTCAGGATGGAGGGTGGAAACCCCAGGCAAGGCATGCCTTCGCCACGCTGGCAAGATTCCTGATCGCCATTTGCATCGCGTTTATGGGTGTGCAGCAATGCCTGCATCCGGAACTCGCGCCAGGCGTCCCGCTCATGATGGCCACGCCCCGGTGGGTGCCGGCGCACTCGGTCTGGGGTTATTTGATTGGCGCAATCTATGTAGTCATCGCCATCAGCCTGCTCCTCAATAAGCAGGTTCGGCTCGCGGCGACCTGGCTGGGGCTGATCATCCTTCTGCTTGTGCTATTGCTCTATCTGCCCATCGTGATCGCCAATCCCGCGGACATTGCGAACGGCCTAAACTACCTGGCAGACACTTTATTGCTGTGCGGCGCGGTCCTGGCCCTCGCCGGGACCCGCGATCAAAACTCATCGTAGTAGATGTGGTTCTTGAGCAGACGAACGGCGCCTTGGGCGTTCAGTTCAGGTTTTCCTGGTCCAACAGTTTCTGAAACTGCGGCGTGGTCCGCAGCACTGCGAAATTGGTGTCTTCAATCAGCCGTTTGCGATCCCTGAAGCCTTCATCCATGGCCTTACGCAGATAAAGGAGCGCCTGTTCCTGCTTCCCGGCGCTGGCAAACGTCTGGGCAATGTAGTAGTTGATGGCCACGCGTTGTTCCCGTGAACCGCCGCCTTCGACCATCGCGCCTCGATCGGGAGAAAACACTTCGGGGTCAATGGAGAAGGCCTTCTGATACATCTTGATGCCCTTCTTCATTTTGTCCTCGGCAAAATAGGCTGTGCCCAGATTGCAGTAGATAACCGCACTCTCCGACGTGTGTTTCAGCGCTTTTTTGTACCAGTGCTCGGCAACTCCATACTCGTGTTGGCCGTAGTAGACGGCGGCAAGATTATTGGCGGCAGGAGCAAAGCGAGAATTGAGCGTAAGTGCCTGCTGGTACGCCTTCCGCGCTTCTTCCAGGGCAAAAAGGTGGTGGTACGCCATGCCGATGTTGTTCCACACAATCGCGGATTTCAGATCGCCTTGCTGATAAGCGGCTATCGCCGCAGCATACTCTCCGCGGGCCATCAAGATGTCAGCCTTCCTATTGGCCGGCAACTCTTGAAGGGGCAGGGTCTTGCGGGCAGTCACCGTGGTTTTCTCGGGAGGGCTATTTGTGGTCTGGGTTGCAGTCGGTTGCCCGGCGCACAGCTGAGCCGTGGTGGACACAAGTATGGCGACAGCGAACCAGAGTTTGACGGTGACGAGCGACTTATTGGGAATCTCACCCATGACTCGCCTCCTTGGTATGCAGCACTTCAGACTGCGGCGATGCAATCCGTCTGTTATTCTCCTCCCAGGAACAGGGGTCGGCAATATCCAATTATGAATAAATACCCATAGCCAGCCAGGGCGTGGCGAGCGGAAAAAGACTGCTTAGCTCGGCTCCCCCTTCGAAAGAGGCGGGCACGACCCGTATCCCATTGAATTGACTTGGCTTCTCGCGGCCGTTCGCGTACCACTCTCCCCATCGCATGACCATGAGACGGACCTGGGGAAACGCCATATCCTAACCAGTCCCGGCGAAACTGGAGGGGCGCCCCATGGTTCGCCCGAGCGTACATGGGCCGAAAGCGATGGGCTCAGCCGGCACAGCCCTACCATCGCATTTTGTTAAATCTGCCGCGGTTCAACTCGCTGGAGGATCATGCCAATTCGCTCAAGAATCCCCGTCACAGGGCTACTGCTTCTCCTCACCATGACCAGTGGAGATCTGATCGCCCAAAACAGGCCAGATCCAACCATGACGCTGCTGGTCGATGAGACCCAGGCCTACCGGCGGATTGCTTTTGTCCATGAAGAAATCCGGGTGCAACCAGGGCCCCTCGCACTCGCGTATCCCCGCTGGATTCCGGGCGAGCACGGGCCAACTGGCCCCATTCAAAACCTGGCGGCGATCCGGGTCCATTCCGGGGAACTGACCCTGCCCTGGACGCGTGATCCGGACGACATCAACACCATCAAAGTCGATGTGCCGCCTAACACCAGTATGATCACCGTCGACTTCGATACGTTGCTCGAAAATACGATCTCAGATCATCAACTCCTGCTTGCCTGGAATACCTGTGTCCTTTACCCGCGAGGCATCGACAAGCGCGAGCTGATGATCGAGCCTTCTATTCTCCTCCCGCCTAATTGGAAGCAACGCAGCTCCATGCCCATCACCAACCAGGCTGGGAGCCGGGTGATCTTTGCGCCCACGTCGCTCGAACGCTTGATCGATTCCCCGGTGCTGGCCGGCGAGTTTTTCCGAGCCGTGCCCCTGGCTTCAAAGTGGCCGGCCGAACTCGACTTTACCGGGGACAGCCAATCCGCCATCGATCACGCGGACGATGCCCACGCCTTCGCCATTTTCGGCAAACTGGTCGATCAGGATCAGGCTATGTTCGGCTTCCGCCACTGGCAAACGATGCACTTGCTTGTCTCGCAGAGTGCGGCGCTTCCCTTCGACGGACTGGAGCATGAGGATTCTCCGTGGGACGCAATCGGCGACGCAGGTCTCTCGAAAAAGGAGACCCTGGAACGATTTGGCTTTCCGCTGCTCGCGCATGAGCAGTCCCACTCCTGGGACGGCAAGTACCGCAGACCGGGAGAGTTGTATTCCAAACCCGACTATCAAGGTCCTGAACGAACCACATTGTTGTGGGTATATGAGGGACTGAACGAATACATCGGTATGCTGCTGGCCACACGCGCCGGCTTCAACGACTCTGCGTACATGCGCGACTACCTCGGGCGCATCGCTTCCGACTACGCCCACGAGGCCGGGCGCGCAACCACGCCACTCGTCGACACGGCCGCGCAGGATTGGGTATTACGATCCGTCCACGGCGGATGGAACGCGTTGCGGCGCAGCCAGGACTACTACGATGAAGGGGCGCTGATGTGGTTGCGTGCCGATACATTGATCCGCGAGCAAACGCACGACCGCGTTACGTTGGACGACTTTCTGCGCAGCTTCCTCGGCCAGCGCGACACCGGTCCCATCGTTGTTCCCTACACCCGCGCCGATGTCGAAGCATCGCTCTCGGCGATTTGTCCGTACGATTGGCACAGCTTCTTCGAGAAGTATGTCTACCAGCTAAACAGTTCGCCACCGACAGAGGGGCTTGAGGCTGCGGGTTGGCGCGTGGTCTACAATGCAACCCCGAACAACAAACCGTTTTATGCCGATCTCCCCGACGCTGCCTCGTATTTTTCAACCGCGTCGATTGGCATCGACCTGCAACAGGATGGGACGATTCTTGAAGTGTTACCCGGCACACCAGCCTACGATGCCGGATTGGGACCGAGCATGAAGGTGCTGGCCGTCGATGGAACTGCCTACTCGCCCGAAGTACTGTCCGCATCCATCGCCCACCCTCGAGGGGGCAAGATCTTGATGGTGGTTCGCAACTTCGACACCGTAGAAACGCGCGAAATTCAATACGCGGGAGGGCTACGGTATCCCCACCTGGAACGGATCCCCGGAACCCGGGATTACTTGACCGAGATCCTGGCGCCTCGCGACTATGAGGGAAAGTAGCGGCTTCGATTCAATCTGAATTAAATCGCACGTTCTTTGCGCGCCGTCTTAGACGGAGCAAAAGCCCAGAGAGCACTATCTACTGACGCAAATAATATCGGCACCGGCGTCTCATCGTGCACATCGATGGATTTATTCCTTCTGTCGTGAATAAAAGACGCGGCAGCCGGTTGCTTATACAATAGGAGATGAACTACGGACCCATGACCCGCTTATGTAATCAACTCCGCTTGTAACCTTTCCGGCGAATCCAATTCCAACAAGTCGAGTGCTGACATCACTGCCGAGTTGACTTCGATTCATCTCGTGCTGTGGATCTCTGCGCTATTTACCTTCGGCCCCGAGCAGCTGCAGATCGATCAGTTGGCTCGTGGTCTGTGGATGATCGGGTCGATTTAAGCAGAAGCCCGATCATCGCAATCGCACAATCAACCGATGCAAACGGGACCTATGAAAAATCAAAAGAAAACAGCAATCAGCCGCCTAGGCCAGTGCGGGCGAATTTTATGTCAACTATGTATGGTGCCAGTTTTATCGCTGGCGGTTTTACTCTTCGCGACCTCGGCAGCCTTAGCGCAGCTGACCACCGCCGACATTCTGGGCACAGTGACCGACCAGACAGGCGCCACTATCCCAAATGCAACCGTTACCCTTACCAACCTCGGGACCAACGACCAGCGCACCGTCCAATCCAACGGCACCGGAGATTACACCTTCACCCTTCTTTCTGTCGGACACTACTCTATCTCAGTGAAAGCCGGCGGATTTCAGGAGTCGATTACCAAGGACCTTGCTGTGGAAGCGGGCGACCGTGCGCGTGCCGATGTCCACCTGCAGGTTGGCGCAGCGTCCGCCGTCGTCGAGGTAACGGCGACCACCCCTCTGCTGCAGGCCGATAGCGCGACGGTAAGCTCCACCGTCACAGCCAAGGCCGTGCAGGATCTCCCATTAAACGGCCGCAACTTCGTTCAGCTGGTGCAAATTGTGCCCGGGGCCAACGAGGGTCCCGGAAACGGACTGACCAGCGGTGGCCGCCCCGACGATCGCCGTCAAACCGCAAGCTTCTCAGTCAACGGTCAGGACGACACTCTCAACAACTACACCATCGACGGAATCGACGATAACGAGCGCATCATCGGAACGATTGGCGTGCGGCCCATCGTAGAAGCCATCGACGAGATCACGGTACAGACCAACAACTACACTGCGGAAGCCGGCCGTACGGCCGGAGGCGTCATCAGCCTCATTACCCGTGCCGGCACCAACCAATTTCACGGAACGGCATACGAGTTTTTCCGCAACGACATCTTCGATGCGCGCAACGTTCTGCAAACCACAGGCGCCAAGCCTGAGCTGCGCCAGAACCAGTTTGGCGGCAGTATCGGGGGACCCATCTGGAGAAATCGGACCTTCTTTTTCGGTGACTACGAGGGCTTCCGCGAGGTGAATGGTCAAACCTACACAAAAACGACGCTTACCCAGACCGAGTACAACGACGTGAATAGTCTCAACGGTGGATCGCCGCAACTGCTGCTCAACGCGGGAAACGGCACCCAGGGATTCGCTGTTGACCCCATTGCCCTGGCTTACCTGAAGCTATACCCCGCGCCGAACGCCGGCGCCGCCGGCGCGCTGTCGAATAACTACATCACCAGTCCTGGCCGCACGCAGTTCGCGAATAGCTTCGATATCCGCATCGATCACAAATTCAACGACCGCAATTCCTTCTTCGGCCGTTACGATTACAACAAGGTCAATACCTTCACGCCTCCCGGGCTGGGAACGAACGCAGCGACTGGACTCCAGATCAGCGGCGGCCAGTTTGATTTCGACGGTCCGGCGACGGATGCGGCGCAACAGTACGGATTCGGTTATACCCGCATCTTCACCCAGAACCTTCTGGTTGACCTGCGCGCTGCCTTCACGCGGATCAACAATCTCTCCTTGCCGCTCAACTCCACCGGCAATAAAAGCGCCGACGCCATTGTTTCCGGCGGTCTGGGTACGTTCGCATCGAACCTGAACAGCCAGTCAATCAACCTCACACCGATCAGCTTTCCTGGTTTGGCCGACATCGGCGACGGCTCGTTCGTTCCCTTACAGGACATCGATAGCACCTTCCAGTACCTGGGAACGGTAAGCTGGACCAAGGGCGCCCACAACGTCAAGTTCGGGGCCAGCCTCATTCGCCGGCAGGCTCGCAACGTGCAAAGCCCCTATGTCGGTGGTCAATACAACTTCGGGCTGCAAACGGATTCATCACCCGCGGCAGGCTCCACTACTCAACTGAGTGCGACCCAGCAGCGTGACAACGGAATCGCATCCTCACTGACCGGTGCTTTCAGCGGTGAGCAGCGCCAGGTAGACCTCACGGCGCCGGACTATCGCACCTGGGAGCCGAGCTTCTTCGTTCAGGACTCCTGGAAGGTAACACCGAAGCTGACCGTGCTCTATGGTCTTCGCTATGATGTGTTCACTCCTTTCACCGAGGCACATAACCGTATCGCGAACTTCGACTTCTTCCAGGCTCTGAACTTGACTTCCTCAAATGTCACGAGTGCCCTGAAGATCGCCAACGTCAACGGTGTGGATGGTCACGCCGGGATCGCAACCGATTACTCCAACGTGGCGCCGCGCGTTGGGTTCGCCTACTCGGCCCTGCGGGGGACGGTCATCCGCGGCGGCTTCGGTATCAGCTATTTTCCCGGGAACTACACCTCTAACACTGACTTGAAGAACGTTCCCTTCCTTGTGAACTTTAATCCGAGCTGCCAATCCGCCGTCGCAATACAGGTTGAAACGGCCTTTCTCGGTGCCGGCCACAGCGTTGGCAACGGGCAATGCGCATCGGCGTACAGCTCCTTCGATCAGGGTCTTCCCATTCCCACAGTACCTAACGTCTCGAACTTGCAGAACATTAATCCGCTCGGTTTTGGCGCGGTGAGCCCCAACCTCAAGTCCGCGGTCATCGACCAATACAACCTGCAAGTCGAGAAGCAGCTGGGTGCTAATGTATTGACCATCGGCTATGTCGGTAACATCGGGCACCATCTGCCGCAAGTGATCAACGACATCAACCAACCCAAACCGTACAGCACCAACCCCAATAGCCCTCTCTACCAGGCGGGAACAGCCATTCGCCCCAATAGCGGACCACGCCTGCTCGACCCCCAATTCCCCGGAGGCAACCTCAGTGGGATTGGCCTGGTGGAAAGCGAAGGTATCTCCAACTACAACGGTCTACAAGTCGCTGTCCAACGGCGCTTCACGAAGGGCCTGGCCTTCGATGCGAACTACACCTGGTCAAAAGCTCTGAGTGACAACACAGGGTTCTCGCAGGAAGGCAGCCAGGAGGGATTCAGCGATGCTGACCCAACCCGCCTGCGGCAGATTGAGTATGGTATTGCGGAGAATGATATCCAGAACCGCTTTGCTCTCTCTTTGAACTACGAGTTTCAATACGGTAAGACCTGGACAGGTATAGCGAAAGAGGCGCTCACCGGTTGGGAAATCAACACCATCACCGTCTTTCAGAGCGGTAAACCCTTCACCATTCTCAACAATGGAGGCAATGCCGGGGCGGGCAACAACGACACCACGACCTACATCAATCCAGCCAACGGTCAGTCGGTTACCGAGTCCTACGCGGATCGCGCGGTGCCGAATAACGGCGGCGGCAGAGATCGCCCCAACACTTTGTTCGACCCGCGTGGAAACAAGTCCAAGGCCGAGTTCTTCAACATTTCCGCCTTCGCTCCTCAGCCTACCGGGGAGATTGGCAATACTGCGCGCAATTCACTCTTCGGTCCTGATTTCCGCCACGTGGACCTTTCTCTCTTCAAGAACTTCTCGGTCACGGAGCGGCTGAACCTGCAGTTCCGCGCGGAGGCTTACAACATCAGCAATACGCCCAGCTACATCTTCCCGTTGGGGGATGGCAGTACAGAACTGGGCAGCACTAATTTCGGTGTGGTGAGCAACTTCGATCCGAACTATACCCCGCGCCTGTACCAGTTCGCACTCAAGGCGCAGTTCTAACCTAACCTGCAGTTGCAAAGAAGAGACGGGTGCCCCGCAATCTCGATGATTGCGGGGCACTCGTACGTTGGTTATCAGGAGAGATCCCGGTGTTTGCTACAATCTGACTCTGCTCGCTCAGCGGCGGGCGTGCTCGAGAGCATATGATGACCGAGCTTCCCGTAATCGATATTTCGGGTCTGGCTTCGACCGAGCTCTCCATTCGCGCCGAAGTCGCCGCGAAACTGGGCCATGCCTGCCGCGAGATCGGCTTCTTCTACGTGGTCAATCACGGTATCGCCCAGGCAACGCGCGATGCCATGTTCGCGGCGGCCCAGGAATTTTTCGCGTTGCCCGTCGCCGTCAAGCAGGAACACTCGATCAAGCGCTCGCCCCACAACCGCGGGTACGTCGCGCTCGAGGGAGAACGCCTCGACGACCGGGCCACGCAGTCGGATTACAAGGAAGCGTTCAATATCGGGCTGGAACTCCCCGCCGATCATCCCGAGGTGTTAGCGGGCAAACCGTTCCGGGGTGTGAATCTCTGGCCGGCGCTTCCCCATTGGCGAGAGACGGTGCTGGCCTACTACGACGCATGCTGGAAGCTGGGCCGGTGCATCCACCACGGCTTTGCGCTCGATCTGGGCATTGCTGAGAACTTTTTCGAAGACAAACTCGACGCGCCCCTGGCCACGCTGCGGTTGCTGCACTATCCGGCGCGGCCAAACGGGAAGGACCGGGCACCCGATAGCGGCGCCGGCATGCACACCGACTACGGCAACCTCACCATCCTGGCCACCGATGGTGTCGCCGGACTTCAGGTACGCACGCGAAGCGGCGCCTGGCTCGATGCGCCGCACATCCCAGGCGCATTCGTTTGCAACATCGGCGACTGCCTGATGCGCTGGACCAACGACGTGTATGTCTCCACCCCTCACCGGGTCGCGATCCCTGTCCAGGATCGCTATTCGGTGGCATTCTTCCTCGATCCGAACCCTGATGCTCGCGTCGAAGTACTGCAAAGTTGTGTTGCACCCGGGGCCGCGCCCAGGTATCGGCCCACCAGCGGCGCCGACTATCTGCGCGAAAGGCTCACGGCCACGTACGACCACCTGAAGCAATAGTCACTTGGGCGGAAGCAGTGCCGGCATCGGGAATTCATGAGGAGGCGTGGCCTTCATCAACTCCGTGATGAAGTAGTCCCAGCGCCGCCGCATCATATAGGCGCCGGCGTCAGGACCGTATCCGTGGTGCGCCTGGGGAAACACCACCAGGTCGAAGTCCTTATTAGCTTTTACCAGCGCATCGATCAGCAGCATGGTGATCGACATGGGCACGTTGTCGTCTAACATGCCGTGGGCCAGCAGGAGCTTGCCCTTCAGATTCCCGGCAAAGCTTGCGTTCGCCTGCGAATCGTAGTTGGTGGTTCCGTCCGCGTTCGTCTTCAGCAGCCCGACCCACTTCTCATCCCAATCATCTTCATAGGTCCGGTTTTCATGGTTACCGCTCTCCGCGATCCCCACTTTCACGAAATCGGGAAAGTGAAGCATGGTTGCGACCGTAGCATTGGCGCCGCCTGAGTGTCCCCACATGCCGAGCTGGTCGAGGTCGATCCACGGATAACGCTGGGCCAGTTCCTTGATGCCGCTGATCTGATCCGGGATCGCGTTCATCCCTATGTCCTTGAGGTACTCATCATGAAACGCCTTTGATCGCTTGGGATTCCCCATGCCCTCGATCGCGACCACAATGAAGCCAAGCTCCGCGAGCGAATTGCAATCCCCACGAGAGGCTTGAAATGAATGCGTCCCAAAGGAGCCGCCCTGGGGTCCGGGATAAATGTAATCGATGATCGGATACTTGCGTGACGGGTCGAGATGAGCGGGGCGAAAGAGCAGCCCATAGACGTCGGTCTTGCCATCGTGCCCTTTCACGTGAAAGGTTTCCGGTGCGATCCAGCCGGCAGCTATAAGGCGCGTGATATCGCCGTGTGTCATCTGTTCGATCGCCTGCCCGGACTGATCGCGCAACACCATGACCTGCGGCTGCTGCGGCGTGGAATAGATATCGACGATGAATTTTCCGTCGCTGGATACAGCAGCCGCGTGATCGGCGTCTTCCGTGGTGAGCAACTTCAGATGCTGCCCATCCAGGTTCGCGCTGTAGATGCGCCGGTAATATGGATCTTCCGATGTCTCACGCCCGGTGCCGGTCAGGATCATGTCGCCGCTGGTCTGGTCCACGTACAGGACCTCGTCAACGTTCCAGGCGCCCTCGGTCACCGCGTGCTTCAGCTTTCCTGTTCCAGCGTCGTATAGATACAGGTTTCCCCAATTCTCTCGTTGAGAGAACCATAGAATTTCATTTCGCTTCGACAAATAGCGCCAGTTCACATGTTTATATCCGCTCTCGAAGAAAGTGGGGACGGTCTCGGTGAACACGTCGCGAACAGCGCCGCTTGCCGCATCCGCGATGCGCATGTTTTCTACTTTGTGGTCGCGCGAGGTGGAGACAAACGCCAGCGTCTTCGCGTCATCTGCCCACTGAACATCCTCCCAGGGGCCGTCGCAAATCAGGTGGTCGCACAAGGTGGAGCGATGCTGATCCGGCGGCATCTTCAGGCGCGTGACCTTCGCTCGATTTACATCGATGATGACGCGCTCGATCATGGTCACGTCCTTGTCGCCCACCATCGGGTATTTCCACGTTTCCAGGTGCGGATGTCCGACGCGCGACGTGATGGTGTACATCTCGCCGGTCTTACGCTGATCCTGCTGAAAGGTTGCAATCTTCTTCGAATCCGGTGACCACACGACGATCGCGTGATCGCTGTGGGTCCAGCCTGCATTGTCGGTGGCGTATCCGTAATCCTTCACGCCATCCTTGGTGAGTTGCTTTTCTGCCCCGGTCGCGAGGTCGCGCACCCAGAGGTTCCAATCGCGGATAAAAACCGCGCGCCGCCCGTCAGGAGAAAAGTCAGCCAGGGAAGCATCGCTCAGGCTGGGTTTTGGCGTTCCGGTGGGACCGGCCAGTTCGAGCGAGCAGCGATACTCTGCCCCAAGCGCGCATTTGTAGCGCGTTCCATCGATGGTGATCCTTGCGCTCCGGCCATCCTCGAGCAGATCGAACTCATCGGGATGAATGCGCTTCGCATCCTTCTCCTCCAGGCCGGCCGCCTGCAGGGCCGTGGCCATGCGCAGCGAATCATACGCGGCGGCCTTGGTTCGGGTGGCCGCGTCGGCCACCATCACCGTCGGCAACCCGTTTTCGCTGTCGAGGTACCAGAAGCGATCGCCGCCGATAAAGGTGGCTTCTTTGACTGCGTGATCCACCAGCGAAACAGTGCCCGCATTCAGGAGATTGGCAGCCCGGCTGTAGTCCTCTGATGTATAGACGCGGCCGGTTTGCGCCTGCGCCGAGAGGCTGATCGTTATCCATGTGGAGACTGCGGCTATCGAAAATACATTGGAGACCATGCGGGATAGTAGTTTCAATTCGTTTCCTTGAAATGATGTGGGGCCTTGCTATGTAAACACATGGTATACGGAGCTTCACACCAGGCGTGGGTGGGTTTTGGGGAATCACCGCCCTTATGCTTTGTATCCGGGCACGACCTTAGTGGAGCACAGGCTGAACAAAAATCCGGGCTTTAGAGCGGGTGTGAGAACTCCGCTTCTTGAAGGGTATGGGCTTCAGCCCGTACATTTTGCAGTGGAGATAGACCGGCTTTAGCCGCCGAGGGCCGCTTGACCGAAGACAAGGAATGCCCTCAGAGGCTAAAGCCCGTCCTACTTGGTTGTTAATGTACGGCCTAAAGGCCGTACCCTTCAAAAAGCGAGTCGAGCTGCGTTAATGTACGGCCTAAAGGCCGTACCCTTCAAAAAGCTAGTCGGGCTGCGGAAAAACTTTTCGGTTCAATCTTCTCGCAAGGCCTGCATGGGCTCAATAGAAGCGGCTTTGCGCGCCGGAAGCAGCGCCGCGATCAGTCCAATGGTCGAGAGCGCCACGACCACGGCGACATAGGTCAACACATCCAATGGCTGCACCTGGTACAAGAAACTCTTTACCCAGCGTCCCGTCGCAACCGCTAAGAGAAGACCCGCACCGAGCCCCACACCAATGACAATCGAGCCTTGCCGCAGGATTAGTTCGGCTATACTGCGCCTGGTTGCACCGAGGGCCATGCGAACGCCGATCTCGCGCCGGCGGTAACTCACCAGCTGCGACAACACGCCGTACAATCCGGCCACCACCATCACAACCGCGAGCCCGGCGAACGAACCAACCAGATACAACCCCAGCTTCTGGCTAAAGGTGTTCTTCTGCACCGCCTCCTCCATGGTCTGAAAATCTTCCACCGCTAAATCGGGAGCCGCCTGGTGGAATACCGATCGCATCTCCGCTGCGACGGGCATCTCGCCGTGAGTTCTGACCACAAAGCTCACCACCGTCTTCAAAAGCGCCTGGTAGAAAAGCGAGGTGGTCGGGACCTGGTGCTGCGACAACAGGATGAATGGCCGTACAGCTCCGCCCACGTTGCTGTCTACCTGGTCGTCCAGTACGCCAACAATGGTGTATGGCGCGATCATCCCCGTCTCCTTGCCTCCCAGATTGATTTGCCTCTGCAGAGGATCTTTATCCGCAAAGTACTTCCTGGCCAAGGCCTGGTTGATGACCGCAACGAATGGAGTTGTCCCGGTATCTGCGTCGCCGATCATGCGGCCGCGCAGGACCGGCGTGCCCATGGTCCGGGCATAGTCTCCACTCACGGCGCTGATACGAGCATTCGGTTTGTCGGCCGGATCCTTGGCTTGCCCCAGAATCTGAAAGCTCGTGCTCATATCAAGACCAGACAGCGGCGGCGATGTGACCAACGCAGCGCTCTCGATGCCGGGTACTTGACGTATGCGGTCGAGCACGGGCTGGTAGGTAAGCAGGGCAACGGACGCCGGCGCGTTCCCCCCGACCTCGGAGACAGCCATCGCGGAAAAACCGGCCGCGTCCGCGGGCATCGCGGTGAAGGTTGTTGCGTGAGCCGCATCAAATCCCAGCCGCGATTGCTCGAGATTCCAAAGGGTGTGAAACAGCAGTCCAGTCCCCACCAGAAGAAGTGTGGACAAAGCCACCTCCCCGGCGACCAGCCCTCCACTCAGCTTGCCGCTCACCGAGTGCGACCCCAGGCCGCGGGAGGCCGATTGCAACGCGGCTTGGGGGTTGGAACGCGCCACCAGGAGCGCCGGCAGCAGCGAAGACAACCCAGTGACCACGATGGCAATCACCGCCAGCACCAGCACCACTGTCCAGTGGATGGCGATCGAATCGGCGCGCGGGATGGTTCCCGCCGGCAGCTTACTTACGGCGATCACGGCGGCGCGGGCCAGCATCACCCCCGCCCCGCAACCTATCAGGCTCAGCAACATTCCCTCGGATAACATCTGCCGTGCAAGCCGCCACCGGCCTCCCCCCAACGCCGCCCGCACCGCAAACTCCTGTTGACGGCCGAGGCACCGCGCAATCAGCAGGTTGGAAACATTCGCGCAGGCGATGAGCAGCACCAGCGAGAGCGCTCCGAACAGCCCGTACAGAACCGGGCGCACCGGCCCGGTCAGCAGTTCCTGGTACGGGGTGGCGTGAAATCTAGTGACGTCATCACTATCTTTTCGCGGGATATGCGCTGCGACCGCATCCAGTTCCTGCTGCGCCTGCCGGACGCTGACTCCGGCTCGCAGATCGGCCACCACGTTGAAGAAGTGATAGCCTCGGTCCTTTAACATCTCTCCCGTGGGCTGTACCGGCAACCACACGCCCTTTTGCAGGTCCGGCCCCATAGTTTCCGGAAATTGAAACGATCGGGGCATCACGCCAACAACGGTGCGCGGCGTGCCGCCGATTTTCACTACTTGCCCAACGATGTGGGGATCTGCGCCGAAGGTCTGCCGCCATAAGCCTTCCGACAGCAGCGCGACGGGCGGCCCGCTGGTTTGGCCCTCGGCCTCAGTGAACGTACGGCCCAGCAATGGATGCGCGCCAAGCATGGAAAACAAGTTGGTCGTCACCCTCGGCGCGACCACGCTTTGCGAGCCATCCTTACCCTCGACAACGCTTACATCTTCTGAATAGCCCGCTGCATACTCTAAAAGCTTCGACTGGGCGGCGATATCCCGGTAGTTCAGCCATGAGGTGGACCCGAATGCCGGCTTGTCGCCGGTGGGCCCGATAAAGAGGATCCGATCGGCGTGCGCATAAGGGAGCGGACGCAGCAGCACACTCTCGATAATCGTAAAGATTGCCGTATTTGCGCCGATGCCCAGCATCAGCGACAGAACGGCGAGAACGGTCAGCCCTGGAGTCTTGCGCAGTTGTCGCACCGCGTAGCGCAAATCATGTAGCAGAGTCTGCATAGAACCCCCGGACGAAAAAGTGGCTTATTTGAGGTTGCACCTTTGTGGCCAAACAAGCCATCGAGGAATCTGCCCAGTGGAAGCGCGCGCAGGGGGCAGGCAAGGCAGTCTCGTGTGTCCGAAATTGGAAACGCCTGTCCGGAAATGACCGGTACGCTCCTCTTCGCCGACCTGGAATCGCCCCTCGAGCCCTGGCGAAGCGGATTGCGTCACGAACCGGGCAGCTGCCGGACGCCTGCGGCCGCAGCCATGAAGCTCGAACCTTTTACGAATCACTTCGACGTAACAGGAATCTGTTAGGTGTATCGGTACATCGGGGTCGCCAGCCTTCCCCTCGGGATGCCGGTAGAACTCGATGTTGTCTTCGAAGTCGCTGAGTAGCGAAAGGGCACAACCATGGAATCACAAGTGTTTTATCGCACAGTCAGCGTGGATGGACTCTCCATCTTCTACCGGGAGGCGGGGCCGAAAGACGCCCCCACGATTCTTCTACTGCACGGTCTCCCCTCCTCCTCGCGCATGTTTCAGCCGCTGCTGACGAGGCTGGCGGATAACTACCATCTGATTGCCCCCGATTATCCCGGCTACGGGCACAGCGAATGGCCCGACCCAAAACAGTTCGATTACACCTTCGACCACATCGCGTCGGTGATGAATGGCTTCACGCAGGCGATGGGTTTGTCGCACTACACGCTCTATATGCAGGACTACGGCGGCCCGGTTGGTTTTCGCATGGCGTTGGCACACCCGGAGCGGGTGAACGCTCTTATCGTTCAGGATGCGGCCGGGCACAACGAAGGCCTGGGAGCGAACTGGGCGACACGGCGTGCATACTGGGCGGACCGTCCTGCCTACGAAGAAGCGCTGCGCAAAAACCTGCTGTCGCTGGCCACTACCAGGACGCGGCACATCGGAGACGATCCCAACACCGAGCTTTATGACCCGGATCTGTGGACCGACGAGTATGCATTTTTGAACGCGCCCGGACAGGCGCAGATTCAAAGCGACCTCTTCTATGACTACCGCACTAACGTGGTGGCGTATCCATCCTGGCAGGCATGGATGCAGAAGACCCAGCCCAGGCTGTTGGTCGTCTGGGGCAAGCACGATCTCTCGTTCGATCCCGGCGAGCCGGAACGGTACCGCAAGGACGTACCGGGCGCCGAGGTCCACGTGCTCGAGGCAGGACACTTCGCGCTCGATACCAAGGCGGATGAGATCGCGAGCCTGGTGCGTGCATTTATGAAGGGCGGGAAGTAAACCGTTTCCCGGATTCCTTCATTGCCAGCTCAAACCTTAAGCCGGTGGACTGCTAAAGTAGTGGGATGGCCACGTAGCGTATCAAGTGGTCCATCGGAGTCCGGCGCCCATGGAGAGTCCCACAGCGAGCTTGCATCCTGACCCTTTCACGGGTGCCTCGCCCGTCGGTAAACGAAAACGTCGCCCCTGGCTTGGCATCATTCTTATCGCCCTGCTTATCCTCGGCATCGTGCTGCTGGTTACCCACAAACCCAAGCCCAAACCTGACGAGAGCGCACTCAATCAACCCCCGGTCGTCACCATCAAGGTGGCCACGGTGCGCCAGGGCGACATGGGGATCCATGTCGACGCCCTCGGCACGGTCACCCCCGTCTCCACCGTCAGCCTTTACAGCCAGGTCACCGGACGGGTCGTCGCGGTCAACTATCGCGAAGGGCAGATGGTCCGCAAGGACCAGTCGCTCATCGAAATCGACCCCCGACCCTACGAAGCCCAGCTCAAACAGGCGGAGGGCACCCTGCAGCACGACCAGGGACTGCTCAACCAGGCAGAGATCGATCTCGCCCGCTACCAGAAAGCCGTGGCGCGGGACGCCATCGCCCACCAGACCCTGGATGATCAGGAGCAGGCGGTCGAACAATATAAAGGTACGGTCAAAAACGATGAGGGCCAGGTCGATTATCAGAAGGTGCAGCTTAGCTACTGCCACATCGCCGCACCCGCTTCTGGCCGCGTGGGCCTGCGCCTGGTCGACCCCGGCAACACCATTTTTGCCGGCAACTCAAATGCACTCGTCGTGGTGACACAATTGCAACCGATTACCGTGGTCTTCAACGTTGCGGAAGACAACCTTTCCCAGGTGCGGTCGCAAATTCTGCGCCGCACGGCCCTCCCCGTTGACGCCTTCGACCGCTCGCTGATGGACAAGATCGCCACCGGCCATCTGCTCACCATCGATAACCAGGTCGACACTACCACCGGCACCATTCGCTTCCGCGCGGAGTTCGATAATCGCGATCTCTCCCTCTACCCCAACCAGTTCGTCAATGCCCGCATGCTGGTAAGCACACTGCATAACACCCTGCTGATCCCGAGTGCGGCTGTCCAGCGTAACGGCGTGCAGGCCTTTGTCTACAAGGTGAACAGTAACCATACTGCCTCGATCCAGAACATTGTCGAGCAGACCACTGACGGCAATTTGTCTGCGATCCAGGGACTCAACCCGGGCGACACCGTGTCGATTACCGGTTTTGACAAACTGCAGGATGGCACCAAGGTGGAGATCGAAGATTCTCCGCAAGAAGTCGCGGGCACTGTGGCCGGAAAGAGTGCCGCCGGGCAAACCCGTTGAATCCGTCTCGCATCTTTATCGTTCGGCCCGTCGCCACCGCACTCCTGATGGTCGCGATCCTGGTGGTTGGACTTGCCTCCTACACCACGCTGCCTGTCTCCGCGTTGCCGGAAGCCGACTACCCCACCATACAGGTGCAGACCTTCTACCCCGGCGCGAGCCCGCAGGTGATGTCGTCTGCCGTGACGGCGCCGCTGGAGCGTCAGTTTGGCCAGGTAGCCGGGCTCTCGCAAATGACCTCTACCAGCTCCGATGGCAGCTCGGTCATCGTGCTGCAGTTCTCGCTGAACCTCAACATCGATGTCGCCGAGCAGGAAGTGCAGGCCGCGATCAACGCGGCGCAGGGCTACTTGCCCACCGACCTCCCCGTCCCGCCGGTCTATAGCAAATCCAATCCTGCCGACGCGCCGGTGCTCACTCTCGCCCTCACGTCCAAAGCCCTTCCGCTGTCGCGCGTCGAAGACCTGGTGGACACGCGGCTCGCTCCCAAGATTTCGCAGCTCAGCGGGGTGGGCCTGGTGACCATCAGCGGCGGACAGAAACCCGCCGTCCGCGTACAGGCTAACCCCACGGCTCTCGCTGCTTATGGCGTCAATCTTGAAGACTTGCGCAATGCGCTCACTGCGCAAAGCGTGAACTCCGCCAAGGGCAGCTTCGACGGCCCGGCACAAAACTTTCAGATCAACGCCGACGATCAGCTGCTTTCGAGCAAAGGTTATCGGGACCTTGTGGTCGCCTATAAGAACGGCGCACCGGTCATGCTGACCGACGTAGCCAAGGTGAGTGACGGTATCGAAAACAGCAAGCTGGCTGCCTGGATGAACGAAACCCCGGCGGTGATTGTCAACATCCAGCGGCAGCCCGGGGCCAACACCATCCAGGTGGTCCAAAGCATCGAAGAGCTGCTGCCCAAGCTGCAGGCCACGCTTCCCGCCGCAATTAGACTCACGGTGCTGACCGATCGAACGAATACCATCCGGGCTTCGGTCCGCGACGTCGAGTTCGAGTTGATGCTCACCATCGCCCTGGTGGTGACGGTGATCTTTCTCTTTCTGCGCAGCCTTTCCGCGACCATCATCCCCAGCGTCGCAGTGCCGCTGTCGCTGATCGGCACTTTTGTAGTGATGGAGGCACTGGGGTACAGCCTCAACAACCTCACCCTGATGGCGTTCACCATCTCGACCGGCTTTGTGGTCGACGACGCCATCGTGATGATTGAGAACATCTCCCGCTATCTCGAAGAAGGCTTTACGCCGATGGAGGCGGCGCTCCAGGGCGCACAGCAGATCGGCTTCACCATCATTTCGCTCACCATCTCGCTGATTGCGGTGCTGATCCCGCTGCTCTTTATGGGCGACATTGTCGGGCGCCTGTTTCGCGAGTTCGCCGTCACGCTGAGCGTCACCATCCTGATCTCCGCCTTTGTGTCTCTTACGCTGACGCCGATGATGGCCGCGCGGATTCTGCGCCATACGCCGGAGGCCGAGCAGACGCGTTTCTACCACTACACCGAAGGCCTCTTCAAACGAGTTATTGCCGCCTACGGACGCAGCCTCCGCTGGGTCTTTCGCTTTGAGATACCGATGTTGCTGATCGCGGCAGCCATGCTCGTGCTCACCATTGTTCTCTATATCGAGATCCCCAAAGGCTTCTTTCCGACTCAGGACACAGGCATCATTCAGGGCATTTCGCAGGCGCCGGAATCTATTTCGTTCACCGCCATGTCGCGAAAGCAACAGCAACTGGCCCACGAAATCCTGAAGGACCCGGCGGTCCAAAGCCTGTCCTCTTTCATCGGCGCCGACGGCGTGAACACCACGCTCAATAGCGGGCGCATCCAGATCAATCTCAAAGATCCTGCGATTCGCGGCCTTACCGCAAGCCAGGTCATCCGGCGTCTGGATCGAAATCTCCGCAGCGTCCCGGGCATTCAACTCTTCATGCAGCCAGTGCAGGACCTGACCGTCGACGATCGCGCCAGCCGCACCGAATACCAGTACACGCTCGAAGATCCGGACCCGGCCGAACTCGGCATCTGGACCGGCAAGCTGGTCGAGGCCATGCGCCGGCTTCCGGAGCTGCGGGATGTGGCCACCGATGATCAGCCCAACGGGGTAACCGCGCAGCTGGCCATCGATCGCGCCACCGCTTCGCGCATGAACATCACCGCCGATACCGTCGACTCCACCCTGTATGACGCCTTCGGCCAACGCCAGATAAGCACCCTGTATACCCAGTCAAACCAGTACCACGTGATCCTCGAAGCGCTGCCCGAATTTCAGAAGGATCCTCGAAAGCTCGATAGCCTCTATGTCCAGGGAGCAGCGAACACAACCACTGCCGGCGCGGCTGCCTCGACTTCCGGCAGAAGCACAGCCGCCGCAAGCGCAGTGACTACGCTGACTCCCTCTTCCAACGCAAACTCCTCCAGCACCCAGGGAACACAACTTTCCTCAGCCGCCGGCAGCAGCTCTTCTTCGTCGTTAACCACGCAGAACAATACGGTTACGAATACGTCGAGCAGCGCATCGCCCACTGGCTCCAGTCTGTCCACCGGGACACCGACGAATGCCCTGTCTTCAACCTCCGGCGGATCCACCTCCTCATCCGCATCGAGCAGCCAAACGTCGGGACAGGGTTCGGCCGGGGGCTCCGCCTCCACCAGCACCATTCCCACTCCGGTGCCGCTTTCGGCCTTCACCCACTTCGAGATCAAGCCTTCGCCTCTCACCATCTCGCACCAGGGCCAGTTTCCAGTCGTAACCGTATCCTTTAATGTTGCAGAAGGCGCGTCTCTCGGCCAAGCAGTCGACGCGGTCAATCGGGCCCAGGCTGGCCTGCATATGCCGGCCAGCGTAATTATCGGCTTCCAGGGAACCGCCGCGGCCTACACGGCGATCGGCGGCAACGAAGCCTTGCTGATCCTCGCCGCGCTGCTCGCGGTCTACATCGTGCTCGGCGTGCTCTACGAGAGCTTCATCCACCCCCTCACCATTCTCTCCACGCTGCCTTCCGCCGGAGTCGGCGCACTGCTCGCCCTGCGCCTGTTTGGCCAGTCGCTCGACATCATCGCCGTGATCGGCATCATCCTGCTCATCGGGATCGTGAAGAAGAACGGCATCATGATTGTCGATTTCGCGCTCGAAGCCGAAAGGGTGCAGGGCAAGACCTCCGTCGAAGCGATTTATGAAGCCTCGCTGCTTCGCTTCCGCCCCATCCTCATGACCACCCTGGCTGCGCTCTTCGCCGGCATCCCGCTGGCTTTTGGCAGCGGGATCGGCTCTGAGCTACGCCGTCCGCTGGGCATCGCGATGGTCGGCGGCCTGCTCGTCAGCCAGGTGCTCACCCTCTACACCACGCCTATCATCTATATTTTCTTTGACCGGATTGCCACCCGCTTCTCGGGCAAGCCCCATGCGACCGCTGCCAATCCCAACCCCGGGACTACGGGCGCATGAACATTTCCGGTCCCTTCATTCGCCGGCCCGTGGCCACCACTTTGCTCACCATCGCGGTTACGCTGGCGGGCATGCTGGCTTTTTTCAATCTGCCGGTTTCTTCTCTTCCCCAGATTGATTTCGCAACCATCACGGTGGCCACTGCACTGCCCGGCGCCAGCCCGGAAGTGATGGCCTCTTCTGTGGCCACTCCGCTGGAGCGCCAATTTGGACATATCGCGGGGGTCAGCCAGATGACCTCCTCCAGCACGCTCGGCGTTTGCTCGGTGACTCTGCAGTTCGACCTCAGCCGCGATGTCGACGGCGCCGCACGCGATGTGGAAGCTGCCATCAACGCCGCACGCACGTACTTGCCCACAAACCTTCCCGCCAACCCCCAATATAGAAAGATCAACTCCGCCTTAGCCCCGGTGATGGTGCTCGACCTGACCTCTCCCACGCGCAGTAAGCCTCAGCTCTACGACACGGCTTCCTCGGTCATTCAGCAGAAGCTGTCGCAGGTGGAAGGTGTGGGCCAGGTGCAGGTGGTCGGCAGTGCCCTTCCCGCGGTGCGCATTGACGCTAATCCGCAACAGCTCAATAGCTACGGTCTGGGCCTGCAAGACCTCGCCCGCGTGATCAGCCAGCAGAACTCGAACCGCCCCAAGGGCCAGCTCTCCGACGACTTCACCACTGCGGACATCACGGCCAACGACCAGATTTCGAAGGCTGCGGATTATGCGCCCCTGATCGTCGGCAACAACGGTCACGGGGGCGTCGTCCGCATGCGGGATGTTGCCAACGTGTACGACTCGGTTCAGACCCTGCGCGCCGCCGGCTTCGTCAATCAGCAGCCCGCCATCATCCTGCTGGTCTTTCGCCTTCCCGGCGCCAATGTCATCGCGACCGTGGATCGCATCAAGGCCACGCTGCCGTCGGTGCGTGCTTCTATTCCTGCCGGCGACAACCTCGCCATCGTCACCGACCTCACCACCACGATTCGCGCCTCGGTCAGCGACGTGGAGCGAACCCTGCTCATCTCCGTCATCCTGGTGATCGCGGTGGTCTTCGCCTTCCTGCGCAGCCCGCGCGGGACTTTGATTCCGGGCGTTGCGGTCGGGGTTTCCCTCATTGGCACCTTCGGCGTCATGTACCTGGTTGGCTATAGCCTGGACAATTTGTCGCTGATGGCGCTCACCATCTCCACCGGGTTTGTGGTGGACGACGCCATCGTGGTGATGGAAAATATCACCCGCCTCATCGAATTGGGTGTGCCTCCCATGGAGGCCTCCCTTCAGGGCGCGCAAGAGGTCGGCTTCACTGTCCTCTCCATGAGCCTTTCGCTGATCGCGGTTTTCGTCCCCATCCTCTTCATGGGGGGCGTGGTCGGGCGAATCTTCCACGAGTTCGCCTTTGTGCTGACCACTTCGATTGCTGTCTCCATGCTGGTCTCGCTCACGGTCACTCCGATGATGTGCTCCCGGCTGCTCAAACCTGTCGGGGCTGAAAAGCATAATCGTATCTATCGCGCCTTTGAACACGGTTTCGAGTTGCTCCTCTCCGGCTATCGCCACTCACTCACCTGGGCACTCGAACACCCGCTCCTGATACTCGTCACCTTGTTTGCGACATTAGCGCTGAACGTCGTCCTGATTGGCCGTGTACCCAAAGGATTTTTCCCTTTGCAAGACACCGGCAGTATTCAGGGCGGCTTGCAGGGAGCACAGGATGCCTCGTTTCAATCCATGCGCGATTCCGTGATCGCGGTGGAGAAGGTGGTGCAGGCGGATCCGGCGGTGCTGAACGTTCTCGGCTTCACCGGAGGCGGCGGCGGACCGGGCGGCGGGGCCATCAACAACGGTTTCAGTTTCATCATCCTCAAGCCGCTCAAGGAGCGCGGCATCAGCGCCGCCCAGGTGGTGGATCGCTTGCGGCCCAAGCTGCAAAAGCTTACCGGCGCTTCGACCTTTCTGCAGGCATCGCAGGATCTTGGGGTGGGGGGCCGCCAGAGCAACGCCGCGTACCAGTACCAGCTCTCTGGCGACACGGTCGAAGACCTTAGCATCTGGGGTCCGCGGGTCTACAACGAGATGATGAAGATTCCCCAGCTGAAGGACGTGACCACCGACCAGCAGAACCGTGGCTTGCAGATGCTGCTGGACTACGATCGGCAATCCGCAGCCCGCTTCGGCATCACGCCACAGGTCATTGATAATTCGCTGTACTTCGGTTTTGGCGAGGCGCAGGTCTCCACCATTTACACCTCGCTCAACCAGTATTACGTCGTTCTGCAGGCGGCGCCGCAGTTTCTCGTGAGCCCCACCACGCTTAAGTCCACCTACGTCCACTCCAACAACGGCGGCATCGTCCCGCTGGATGCTTTTAGCCACGCCACCGCGTCCACTTCACCCCTGGGGGTGAATCACTCCTCGTTCTTTCCTTCGGTGACGGTCTCGTTCAATCTTGCGCCTGGAGTTTCTCTGGGCGACGCGACCAAGCTGATTGACCAGATGCAGCGCCGGATCGGTGTTCCCGCATCCGTGCGCGGAACCTTCGCCGGCACTGCCCAGGCTTTCCAGAAATCACTCTCCACCGAGCCGCTGCTCATCATTACTGCGCTGCTCGCGATCTACATTGTGCTCGGCATGCTCTACGAGAGCCTGGTGCACCCCATCACTATTCTCACCACCTTGCCGTCGGCCAGTGTGGGCGCGATTATCGCGCTGATCCTGTTTCACAGCGAACTTGACGTCATCTCCATCATCGGCATTTTTCTCCTGATCGGCATCGTGAAAAAGAACGCCATCATGATGATCGACTTCGCCCTGATAGCTGAGCGGGAACACGGTAAGGACACACGGGACGCGATCTTCGAAGCCTGCATGTTGCGCTTCCGTCCTATCCTCATGACCACGATGGCGGCCCTGTTTGGGGCGCTGCCCCTGGCCTTGGGCACTGGGACGGGTTCGGAGCTACGCCGGCCGCTCGGTGTTGCCATCGCCGGCGGTCTGCTCTTCAGCCAGGTGCTTACCCTCTACACCACGCCGATTATTTACCTCTACTTCGATCGCATCAGCAATCGTTTCAAACGCCGCCGCCCGAATGCGCCCCTCG
>JBAVQC010000420.1:0-2550 GCA_049693715.1 Acidobacteriaceae bacterium | reverse complement strand
GTGTTGTCCGACGTCCACACCTCGTCGCTGTAGCGCAGGATGCCCAGGTCGATGCGGCTTCCGCCGCCGGAGCAACCCTCAATCTCCACATGAGGATGCTTCTCGCGCACCTCGGCAAGAATGGAGTAGAGATTCTGAATGTAATCGATGTAGACCTTTTTCTGGTCCTCCGGCGCCACTGCCGGCCAACCCGGCTCTGACCAGTTGCGGTTATAGTCCCACTTGAGGAAGGCAATGTCGTTCTCATTGAGTAGCTTGTCGAGAACCTGGAAGACATAGGCCCGCACATCCGGGCGCGCGAGATTCAGCACCAGCTGGTTACGCCCTTCACTGCGGGGCCGGCCCGCGAAGTTCAATACCCAATCGGGATGTTTGCGATAGAGGTCGCTGTTGGGGTTGACCATCTCAGGTTCTACCCACAGCCCGAAGTCCATCCCGAGCGAGTGAACCTTGTCGATGAGAGGTTTCAGACCGTGCGGGAACTTAACTGGATTCACGTACCAATCACCGAGACCTGCGTGATCGTTCGCCCGCTGGCCGTACCACCCGTCATCCATGACGAATCGCTCCACGCCGATGCTCGCTGCCTTCTCGGCGAGTGCCTCCTGCCCCGCCTCATCGACTTTGAAGTTGGTAGCCTCCCAGGAGTTATAGATGACGGGTCGTAACTTGGGATTGGGCGCGTGAGGAACGATGCTCCCGATCTCGAAGCGGTGCAGCAGCCGCGACGCACCTCCGATGCCATCGTGAGAGTATCCGCCGTAAAAGTCGGGCGAATCGAGGTGCTCTCCAGGAGCCAGCCGATAGCCGAAGTCGAAGCTGTTCGGTCCCGCCGTAACCCGCACGTGCTGGACCTGGTCCTGTTCGATACTCATCTTCCAGGAGCCGCTCCACGCAAGGGCGCCGAACCAGGTGTCTCCCGTATCCTGGTCGTTCTCGTCGTTTCGGTCGATCGCAAACCATGGATTGTTCTGGCTACCTGTCGATCCCCGGCGGCTTTCGAGAATTGTCTTGCCTGGCTGTACCAGTTGCTCATGCAGGCTCCATTCTCCTGCCCAGCGTCCGGTCAGATACCGCAACCTGTAGTCGGTACCGCGCGGCAGATTCCAGGTACCCGATGAGATCTGTTCTACAGTAAGAGGCGCATTGGTCTTGTTCTGCACCTGTGCCGATCTTCTTAGAATGCCGGTTACGCCATCAGCTTCGTACTGCAGTTCAACATAGACTTCACGCGAGATATCCTTGAGCCGAACGGTGAGCCGGTTGCCTTCGATGTTGTGGCTGACGTACTCGAGGGCAAGATCACGATTGCCATCGGGGAAGGTGACCTTCAGATCGGGCTCAAAATAGAAACCTCCTCCCCACCCTGTAAACTCTTGCTGGGTCATGTTGATGGATGTATCGAGGCCTGCAAGGTCACCTTCAGAGTGTGGCGCAGCAAAGGTATCCGCGGCACTTAGCCGCTTACCCCAGTACAGTGGTTGCATCTGCTTCTTTTCGTTGACGCCAAACACATATGACATGTCCGCGGCATCGATACGGAAGACTTGCGTCTGATTATCAAAATGAATCGACGCTACATTCGCTTGCCCCCACGCGGATAGAGAAGCGACAGAGCCAATAAGAACGATATACAGCACGATCGCTGAACGCTTCGACGCTCTGAGCAGACCTGCGCCAACCGCGTGTCCAAAATCACTTCGCTTCGTATGTGAGATCATCCTTGGCTCCATTCTTCTAAACGCATATTCCTGCTTTCCGGGCAATGAGCAACGGCGTGTCGTCCGAGCTGTTCGGTAGAGCCATCTGGCCGTCGATGTGGAAGTGGCCGGTGACGACTGGCGCTGCTACAGCATTTTCACTTCTGGTGCTTACAGAGTAACGAGTACTATGGCGGCTTTTCCTCAAGAAAAGCCGCACTTCGCCGCACCCTCCTGTGCAGAGTAGAAGTGAAAATGCTCTAAAGACCTTGTAGAGCTGCGCATAGCTTCCACCTCCCGCAGCATAATCGAGACGCTGGGATCTTGGCTGTGCCAGGTGACGCGAAGTGAAGCCATGCTGCGTCATGATGCGTCATGTTTAGGATTTGCCGCTCTCGATGCCGATGCCTGTTTCGGCGATCACTTACTCGTTGAGAAAGCGTCTTGGTAGCCCAACCTGGTTCCGGCCTCCTGCCCGGGTTTTTGCAACATTGGTTGACAGTGTTTCAGCCATCTGAGTTAGACTCCGGCCATGGTCAACATTTCAGGGCTGAAGTCCCGCTCAGGGTATGTCTTGTTCTTGGCTGTCGCGGTTTCGCTCGCCGCCTATTCGCAACAACCTGCTTCCCGCTCGATTCTTGCGGATATGAAACACACGAGCGGACCGGTCGATCGTTTCTTTGATCTCTCGGTTGGTTCGGACTACCCGGGCACGCTGATTCGAGATGACAGCCAGGCGCACCTCAAGCGTGTAGTCGACGAGCTCGGGTTCCGCTACCTGCGATTCCACGACATCTTTCACGACGTGTTGGGAACCGTGAGCATCGAGAACGGAAAGACCGTCTATGAC
>JBAVQC010000419.1:0-2388 GCA_049693715.1 Acidobacteriaceae bacterium | reverse complement strand
CGTCTCAGGTGTGCCGTGCAGCTGATGCAGAGTCACAACAGCAACTGAGCGTCTGGCTTGGACCCGAACGTCCAACTACGCGCAGACCAAACCGGCTTGCAAGGGTCGCGCGATTTCGCAGCAGCCGTCTTCCGTTACGAAATTCCGGTTAGCCCGTAGTCTTCCCAGAATTTGCGACAGGGCGCGGTGACCACTCCCCACAAGCCGACTTCAGGGTATCAATCTGCCATCGACGAGTGCGTTGGTAATTTGGCATGATTCGAGAAGAAGTGAGCGCGAAGGTATATACTTTCCATGAAAAGTTTGATTCAGGAAAGTTATCTGGATATGCCCAAGATAAGGATCTTTCTTTATCTTCACTCGCTCTGTGCGGCTGTGATGCTTGCAGCCTTGCCGCTGAGCGCGCAACAGGATCATGCGGCTCTGAGTTTTCAAGCCACAAACGGGCAAAGCACGTTTCACATCGGCGAGCGCATTCCGCTCAAACTTACCTTCAGCAGCCCAAACGACACCGACTATCTGATTGCGCCGCTGGTACGCGGGCGCGGCGATGAGTTCGACTGTAATCGATTCGAGGTTGTGAGCCCCGCGGCTGGATGGTCCGACCCTTTGGAAATGTACTTCAAGCAGGATCTCATCCGAACGGGGCATGGCTGGAGTTGGCCGCCCTTGAAGAGGTCCAAACCGGTTGAAGCATCGCTTGATCTTAACGAATGGATTCGTTTTGATCAGCCGGGCGATTACACAATAAAAGTCACCAGTGTTTGCGTTTGCAAGGTCCAGGGCGCGGTGCGCTATTCGCTTTCAAAGACGATCAAGCTGCAAATCGTGCCGGCAACGCCGGAATGGCAGAACGAAAAGTTCAAGTCGATCCAGCCGAATTTGGACCTGCTGGACCAGCCGGTCCCGCAGGTGCAGCCAGGTGAATCCAGCCAGTCGCCATGGGAACGCCGGGGCGAGTTGTTTGAAAGCGCAAGAGCCGACCTCAAGTACCTCGCGACCCCGGCAGCCATCGATGAGATGACTTACCGGCTTCGGAGCGAAAAGTACAACTTCGCGGACCAGTGCAGCATGGGGCTGATGGGTTTGCCGCCAACAATGCGCGAGACCGCCATCGCTTCGATGAACAAGAGAATCGAAGAGCCCGATTTCCCCATCACAGACTGGTTCTTCTCTACCTTGTCATTCCTGCATGTAACCCCAGGGTCGGAGAAAGAGAGCATTCGCAAGCAACGCGAGGCCATCAACCCGGTCATGTGGTCGGCGATCTTCTCGGCGGTCACGAAGAAAGAGCCGGTGGCGAGAGCGCAGACGGTCCAAACCCTGCTCGGCTATGGACGAAACATCTCGACTCCGGAAGTGAAGCAGCAGATGGCTTTGCTGTTAAAGCTCTCCTTTCTCGATCTGGATAGCCGCAGCCAGACGGACGATCTGCGCAATGAGTGGGACCGGCTCAGGTCGCCGGAGTTTCTCCCCATTTTGCAGGCACTGGCCCGCCTTCCAGTGCAGACCGATAGCGACCTCCAAGTCTTTGTCTATGACCGGCAGCAGCTCAAAGGCCTGGCCCTCAAGCGCTGGTATGAGCTTGACCCCGAGGGCGCGCATCGCGAGATTGTGGCGCAGATCGGCTCTGCTTCTCCCTCGCTTGCTGCACAATCCATCGCGTTTCTGCCGGAGGAACAATTTCCGCAGTTTGAGCCAATCTGGGCGCAAGCGCTCCTCGATACGACCTGTCAGTTGCGCGAGAGGGCGCTCGGATCGCTGCTTGTCCGCTTTGGCACGGGAGGCGTGACCAACCAGGTGATCGCCAAACTCAGTGAAAAGAGCAACTACCCTTGCGATGCACATATCGTGGCGCTGGCCTACATGGTTCGCTTCGATCCCAATATTGCCCGACAGAAATTGAAACAGGAATTCCCCGGAAAATGCAGCGCCCAACTGCTGCGATTCATTTCGGAACTGACCACGGCCCCGGTACTGAACGATCAGGCGGTGGAAAATCTCGACAGTACCGAGCCTGAGACCGTGCGGGATGCGCTCCAATACCTCGCTTCTTACGGCAGGAAAGAAGACGAGGCTCCGCTTTGGCGGCGCTACGTAGAATGGACATCGGCGTACGAGGGAAAGGCGGATCTGCTCGACCGTCGGGGCAATGATTGGTATAAAACCTTTGATAATTCGATTATTGGCGAAGAACTTGGTGAAGCATTGATCAGAGGTCAAGGATGGTTTGCCGATCCGGAGCTCATCGCGCGCGTGTTGAAACAGTGCGTTGGAGAGTCCATGTGCAAACAGCTCAAAAGTGATGCCGGCTCGGCGGTTGCGCCTTACCAGTTGAATATTCCTGACTTAACGTTGCCATCGGCGGGCATGCCCGCTGATTCTATC
>JBAVQC010000418.1:0-3081 GCA_049693715.1 Acidobacteriaceae bacterium | reverse complement strand
GTATCCGGATTTCCTGCACGGGGCGCCACCAACAGCGGCGGGTGCGGCCTTCATTAAGGAAGGCCGCATGCGGGTCGTCAACGCCAGTGAGCTCGACAGGAAATCCGGAGTACGCTGTTGCGAGGGGCACCCGTCCGATTTCCTCCGCAGACGCATTAGCGTTAGCGTTACTAGTGTGAATCCGGGATTTACACCAGACATGCAGCGCATGTTTAATGGTGCCCCGGTAGTTACTCATGAGCCCGCCCCGTTCGTCGAAATAATAGAGCATGCGGGGTGGTCTTCGGGGTGTCTTCCTGGGCAACGGTTTGGCCACCGAAATGCTAAGAAATGCTGAGATTTGTTTAACGTGGTCAACGTCGAGAATTTACAAAAGAAGCGAACAATTCGTTGGTCGGGTTCGTCCAGTGATTAGTGGTATTTAGGGGATGGATCTTGCGGCCCATCCAGCGACTTAGGCTTTTAACAAAGGATTTTTTGATGTCGGGTAATTCAAAGCAGACGTTTCATGGGATCAGCCGCGCAATTTTTGCGCGGTTGCGTCGTAAAGCTTCCAAGTTTGGCATCCGTGTCGCCAGCCCGAAAGGGGAAGCGGTAAAAGATGGTGTTGTTATTCAATGGAACTATGATCCCGGTGCGGAGTTGTTAGAGGTAGAATGCCGGGCGCCGTTCTGGCTGAATTCGACCCAGGTCAGCCGAAATCTCCGCGACGAAATAGAAGTGGTACTTCGCTCCGCCCGCGCCGCCTGAGCGACGGCGTAGCCGGTAAACTTCCTGGCAAACAAAATTGTTTCCTGCATGGGGAATGCAAAGCGCTCCGTCACTCGGTGCGCAACGCTTCCACGGGATTAATGGAAGCCGCCCGCTGCGCAGGAATTATGCTGGCGACGAGTGCGCAGAATCCCAGTGCCGCGATGGACACGGCAAGCACCAGAGGATCCCAGGTCTTAACCTGGTAGAGCTGTGCGGCAATCAGATGTCCGCAGGCGATCGAAATCGGAATACCGATGGCCAGGCCGATCACCACTTGCCGGAAAGCTCCGCGCAGAACCAGGCGAACCACGTTGCTGCGATTGGCGCCCAGCGCCATACGCACTCCTATCTCGCTGGTACGCCGCTCCACGGTGTATGCGGTGACGCCGTAGAGACCGACAGCCGCGAGGACCAACGCCAGCAGACCAAAGAGTCCCGTCATCTGCGCTACCGCGCGCCTCTGATCGAACGTGCTGTCCACCTGCTCCTGCATGGGTTGGACATTGATGAGGGTCAGGTTGGGATCAACTTCGCTGAACACTTTACGGATAAGCGCTTCCATGCCCATGGCGCTTTCCCGCAATTGGAGCACAGCGCCGCCGATGTAGTGGGTGCGGTGGTCGATCAACGCCAAGACCGGTTGATCATAGACGACGTGTTGAGCCAGCGGGGCATAGAACATAGGCCGCGGAACCCCGCCCGGGTCTCTATACTTGGCGTCCCGGACAACCCCTGCGATCTCGAAGGTGGTGTTGTACTTCGGCAGATCCAGGCCAAAGTGCTTCCCGATGGGATCCTGGTTGGGGAAGAAGCGTTTGGCGAAGGCTTCGCTAACCACCGCGATGGTGCGGGTGGTAGCCGTGTCCTGCTCGGTGATGCTGCGGCCGCGCACGATCGGCTGGCCCATGGTTTCCAGGTAGCCGGTGCTGACGCGATCCCATGAGGATCCGCTATTGTCATCGAGCTGGGGAACGCCGTGACCCTCGGGGATGATCAGTTCGCCCCAGTTATCGATGTAGGGGGTGTAAAGGGCAAGTGCGGCGCTGGCGACTCCGGGAATGGCAGCAAGGCGGCCCTGCAATTCACGATAGAGAGCATCGAGCTGCGGCTCGGTATAAGTGGCCGGGGGGCCGTTCATCACGATGCTGAGGCGGTGATCGGTCTCGAAGCCAAAACTTTGATGCTCCAGATTACGCAGACTACGGGTGAGCAGGCCCGCGCCAGCAAGCAAGACGATGGAAAGCGTAGCCTGCACCACCACCAGGATTTTCTGCGGCAGGGTGGCACTGTCGCGAGTGCTGCGATTGGCCCCGCGCAGAGCCTCGACCGGGTTGCCATGCGAGGTGAACCAGGCGGGTGCCGTACCGAAGAGGATTCCCGTGATCAAGGACAAGCCAAAGGCAAAGGCCAGCACGGGTAAAGAGGGCGAGGCGTTGATGGGCACGACGTGAGCGCTGCGAAATGCCAGCGCGACGATGAGCTTCACGCCGAGGTAAGCGACAGCAACGCCGGCCAAGCCGCCGATGATCGAAAGCACGACGCTCTCAGTGAATGATTGGCGGATGAGCCGCTTGCGCGATGCCCCCAGTGCCAACCGCACGGAGGTTTGCGCTCGGCGTGCCGCACCGCGGGCCAACAGCAGGTTGGCAATGTTGGCGCAGGCAATCAACAGCACCAGGCAGCAAACGGTGAGCAGGATGCGCAGGCTGTCTCCGTAGTCAGCCTTCATGGCACCGACGCCGGCGCCCCCGGCAACGATTCTTATTTCCTGTTTGGGGATGGACTTCTGGATCAGGGGCATAAACTCCGCCGGCCAACCGCTGTCGTGAAGCATCCACTGACGCATGACGCCGGTGAGCCGTGGGGCTACCCCCTCGATACTGATACCCGGCTTGGTTCTTCCAATAACCCGAAGCCATGCCGAGATCGATTGCTTCAGGAGTGAATTCTGCCCGTTGACGAGGGGTTCCTGTTGCAGCGGCAGCCAGAGCTCGGGAGGATTGCTGCGCAGCGTTTCACCGAAGAAACCAGGAGGAGCAATACCCGCGATGGTGAACGGATGCCCCTCGACGATGAAGGTCGATCCCACGACCGAGGGATCAGAGTCGTATTGTTGCTGCCAGGCGCGATAACTCAGCATGGCGACCGCCGGCGCGGCGGCTTGATCGTCACTGGGAGCGATGGTGCGGCCGGCGAATGAGCGAATGCCGAAAGTCGAAAAGTAGTTGCCGGTAACGAATTCGCCGCGCAGGGGTTTGGCCATGGTGTCGTGTTGTCCACGGCGCACGCTGAACTGCGCTCCGGCAGCCTGGAAGGCGGCCATCTGAT
>JBAVQC010000417.1:0-12040 GCA_049693715.1 Acidobacteriaceae bacterium | reverse complement strand
CCCCAGGGTCGCGCTCAGACCGGCGGCCATTTGCTGAGCGATCTGCCGGGCGCGGTCGAGAGCCAGCTTGGCAGCTTTGGCCTGCAGTGCATCCTGGTCGGCTACGCTCCAGTTCATCTGTCCGCTTTGGTTGGCGCCCGCCTTGACCGCCACGTCAAGCACCTTGGCGCCATCGGCAGCCGCGGTTTTCACACTCCAGCTTTGCTGCACCTGGAACTTGCGCTCAGCCTTCTCGGCTGGGGTCCAGTCCTGGTTGGTGTACTGCTGGACCGGGCTGATGCTTTGCGACTCACTCTGAATAGCATCCTGCGGAATCCCACCGGCTTTCAACGCCGCCGCGATCTGATTGGAGATCTTCGAGCCCTGAGCGTAGGCCGATTCCTGGTCGGCGCCATAGGCAACAAACCCGACTTGGACAGTTACGGTGTCGGCGGGGGCGTTGGCATCGGCGCTGGTGGTGACCGCGATGGTCCGGTTTTCTTTGCTGACCACGATTTGCTGCGCCTGGCTGGTGAGCGCGATTGCCGCCAGGAGAAGAGCGGCGACATTTTTCAAGGAAATGGGCATGGTGCAAGCTCCTTACAGCCGGTCAAATAGCGATCCGCTGGCTGCCAAATTTACGCAAGCGCGCCAGCAGCCCCAGACCAGCACCTGAGTCTATCGCGTCCGCGGCACGGCGAACACCACCGGCAAAATCGACCGCGTGGCCCGCGATGACCAGGGCGGCCGCGGCGTTCAGCAGAACTACGTCCCGCCTGGGGCCGGGTTCGCCCTGCAGAATCTTTTCAATGAGGGCAGCGTTGCCACCGGCGTCACACCCCTGCAGGGCACTGAGTGGCGCTTGTTGCAATCCGGCATCGGCTGGTTCCAGGGTGAAGTTGCGGACGGAGTGCTCGCGCACCTCGGCCACCTCGCTTACGCCGTTCAAGGTGAGCTCATCCAGGCCGTCTCGCCCGTGGACAACGAATGCATGGCGGACGCCTAACCGGGCCAGACTTTCGGCCACCAGGTCGACCCCGGCAAAAACGCCGACTACCTGGGCTTTGGCGCCGGCTGGATTGGCCAGCGGGCCGGCAAGATTGAAGATGGTGCGGAAACCCAGCGCCCGGCGCACCGGTTGCACTCGCTTCATCGCCGGGTGAAGCGCGGGAGCATACAGAAACATGAAGCCGGTCTGCCGCAGGCACTCCGCCGCGCTCTCCGGGGAGAGCTCGACCGGGATGCCGAGAGCCTCCAGCACATCGGCTGAGCCGCACCTGGAGGTGACGCCCCGATTGCCATGCTTGGCGACCTTGACCCCAGCCGCGGCCGCTACCAGGGCTGAGGCGGTCGAGATGTTGAAGGTTCCCTGTCCATCGCTTCCGGTGCCGCAGGTGTCGACCAGCTGATCCCGCTCCTGCTCGCTTAACGGGACCGGCTTGCTCATCGCCCGCATGGCCTGGACGAAACCGGAGAGCTCGTCGACGGTGGGTCCGCGGGTGGCAATTGCAGTCACCAGGGAGGCGATCTGTATATCCGTCGCGTCCCCTTCGAGCATTTCCCGAAGCACGGAGCATCCCTGTTGTTGCGTGAGGGTGCCGCGATCTTCGACCACATATTTCAGGAGCTCCGGGAGTTGGGACATGGGTGTTTTTATCCTAGAGCATCAAACGCGAGACCTGGGGCACCCGTCCGATTACCTTCGAGCTTGGTTTGGGGGTACGGGGATAGAGAGGGGTTTTTGCCCTGAGGCCGAATCCGCTTTAGTATGGAGGTTCTGTCCGAAGGCCAAACGAATGAAAATTCACGAGTATCAGGCAAAAGACATCCTGGAGCGGTACGGCGTAGCCGTTCCCAAGGGTGAGGTGGCGAATACGCTGGAAGAAGCGATGGATGTGGCCAAACGGCTGTTCGCCGGCGGCGCCAAAGGGGTCGTGGTGAAGGCCCAGATACACGCCGGTGGCCGGGGAAAAGGCGGCGGCGTCAAGGTGGCCAAAACCCTGGCCGATGCCGAGGAATATACCAAGAAGATCCTCGGCATGCAGCTGATCACGCACCAGACAGGACCCGAAGGCCAGAAGGTTCAGCGAGTTCTCATTGAGGAAATGTCGCCCATCGAACGCGAGCTGTACCTGGGCATTGTGCTCGACCGGGCCGCAGCCAAGCTGGTGTTCATGGCCTCCCGGGCCGGCGGGATGGAAATCGAAGAAGTCGCAGCCAAAGATCCCGACGCGATCTACAAGGCCCACATCGACCCCGCAGTCGGGTTCCAGCCCTACCAGGCTCGCAAACTGGCCTTCGCACTGGGCCTGAAGCCAACCCAGATCAACGACGCGGTCAAATTCATGACCGGCCTCTACAAAGTCTTCCTGGAAACCGACGCTTCCCTGCTGGAGATCAACCCCTTCATCACCACCACCGACGGCCGTCTCCTGGCCCTCGACTGCAAGATCAATTTCGACGACAACGCCATCTTCCGCCACAAGGAACTCAAGGAACTTCGCGATACGGCGGAAGAAGATCCGTTGGAAGTGGAAGCCTCGAAGTACGCCCTGAACTACATCAAGCTCGACGGCAACATCGCCTGCATGGTCAACGGGGCCGGCCTGGCGATGGCGACCATGGACATCATCCAGCACGCCGGCGGATCACCGGCCAACTTCCTGGACGTAGGCGGCGGCGCCAACCAGCAGCAAATCGAGCACGCCTTTGAGATTCTGCTCTCAGACAAAAATGTGCAGGGCGTGTTCATCAATATCTTCGGCGGCATTCTGCGCGTCGACACCCTGGCCCAGGGCGTCGTGGAAGCAGCGAAGAAGACCAACGTTCAGGTCCCCGTCATCCTTCGCCTGGAAGGCACCAACGTGGAGCAGGGACGGGAAATCCTCAAGAATTCGGGTCTCAACTTCATTATTGGAGAGACCATGCAGGACGCGGCAGACAAGGCCGTGAAAGCAGCCAAAGAGAAGGCCTCGGCCAAGTGAACGGGAGCAATCTATGTCGGTGTTAGTGGACGAAAAAACGCGGCTGATCGTGCAGGGTATTACGGGCAAGGAAGGCACCTTCCATGCCAAGGGCTGCGCTGAGTATGGAACCAAGGTAGTGGGCGGAGTAACCCCGGGCAAGGGCGGTACCACCCATGAAGGGTGGCCGGTCTTCGATACCGTCGCCAAGGCAGTCGAGGCAACCGGGGCCAACGCGACCGTGATCTTCGTGCCTCCGCCATTTGCGGCCGATGCCATTCTCGAAGCTGAAGACGCGGGTCTGCCTCTCATCATCTGCATTACCGAGGGTATCCCCACCAACGACATGGTGAAGGTGTGGAGCGTGGTCAGCAAATCCAAATCGCGGCTCATCGGACCCAACTGCCCGGGTGTCATCTCTCCCGGTAAGGCCAAGATCGGCATCATGCCCGGCCGGATCCACAAGCAGGGCAGCGTGGGCATTGTTTCGCGCTCCGGCACCCTCACCTATGAGGCGGTCTATCAGCTGACTCAACGAGGAATCGGCCAGTCCACGGCGATCGGCATCGGCGGCGATCCCATCGTCGGCACCACCCACGTCGATGCGCTCAAACTGCTCAATGATGACCCGGAGACGGAGTCCATTATTTTGATCGGCGAAATCGGAGGCACGGCGGAAGAAGCAGCTGCCGCCTATGTCAAGGCGCACGTAAAGAAGCCGGTGGTCGGCTTCATCGCCGGCCAGACCGCACCGCCTGGCCGCCGCATGGGCCACGCGGGCGCGATCATCTCCGGCGGCCAGGGCACCGCGGCTGACAAGATGAAGGCGCTCACCGCGGCCGGAATTCACGTAGTGCAGTCCCCCGCCGCCATCGGCGAAACCTTGGCCAAAGTAATCGGAAAATAGGATGCCCACCCCAGCTATGCAACGCACGTTCAGCATCATCAAGCCCGACGCATTCCGCAAGGGCTATTCGGCCGCCATGCTCGCGGAAATCGACCAGGCCGGCTTCAAAATCGTCGCTATCAAGAAGATGTTTCTCTCCAAGCCGCAGGCCCAGGGATTCTATGCAGTGCACGCCCAGCGGCCTTTCTTTGATTCGTTAACCACCTTTATGTCCTCCGGTTCCATCCTTGCGATGGTGCTGGAGAAAGACAATGCGATCGCAGATTTGCGCAAGCTGATGGGCGCCACCAACCCGGCTAACGCCGAAGCAGGTACCATCCGTAAACAGTTCGCCGCCTCGATCGAAGAGAATGCGATCCACGGTTCGGACGCGGAAGATACGGCGGCCTTTGAAATTGGCTACTTCTTTGCCGGGTACGAGCTCATTTAGTGAGAGTCGCCAGGCTGCTAAGCTCTTAATGTGCCTTGACATGAGGCCCTTGGGCAAGCAAACTGGCGACACACGAGGTCAGGCAATTGGGCGGATCACAAGCTAGCCGGGTTACCTACACACTTGAATCCTCGCTTGACAGCGTCAATCGCGTGGAGGCAACAGCAGAGGAGATGGCCAGAAAGGCCGGCCTTGAAGAAGAGGATATTTACCGCGTCGCCATGGCGGTTCGCGAGGCTGCGGTCAATGCGGTCCTCCATGGCAACTCCTATAACCCTGAGAAGCAGATAACCGCTTCGTTTGAACAAACCGCGGATTCGCTGGTGATTCGCATCGCCGACCAAGGGAAAGGGTTAAATCCGGAGACCCTGCCTGACCCCCTGGCGCCGGAGAACTTGCTGCGAGGTTCAGGACGCGGTATCTTTCTGATCCGCTCGTTCATGGATGAGGTACACTTTCGACAATTGCAGCCCGGCACTGAACTTACCCTCATCAAACATCTAGGAACCGCCCGTTCCGCTATCTAAGGAGGAGTATTCGTGAGCATGAAAATCAAGTCCCGTCAGGTGGACGGGATCACCATTATGGACTGTAGCGGCCGCATTACCCTGGGAGAAGGCAGTGTGCAACTGCGAGACGCGGTGAGGGATCTCCTCAGCAAAGGCTCCAAGCAGATCCTCCTCAATCTCGGTGATGTGACTTATATCGACAGCTCGGGAATTGGCGAGTTAGTCAGCGCGTTCACTACCGTTCGCAACCAGGGCGGCGATCTTAAGCTGCTCAATCTGACCAAGAAGGTCCACGACCTGCTGCAAATCACCAAGCTCTACACCGTGTTCGACGTCAAGGACGACGAAGCGAGTGCCGTAGCTTCCTTCGCTCGCGCATAACCGAAATAGCAAAATAACAGCCGTCCTGGCGATACCGGGACGGCTGAATTTATGCTACTCAGCGTACTTAAGCGTCAGAAGCTGACCTTAGGTACGTTTTGCGCACCGGGACTTGCCTGGAAGTAGTCGTTGTTCCGTTGGAACCCGCCCATCCCTGCCCAGATACTGTTGGGAAACTGCCCGATAAAGGTGTTGTAGTCCTGAATATTCGTGTTGTAGCGCATTCTGGCGACGCTGATCCGGTTTTCAGTCCCGGCCAGTTCGTCGGAAAGGCGTTGGAAGTTTGCGTTCGACTTGAGATCGGGATAATTCTCGGTCAACGCCAGCAGCCGTCCGAGAGCACCGTCGAGTGCGCCGTTCGCCTGGATGGTGGCTTTCGGATCTCCATGCGCATTCAGCAAACCAGCCCGCGCATTGGCGATATCTCCGAATACCGTGGTTTCCTGTTTGGCATAGCCCTTCACCGTCTCCACCAGGTTGGGAATCAGATCGGCACGCCGCTGTAGTTGATTGTTGACCTCACTCCAGGAGGAAGTAATCGCCTCCCGCTTGGTGACCATCTGATTTTTTGCGCTTACATAGCTGCCGAAAACCAGCAGCACCACCAGAAACACCACCGCCAATGCCGCGATTGCTATCCAAAGCCCGCGTCTCATTCCAGCTTCTCCTTATCTTGCTCTGTTTTTAATGAGTTGTACTTTTAATGAGTTTCACTTGGCTACCAACTGCCTGAGGCCCCACCGCCACCGGAACTGCCGCCACCAAATCCACCGAAACCGCCGCCATCTCCTCCACCGCCGCCGCCCCAGCCGCCGCCGCCACCGCGACCACCCCAGCCGCCGCCTCCACCGCCCCCCAGGAACATACCAATCAGGAAGCCAAGCAGGCCGGAACCACCGACGCGCGCCAGGAAGAAGATAACCAGCAGCAGGATGACACCCAGCACCAACACTTCACCCAGGGTGAGCGGCCGCGCCTGCTGCGCTGGTGCATAGGTGGGCCGAGGCCCGGTGTTGAGAGTCACCCCGGCGTCCGCAGCAATTACCCCAGCGATCTGCCGGACGGCCATGGTAACAGCGCCGTCATAGTCGTTCTGTCGCAGGTACGGCACCATTTGCCTGCCGATATCGCCAACCCTGCCGTCGGGCAGAATACCCTCGAGGCCATACCCCACCTCAACGCGGTATTTGCGATCGTTGGTCGCCATGATCAGCAGCAGGCCCCGGTCTGTGCCCTTCTTGCCTACCTTCCATTTGTCTTCGAGTGCGGTGGCAAAGTTCTCGATGGGTTCGCCGTCAAGCGACTTGACGGTGACCACCGCAATTTGCGCGTGGGCCTGGCGATCCACCTGCGCGCATAACGCGTTCAGGGATGCCAGAGTCCCCGGGGACAACACACCGGCAAAATCATTTACATAATTCGTGGGTGGGGGCAGATCTTGCACTCGCTCGCCCCAGGCCGGACCGGACCAGGCGAGAACCAGCAGAGAGAGCGCAAGCAGGCATCGACGCATGGCCCCATTGTACGCAGACGAAGTTGTGCCCGCGGCCGGGGTGACAACCGGACAAGCGGGCACAAGGTTTAGGAGGAGAGAATCTTACTTCCTGGCCAGGTTCACGTTCTGGTCCTTGGCAATCTGCTGAATCATCTGCAGATGCTGCGCAATGACCTTGCTCCCCTGGTTCGCGGCATCCTTCACCGTCTGATCCTGGCCGGAGGAGGCTTCCGTCTGGAATTCGCTTAGGTCTTGCTTGTGATCTTTGACCATGTCTCGAATGTAGGCCTCATCGTAGGCAGGGCCGGAAAGCCCCTGCAGCTTAGCCATGGTGGCTTTGTCTTTCTTGGAGACGCCAGTAGGGTCGGAGACACCGAGTTGCTGGGCGACCGGCTTCATCTGCTCTCCAAGCTTGGTGTGGTCATCGATCATACGTTGGGCGAACTGCTTAACCTGGTCATTGTTGCTTTTCTGCAAAGTGAGCTGGCCTAACTGAACCTCGGCCATACCACCCTGCAAAGCCTTGCTCACGAACACCTTGTCCAAGGGCGAGGGTTGACCGGGCGCGTTCAGGCCATTCACCTGTGAATCCAATGCCGGATTGTTCTGGCCGGGGATCTGGCCACCCGGGCTGCCTGGCTGCTGGCCCGCTTGTGCCCAGCCCAAGCTTCCGCCCAGCAGGATCGCACCGGCCGCGGCCGCCATCTTCTTACCGCAATTGTGGGGATAATTCATGAGTTGTACTCCTCGCTAAATAGGATGCGGGATGGCAGCCGGCGGGCAACGGCGCTTTTGAGGGGATGCACAACTCCTCTTCCAGTCAAGGATATATCCTTGATAAATATGCCTTCTACGACCGTTGTTTCGCCACCGATTGCCCGCCGTCAGGAAACTATCCACACCATCCATGGACACCGGTTGGCCGACGATTACGCGTGGATGCGCCAGAAAACCAGCCCGGAAGTCAATCGATTCCTGGAACAGGAGAATGCCTACACCCGGGCGGTGATGAAGCCGACCGAGCAGCTGCAAGCCACGCTCTACAAGGAAATGATCAGTCACATCAAGGAGACAGACGTCTCGGTGCCTTTTCGCGTCGGCGCCTACTTCTATTACTCGCGGACGGAACAGGGCGCGCAATATCCCATCTACTGCCGGAAGCATGGTTCACTCGATGCAAGCGAAGCGATCATGCTGGATATGAACCAGCTGGCGGTTGGCGAGTCATTCATGGCTCTGGGGGCTCTTACCGTTTCGGAGGATGGCAACCTGCTCGCCTATACCACTGACACCACGGGATTCCGGCAGTACACACTGCATATCAAAGATTTGCAGACGGGAGAACTGCGGGCCGACCAGGCCCACCGGGTCGGGTCCGTGGTTTGGACCGCCGACAACCGGACAATCTTCTACAGCGTGGAAGACGAGGAGACCAAACGCCAGTTCCAGGTCTTCCGCCATGTTGTCGGGCGACCGCAGGCCGAGGATGTCCTGATGTACGAAGAGACCGATGAGCGGTTCAACGTCGGCGTCGGTTGTAGCCGCGATAAAAAGTATATGGTGCTGGAGAGCGCCAGCCACACCACCAGCGAAGAGCAGTTTCTACCCGCGGACCAACCGGAGGGACGGTGGACGGTGATCGAACCGCGCCAGGAAAACATCGAGTACTCCGCCGACCATCGGGATGGACTCTGGTACATTCGCGTGAACGACACGGCGAGAACCTTCCGCATCGTCACTGCGCCGGTGGCCAACCCGGGCCGCACTCACTGGCGTGAGTTGATCGCCCACCGTGACGACGTGATGCTGGAAGATCTGGAGCTGTTCCAATCCTTCGCAGTGCTGGAGGAGCGCTTCGACGGGCTGCCGCATTTGCGCATTTTGAACTTCGATACGCAGGGAGCGTTTGCCGGGCCTTCGCCCCAGATTGTATTTCCGGAGCCTACCTATAGCGCTCATCCCCACGTGAACCGCGAATTTGTAACTGACACGTTTCGCTACGGGTATACGTCCCTGGTTTCGCCTACTTCGGTATACGAATACAACGTGCTTACCCATCAGTCGACGCTGCTGAAGGAGCTGGAAGTACCTGGCGGGTTTGATCGCTCGCTCTATCGCTCGGAGCGTTTGTTCGCTACGGCGCCCGATGGCACGAAAGTTCCGGTTTCGCTGGTCTATCGCAAGGACCAGAAAGGCGAGGGCACGAACCCTCTCTATATCTACGGCTACGGCTCGTACGGGTATGCCTTGCCCGTCGGCTTTAATTCCAACCGGCTGAGTTTGCTGGATCGTGGATTTGTACTCGCCTATGCGCACATTCGCGGGGGCGGGGACCTGGGCAAGCCGTGGCACGATGCCGGGCGGTTGATGAACAAGATGAACACGTTCACTGACTTCATCGCCATTACAGAACACCTGACTGCGCACGGCTATGGGGATCCGCGCCGCGTCGCCATGGAAGGCGGGAGCGCCGGCGGACTGCTGACAGGCGCCGTGGCCAACTTGCGGCCCGACCTTTACCGCGCCGTTCTCTCCCATGTGCCCTTCGTGGACGTGATGAACACCATGCTCGATCCCACGCTTCCCCTGACGATTGCGGAATACGAAGAGTGGGGAGATCCTAACCAGCCGGAGGCTTTTAAGTACATGCTGCAGTACTCGCCCTACGACAACCTGGAACGCAAGGAGTATCCAGCCATGCTGGTGAAGACTTCGTTGAATGACAGCCAGGTGATGTATTGGGAGCCGGCGAAGTACGTCGCCAAGCTGCGCACGCTGAAGGCGGACGACCGCTTGTTACTGCTCGAGACCAACATGAGCGCGGGCCACGGCGGCGCCTCGGGGCGGTATGACTACTTAAAGGAGATCGCCCTGGATTATGCATTTCTGCTGCAGGAATTAGGGGTGGAGTAAGGAAAAACCGCAAACGGAGCAACCCTCAACAACAAACAAGAACGGCCCGCAGCAAAGCTGCAGGCCGTTCTTGTTTAGTCCAGAGGGACTAGTGGTGTTCGTGTCCTTCGCCGCCCCCGTTGCTTGGATGGGATTCGTTGTGCTGCTGCGGTTGCCCGCCACCCTGGTGAGGCTGCTCAACGTTGTGAGGCGCGGCTGCGTAATGCGCCTCGTTGTTCACAGGCGCTTTATAGGACGCATTAGCGTTGTTGTTGTATGCCTGCCGGTTGTTCGCGTTGTATGCCGGATGATTATTGGCATTCGCATTCAAGTTCTGGTGATTTACGTTGTTCGCGTTATACGCAGGCCGGTTGTTGTTGTTGTTATTCACCGCCGCATGGTTGGCGAAGTTTGCTGACGTCAACGGCCGGCTGACCGCTGCATTGGCAGGCCTTCCCCCGTTGACGGAAGCGAAGTTCTCCCGATTGCTACCGGCGAAGCGTTCATGGGACACCTGTTCTGACGTCGCCTGCACGTGCGATTCGCGCATAGCTGAAATCTCCTGGCCGTTCGGATGGGCGTCAATCCCATGGGGGCCATTGAAACTGGTGCGGTTGATCACGGTCGTGTTGTGGATGACCGTGTTGTCGATATATGTGTTGTGGACAATCGTCGTGTTAACGTGCAGCACCGCGGTGTTGTAGAAAAAGTGTCCACCTTGCCAACGGCCGCCATAGAAACCGGAGCCACCATAGCCGTAGCCGTAGTTCACTCCCCCGTAAAAGCCAACGTGAGGTCCCCAATAGCCGGCATGCCAGAGATAAACACCGCTGCCCCAGCCCCAGTAGCCGGGTGTCCAGAGAACTCCCGGGCGAGGCGCCACCACCCAGGTTCCAGGAACCCAGAAGTAGCCGTCATCCCCATAGGCCCAGTAGCCCGGCGTCCACAGATAATCCGGCCCAGGGCTAACGGGCTGCACGTATACCGGCAGCACGGGGGGAGCGATGTTCACGGAGACAAAGATGCCCGCGAACGACGATGCAGGCACTACCGATATCAGTAGTGCGAGGAAGAGAGTTCTTAGACCTGTGATGGGACGCATAGCATTGCTCCTTGCTTCTCCGCGGTCCAAAAGCGCCTGCGAATCCAGCGTTACCGGTCAAATCGACCGGCACGATCTGTATTAACGCGATGCCCGGGATTATGTTGCTGGCGAGTCACCGGAAGGTAACCTTGGGGAACCCAACCGTGCTGAGGTTATCGACGATGTGTGTAGATGGCTATCCCACGTTCGCAGCAAAAAAGGTCAAGGTCGTGCCTAAGGGGGCCAAAATCGTCTGTGCACGAAGGGCACGGCTTCACAGGCTGCTGAAAAAAACCTGCTTTGTATCAGGGCACGACTTTAGTCGTGCCGCACACGCTTGAAACTATGATGGGCTTTAGCCCCTGAGGTACGTTCCTTATCACTCCTGGCACTCAGTCGCTTGGAAACAGCAGAAAAAAGCCGGACTTCAGAGGCTGAACAGGATGCTGAAAAATTCAAAGACCGACGCAAAAAGCGTACCTCAGGGACCTCAGGGGCTAAAGAGTCTGCGTGAGAGCCAAGATTTCCGGGCAAAATCAATACGATTGTGTGTTGATAGGTACCAAAAATCAATACGAATATTGCGTGATTTTCGAGTTCTCACGCAGACTCTGATGCCCCCAGCCGGCAAGACGAACGGAATGAGCCCATGATTGAGCCAGCTTAGCCTTGTTTGCTGCGGCTTTCTCTCCCACAAAAGGTGGCCGACGAAGCGCAAAATCAAAAAGAGAAATCCAGAGGCGCGGGTTGGTTCGTACAACTTTCGTGACGCCGACTCAGGAATACTCCTCAAATGGCCGCGACGAAGTCGAAGCTCCCACCGTGCTTTGCAAAGATTGCAAGATAACAACGCCGGTCGAGTTATTGATCAGAGTGGATGCCCTGCACGTGCAGTGCCCGCGATGTCTCTACGTTTTCTATATGGACGAGGCGCAAAGGAAAGCGCTTTTGGCTGAGTCTCGGGGTTTGTATCGTTAGGCGAGCTCGTCTTCTTCTCTGCCGGCTGGAGAGGACACGGCTGAAGATTTCCTCTGCTTTGCGATCGCATCCAGTACGCCATTGAGGAAGTTGATCGACTCCGGGGCAGAGTAGCGACGGGCTATCTCGAGGGACTCATTGATCACTACGGGGACCGGGGTATCGGGGAATCCCAGGAGTTCGGCGATGGCGGTCCGCAGCACGTTGCGGTCGACGGCGGGCATCCGGCTCAGGCGCCAGTTCGCCGAATGGGATTGGATCAGGGCATCGATTTCTTCGTTGCGGGCGGTGGCCACGCGGAAGATGTCTTCGGAAAAGCCGCGGGTTTCAGCATCCACCTCGTCTCGCGAACCCCAGAAAGTTTTGCGTACCTGGTCGGGGGTGTGCTTGCCCACGTCAGCCTGGAACAACATCTGCATGGC
>JBAVQC010000416.1:0-29518 GCA_049693715.1 Acidobacteriaceae bacterium | reverse complement strand
TCCTGGTGAGCCTGGTCAAATTCCAGGTTGTACATGCTTTGAAAGCCGCGCTCAATCTCTGTAGGAGCGGGGGCGTTGGCCATGCATGGGGCGCACACCAGCAGCAGGCAGATGGCAGCGAACCATTGATACGTTGTTTTCATACTGGTTGGTTCGACGGAAGGCAGGGCTCGATGGTTACACCCGGCGTTCATCGCTCGCTCCAGCGTCCGCCATCCCCGGGCGTGGCCGGTGCGGATAAGCTACGCAGCCAGCCGGCGAGATCGTGATAGTCGGCGGCAACCTCAGAACCCGGCGCATAATCGATCACCGTCATTCCCTCGGCCAAGGCCTCGCTCACCAGCGAGCTTCGACGCAACACGAAGGGCAGCAGGCGATCGCCTAGTTGCTGTTGCAGGATGGCGCGCACATCTCTATGCAGAGGCGATGAAGCGTCGAACTGATTCAGCAGGTAGAGGGCTTTTTCCCCATTGGCTGACCCGGCATCCAACGCTTCGAGCGATCCGAGGCAGGCCACCGAACTCATATCCGGAAGGATCGGCGCCAGGATTGTGGGTCGTAGCGAGAGCAGACGGCTCATCCACTTGCGGTTAGCCGTGGCGACGTCGACCACGATGCGGCTGGCCCCGCGGCCATCGCGCAGCAATTCCCCAACCAACGGATCCCCAAGCAACGGATCACGGCCCGACGGGTTCTGCTGGCTGCTTTCTCCCGGAGAGCCATCGCCCTGAAGATTCAGCATCTGCACTGGCGCGTCGCAATCTTCTCCAAAAGCGCCGGGTGGGAAGAAAGTACGCACCACTCCCGGCCTCAATTCGCGCGAGCCGAAGTAGAAGGGCAGGATTCCGCAAGCCGCCGTTTCGGTCAGCAGGGTGTGCTCTCCGAGGGCGGAGAGCACACGCCCCAGGGTGGCGGCCAGGCAGGTCTTTCCCACCCCGCCGGCGAGCGAGAATACGACGACTATGGGTGGCCGCTGTTCGAACGCCGGCAATGGCGACGGGCCCTGCGCCTGCACCGGGGCAAAGATGGAGCGCAAAGCGTACCAACGGGTGGCGGCTACCGGCGCGGTTTGCGGGGTCGACTCCGTTTGCGGACCGCTCTCCGGCTCGACGGCTCCGTGAGGTTCTATTTCAGCCGCCTGAATCTGAGGTTGTGGGCCGGGATCCTCGATTTTGACTTCCTGAAGCTGGACTTGCGGGGGCTGGTCGTTGGCCTCGCCCGGAAATTCCGCCACCGGTAGAGCAGCGCTTGGCCATTCCAGAGGTGCACGAACGACTCCGAGGCGGAGCTGCTGCCGGACTTGCTTTCGAGACGCAGAAAAGTCCCAGTATCTGGTCCATTCAATGCGCGCCCGGGAGTAGAGGCTCGCGATGTCCTCCGGCGTCTCTGTCATTCTCTCCGCAGCTCCAGTTCCCTAACATACCTCGAAATTTCATTGTGGTACTTTGGAATCAAGTAGAAGTTGAGCTCGTAGCTCAGTTGGTAGAGCAACGCACTTTTAATGCGTGGGTCGTGGGTTCGATTCCCACCGAGCTCACCACGTCTCGGAGCTACCGGGAACCTGCTGGGCGTAGTAGCCTCAGGTACCTCATTCGACGCTCCTTACCGGTGCCATACCATGCCCGCCAGTCGGCCTGACACTCTTTCTCTCAGCGCCAGGAAGGTCGCTTTGCTGCACGATCAGTGCACCATCGCCTGGCATCAGGAGACTCCCGCCGTGCTGCCGTCGCTAACCGGGTTGGAGCGCGCGTTGACGGAGCAACACCTGGCCAATTTCGAGCTTTGGCACGCGGAGGATAAGGCCCGAACGCCGCAAGCCAGCGACCACGACCTGGCCCGGACCAAGCGTTTCATCGATGGCGCCAACCAGCGACGCAATGATCTCAGCGAAGAGTGCGATGTGCTGTTGCTCGAGTTCCTCAGCCGGCAAAACCTGCCCGCTCGCAAAGCCGAACTGCATTCCGAGTCTCCAGGCATGATCCTGGACAGGCTTTCGATCCTTTCGCTTAAGCTTTTTCATACGCGCGAAGAGATCGACCGTCCGGGGGCGCCTCCGGGCCATGCCGCACGCAATCAGGAACGCCTGCGGATTCTGGTGGAACAGCGGGACGACCTGGCGGCAGCGCTCGACCGGTTGTGGCAGCAAGTGTTGAACGGCGAGCGAAGCTTCAAGCTTTACCGGCAGCTCAAAATGTACAACGATCCAGCGCTGAACCCGGCGGTGTACCGGCCTGGGTCTGGTTCCTGAAGCGGCACTCCGGCTGGCGAGAGTTTCCCGAGAATGTCGCCGTTAGCGGCGCCCGTGCTACAGTCTTGACCAAGGATGCCACGCCAAGCCGGGTTGACGTACGGGGCTGGGGGTGCGTATAAAGACGAATCTGATAGGCGATTGCATCTCAAAAATTCGCCTTACGTAGACACATTGAAAGAAGAGTGGGTTATGCAAAACACAGGTCAGGGTATCCCCGCTCGGCGCAACCCTCGCACCATCGAGGGCAAGGCGCGCCCTATGCCCAACGCTTCACACCAGAAATCTCTGAACGAGTACCAGACCGCGCTGCAATGGATGCACGAAGGCAAGTACGACAAGGCGCGGCAGGTCTTTGAGAAGCTCAGCCAGGACGGGCCGGTGGAGATTCTGGAGCGGGTGCGGGTGTATCTTGCGGCTTGCCAGCGCCGTGCACAACAAAGCGGTCTTTCGTTTAACAGCCCCGAGGAGCAATACGACTACGCCATTTCCCTGTTGAATACCGGGTTCTATGAAGAGGCTCGGGATCAGTTCCAGGGAATTCTCAAAAACAACCCGGATGCCGACTACGCGTATTACGGTTTGGCCATCCTGGAAAGCATGACCGGGTTGGCTGAACCCTGCCTCGAACACCTGGCCAAGGCGATTGAATTAAGCCCTCGCAACCGCATCCAGGCGCGCAGCGATTCAGATTTCCAGGATATGGCCGATGATCCGCGTTTTACCGAATTACTCTACCCCGAAGTTCCCTAGACGCCAGGAATCTTCGCTTACCGGGCTCCCGCTTTCAGGGAATCGCCTCCGGTTCGTTTTCCGGCGTAGGTTAGCGTGATGGCTTTATGGTGAAAACTCTGTCCCCTGCCTTGGCGAAGCCAAGGTCTGCGAAAGCCATCGTCACGCGCAGGACCGCGAAACCTGACAGCATTCGCGCGGTAGCCATCGGCGGCGGTACGGGGCTTTCCACTTTGCTGCGTGGGTTACGCCGCTATGTCGCGTCACCCCATCAGTCTTCGGCCGACTGCCAGGATGCGCCTTGTGTCATATCCGATCTGGCCGCGGTGGTCACGGTCACCGATGATGGGGGGTCCAGCGGCAGACTGCGCCGGGGCTTTAACATGCTGCCGCCGGGCGACCTGCGCAATTGCATGGTGGCTCTTTCTGAAGATGAACACCTGATTTCCCGTCTCTTTCGTCACCGCTTTACTACCGGCGAGGGATTGGAGGGGCACAGCTTCGGCAACCTGTTCGTGGCCGCGTTGGTCGAAATCACAGGAGATTTTGCCCAGGCGATCAAGTTGTCGTCCCAGGTCCTGGCCACCCGCGGTCACATTTATCCGGCAACCAACGCGAATGTTTCTCTCGCTGCCCGCATGGATGACGGTTCCCTGGTACGCGGGGAGACCGATATCACGGCGAGCCGCCAGCGCATTGTGGAACTGATGCTTGACCCGGCAGATGCTGAGCCGCTGCCGGAGACGCTGGAGGCGATTGAGTGCGCGGACCTGATTACCGTTGGCCCGGGTTCACTTTTTACCAGTCTCATTACCAACCTTCTGGTGAAAGGGGTTTCCGAGGCGCTGGCTTCTTCAAAGGCAGTGCGGGTGTTTGTCTGCAACCTGATGACCCAGGCGAATGAAAGTCTGAATTTGACTGCTTCGCAGCATATCGAGCGGATTTACGAGCATGCGCATCGGCCGATTTTTGACTATGCCTTGGTGAATACGGCGCCGGTGTCGCGCGTTTTGCTGGATCGGTATGCCGGCGAAGGGGCTTCCCCGATTGTGGCGGATATTGAAGCAATCGAGGCGCTCGGGGTGCGCTGTATCGCCGGGGATTTTGCCGCTGAGGGGGATGTGCTTCGTCACGCCGCGGATCGAGTGGCGGATGCAGTGTTGCGCTTGGGGGCTGGCGGGCGACGGTAGGTTACAAGACCGCCGGTTGGATTTCTGTCACGGTTCGCTTTAACTGACCACAAGCGGCGTAGATGTCCCGGCCCCTTGGGCGGCGTAGGAAGGCGGGCACGCCTCGGGCTATGAGCCTTTGCTGAAACGCAGCTACCTGCTCCGGTGCGGGCGTTGCGTAGCGGATGCCAGGACCGGGATTCCAGGCAATCAGGTTTATCTTTACCGGCATGGGTGCGCCGCGAGCAAGCAGCGCCAGCTGCTCGGCATGCTGCAAGCCGTCGTTCAAACCACCCAGCAAGACGTACTCAAAGGTCACTCGCTCACGCGGCCTTAACGGCAGTTGAGCGGCTGCCTGGATGACGTCCTCAATCTTCCACTTGCGGGTGATGGGCATGATGGCTTCGCGGATGGTGTCATCGGGCGCGTTCAGGCTGATGGCCAGGCGGGGCCTTATGGGCTCCGCAGCAAAACGTTGAATGCCGGGCACAATGCCAGAGGTGGAAACGGTCATTCTGGATTCAGCAAGCGATGCCTCGTTCACCAGCAGGCGCACAGCGGTCATGAACTCGTCGTAGTTCAGAAAGGGCTCGCCCATGCCCATGAAGACCAGGTTGATCCGGTCACGCCCCACCTTCACCGCCTGCCGCTCGAGCACCTCGATTACCTGGCCGGCGATTTCGCCAGCGGAGAGATTTCGCTGCAGCCCCAGTTTTGCAGTAAGACAGAACTGGCAGTTCACCGCGCAGCCGACCTGGCTGGAGACACAGATGGTGGCTCGCAGATTGCCCGTTTCCCTGACATCCCCCTGTTCGGCTCCGTCACCTCCGGGCATCCAGACAGTCTCCACGGTCTGCCCGTCCTGGCCGGCAACCAGGTAGCGCTCGGTACCATCAATGGAGCGAAAAGTCTCGATAATTCGAGGCCGGCCGATGATCCAGCCCGCCCCTGCCAGCTCCTGGCGCAGGCTGCGAGGGAGGGTTTGGACCTGATCCAGGGAGCCGATCCGGTGCTGAAACATGGCCTGGAGGAGCTGGCCGGCGCGGTAGAGGGGCTGTCCGAATTCGGACAGCACCTCTGTAAGTTGTTGACGGGAAAGGCCAAAAAGATTTTTGACGCGGGGCGTGGCTGGGACGTCTAACAGACGCACGAGATTTCCCCCACCAGACATCGACTCGGCACCCAGGCTCTTTTCGCAGCATAGCATCCGGCCGCCTGCAGGAAATCCGCTGCACCCCGGGGAAAGCCGCTACACTGAGATGGTGACAGAACGCAGCATTCGACGCACGGTCCTTCCCTCCGGCTTAACGATTTTGACAGAGCGCATGGAACACATCCGCTCGGTCGCCATGGGTATTTGGATCAGAGCCGGCTCCCGGCACGAGTTGCCGGAAGTGAACGGCATCTCTCACTTCGTCGAACATATGGTGTTCAAGGGCACGCAATCGCGGTCGGCGAAACGGATTGCCCGTGAGGTGGATGCGATCGGCGGCAACCTGGATGCTTTCACCGGCAAAGAGACCATCTGCTTCAACCTGAAGGTACTCGATGAGCATGTTCCGACGGCGCTCGACGTGCTGTCGGACCTGGTATTGAATCCAGTCTTCAACAACGAAGACATCATGCGCGAGCGGGGCGTCATCCTGGAAGAAATCAAAATGGATGAGGACAACCCCGACTACCTGGTGCACGAGATCTTTACCCAGAATTTCTGGAAGGACCATCCGCTCGGCAAACCCATTCTCGGTACGAAAGAGACAGTGCGCCGGTTTGAGCAGAAGACGTTGTTCGATTATTACGGGAAGCGATTCTCCGGCAACAACATGGTTTTCTCCGCCGCCGGAAACCTGGAGCATGATGCCTTCGTGGATCTGGTGTCCCGCCGCTTCGACCACATTGCGCCCAGCACCGGCGATCTTGCGGAGACCGAGCCGCGTACCGCTTCGAAAATTGTGCTGCGCAACAAGAAGGCCCTAGAGCAGGTACAGCTCTGCCTGGGCGTGCCTTCGCCGCCGCTCGCGCATGAACTCCGTTACGTGACCCTGCTGCTCAATACGGTTCTGGGTGGAGGCATGAGCTCGCGGTTGTTCCAGACAGTGCGTGAGGAACGTGGTCTCGCTTACTCCATCTTCAGCGACCTCAACCCTTATCGTGATACCGGCTCGCTGTGCGTGTACGCGGGCACGTCGTCGGCTCACTGTTTAGAGGTGATCGAACTGATCATGTGCGAGTTCCGGCGCCTCAAGAGCGAAGCTTTGCCGGAAGACGAGCTTCGCCGATCAAAAGATCAACTGAAGGGCAACATCATTCTTGGCCTGGAGAGCTCCATGTCACGGATGTCGAACCTGGCTCGTCAGGAAATGTATTTTGAGCACTTTTTCGGCGTCGAGGAAATTATGGCCAAGGTCGAAACCGTTACCAGCGAGCAGGTAATGGATATGGCCAACACGCTCTTCGACCCGGACAAGGTCGCCGTGACCCTGTTGGGGCGGCTCGACGGCCTTAAGGTGAGCCGCACTCAGTTGGCCTGCTGAGCGTTTCTGCTACCGGCTGCGTCTTTTCTTATTCTTGATAGACTTATAGCGGTCAGACGGGGCGGGACCGTCCTGTCGCTATAGGAATCGAGAATACCCCATGACTCAGACCAGCCTTATCCGCCCGATCCAACGCAACCGCCAACGTGGCTTCACCCTGATGGAATTGCTGATCGTGATGTCGATCATGATCATCCTGATGTTGATTGCCATTCCGAATTTCATCAGCATGAAGGCACAGGCGGACGAGACCTCGGCCATCCAATCACTTCGCGCCATCTACCAGGCGCAGATCCAGTATCAGACTAACTTTCCTGCCAACGGTTTCGCATGTGCGTTGACCGCACTTGGTGGCAGTGCCAGTTCGGGTCCGCCCACCCCGCAAGCCGCACAGGTGCTTCAAGGAGATTTAGCGCAGGGCCAGAAATCGGGCTACACGTTCAATGTCGTCAATTGCGTCAAAGTCACGGTGAATAACCAGGACATGTACACGTCGTATGAGGCGACAGCAGTACCCCAGTCCGTTGGGAAGTCAGGTCATCGCGGCTTCTGTATCGACTCCGCAGGGGAAATCAAGGCAGACCTTGCGGGCGGCACCAATTGCAGTCAGCCTATTCAATAACCACCCGCTGGCTGCTGCTGGGGCTTCTGCTGTTGCCGCGAACGGGGACGTGTGCCGATACCGCGCAGCAGCTGGCGCAACGCGTGGATAAGTACTACAACGGCCTTCATTCTCTGCGGACTGCCTTTACCGAGAGTTTTCACGGTATGGGCATCGACCGGGAGGAGAGCGGCACTCTGCTGCTGCGTAAACCGGGGAAGATGCGTTGGAGCTACAGCCATCCGGCGGGCAAGGTGTTTGTGCTGGATGGCAAGTATGCCTGGTTCTATTCGCCCGGAGATGCGCAGGTGGAACGGTTGTCCTCCGGGCAATTGGATGATTTGCGTTCACCGCTGCGGTTTCTCCTTGGACATACGCAACTGCAGAAAGAGCTTGTAGGTTTGACGCTTTCCTCCGGGCCCGAAGGGCTGCAACTCTCAGGAGTGCCGAAAGGGATGGAAAAGCGGGTGGAGAAGATCGTGCTCGGCGTGAGTCAGAATGGAGTCATTCAGTCCATGAGCATCACGGAGACGGATGGCGCCCAGACTGCGTTCACCTTCAAGGACAGCGTGGCGAACGCGCCGGCGCCGGATGCGGAGTTTGTCTTTCATCCGCCGGCGGGGGTTCCGGTGGTGGATGGGCTGCCCCCGGTTTAGTCCCGGAGGAACGGCTGAACTTAGCCCAGGACGAAATCCCATGAAATCTCTTTCGTTGACCGTTTGCATATTGGCGGCCCTGGTTGCTGCGGCACAGAGCACGAGGCAGAGCGGTCCTTGGGAGATTGAGGATAGCGGGTCTGCCGCCGGCCTTAGGGGAATCCATGCGGTGGGCGGGGGTGTGGTTTGGGCCAGCGGGTCTGGTGGCACAGTTCTGCGTAGCGAGGATACCGGCTATCTGTGGCAGCAATGCGCTATGCCGCCCGATGCGGCCAAGCTGGACTTTCGTAGCGTTTGGGGCTGGGACGCGCTCAATGTTTTTGCTCTGTCGAGTGGCCCCGGCGAATCTTCGCGCCTTTATCAGACGACCGATGGGTGTAGCAGTTGGAAGCTGCTCTTGACCAATCCCGATGCGGCAGGCTTCTGGGACGGGCTTCTGTTCCTCGACCGGGAGCACGGCTTGATCTATGGTGATCCAGCACCGGCCGTAGGGCGTACTGATCATGTAAGGTTTGGTTTACTCGAGACCCGCAATGGAGGACACTTGTGGAGCCCGACCGCCGAGCTGCAGCCGCTTCCCGGAGAGTCTATCTTCGCCGCCAGCAATAGCGCCATGACCGCCAGCGGCGGGTCGGTCTGGCTGGGAACCAGCAAGGCCAGGGTTTTAAGGACCGTAGATCGGATCACATGGCAAAGTGCGCAAACTCCGCTGGCAAGCGGAAACGACTCCTCGGGCGTCTTTTCCCTAGCGTTTCGGGACCAAAGGCACGGGATCGCAGTTGGTGGAGATTATCGAAAACCAGAGGAGGCTACGGGCGCGGCGGCTTACACGTCGGACGGTGGAGAACACTGGAGCATTCCGCGAAAACTGCCCCATGGGTACCGTTCTGCCGTGGCATGGGACACGAGTGACCGAGCCTGGATCACGGTGGGCAGCAATGGGTCCGATATCTCCTACGACGATGGTGTCACGTGGCAATGGCTCGATAGTGGCAATTGGAATGCTCTCAGCCTTCCGTGGGCCGTTGGTCCCAATGGCCAGATTGGTAAGCTGGGAACGCTTCCGGCGCACCCGGACGGAGTATCCCGGTAAACTGGTAAGGGGCGCATGGCAGAGTACGTAGTCAAGCTGGCGGATGAGCGGGGACGCATTCAGGAGCAGGTACAGATAGCCGGCTCCGCGGAAGAACTGCGTAGCCGTTTTTCGCAGGCTGGCTATTACGTTTACTCGGTGCGGCCGCGCGGCATGCGCGGCGTGGGGGGCAGCCGTAAAAAGGCCAACCTGGAAGCGTTCATTATCTTCAACCAGCAGTTTCTCACCCTGGTCCGTGCCGGCCTGCCCATCCTTGGCTCACTCGACATGCTGGTGAAAGGGCAGAAGAACCCGACGTTTCGCGCGCAGTTGGAAAATGTAGCGGCGCGGGTGCGCACGGGAGAATCGCTTTCCGCAGCCTTTGAAGCCCAGGGTGGCTTTCCCCTGATTTACACCACTACCCTGCTGGCCGGAGAGCGAAGCGGCCAACTGGAAGACGTGCTGTCACGCTATCTTGCGTTCCAGCGTATTTCTCTCTCCTTTCGCAAGAAATTGATGGCTTCCCTGTTATACCCGTGCTTGCTGATCACTATGGTGTTGGCGTTGTTCATTTTTCTGATCAGCTTTGTAGTGCCGCGGTTTGCCCTGCTTTACGACCAGTTGGGTACGAATCTTCCCGCGGCGACGCGCATGCTGCTGTCAGTAGGCAACAACTTTCAGCACTATATTCTTTGGATGCTGGCGGGTATTGCGTTGATCGTGTACGGTCTGTTTCGCTATAGCCAGACCACTGCCGGCGCGGCGCGGATTGACCGCATGCGCATCGGTATGCCGGTGTTCGGCAATATCTGGCGGAAGTACCAGGTTGCGCTGTTTGTGCGCACACTCTCCAGCCTGCTGACCGGCGGATTGCCGCCAGTGCCTTCGCTCGAGACCGCGGCACGCTCGATCTCGAGCAATACCATTGCCCAGGCTGTTATGGCTTCTGTAGGCACGGTGCGGGAGGGAAAGAGCCTGGCCCAGAGCCTGGAGAAAACCGGCGTGTTCCCGGATCTTGCGGTGGAAATGATCGATGTAGGCGAATCGACGGGCGCGTTGCCCCAGATGCTGAATTCCGTCGCGGAATTTTTCGAAGAAGACGTGCAGACGGCGTTGACCGCTTCCCTGGCCCTCATCGAGCCCGCCATCCTGATCGTGATGGGATCGGTGGTGGTGGTGATCCTGATCGCGCTTTATCTGCCCATCTTCTCGCTGGGACAGGCGAGCACCTTGGGAGGGCACTGAGCCTCTTTGTCCAGATTGCCCTTAGGAGTTGTTTATGGCTGACAGTACAGCACTTGTCACCACAGCTGTATCGGAATCAGACGAGACTACGCGCGCCCAGATGCTGGCGCATCGCTATCGCTGCGATTTTGTCGACCTGAAGAACTTTCGCATTCAGCATGAATTGTTCCGCAGCGTGCCCGTCGACATGATGTTTCGTTACAACTTCGTGCCCCTGGAACAGATGGAAGATCGCCTGGTGATTGCCGTCAGCGATCCCAGCCGCCTCATGGTGCTGGACGAGATCAGCGGCCTTTTAGGGCAACGGGTGATCACCCGGGTGGCCACCCTGTCGCAGATCACCGACCTGCTGAAGAAGACGGAGCAGTCGCAGCGGGTTCTCGACGAGGCGTCCGAGGGCCTCACGTTCGACGTCATTTCCGCCGAAGACAATCCCGACGAGAATATCTCGATCGAGAAGCTCACGTCGGAAGAGGACATCAGCCCGATTATCCGGCTGGTGGATACGACCATCTTTACCGCCCTCGAGCGCCGCGCTTCGGATATCCACCTGGAAACCTATGACGACTCGCTGGTGGTCAAGTACCGCATTGATGGTGTGCTGCAGGCCGCCATGGCGCCGATCGCGCGCGAGCATCATTCGACCATCCTTTCCCGCATCAAAGTCATGAGCGAACTGGACATCGCCGAGCGCCGGGTACCGCAGGACGGGCGTTTCCGTGTCCGCTATAAAGGACGCCTGATCGATTTCCGCGTTTCCATCATGCCTACCGTCCATGGCGAGAACGCTGTGCTGCGTGTGCTGGACAAGGAGTCGATGAGCGAGAAGTTCCGCAAGCTCACGCTCGACGTGGTGGGTTTCGGCGAAGACGACCTGCGCCGCTTCCGCCGTTATATTCGCGAACCGTACGGCATGGTGCTGGTGACGGGCCCTACGGGATCCGGCAAAACGACCACTCTCTATGCTGCGCTCAACGAGATCAAGAGCGACGAGGACAAGATCATCACCATCGAGGATCCGGTGGAATACCAGATCCGCGGCATCACGCAGATTCCGGTGAATGAGAAGAAGGGACTTACCTTCGCTCGAGGATTGCGTTCCATCCTGCGCCACGATCCCGACAAGATCCTGGTGGGTGAGATCCGCGACCAGGAGACGGCGCAGATCGCCATCAACTCCGCGCTGACCGGCCACTTGGTGTTTACCACCGTCCACGCCAACAACGTGGTCGACGTGCTGGGCCGTTTTCTCAACATGGGCGTGGAGGCGTACAACTTTGTTTCTGCGCTGAATTGCATCCTGGCGCAGCGGCTGGTGCGCACCATCTGCGAACACTGCACGCACCCGGTGCGCTACGACGATGAATTCCTGCGCAATAGCGGACTGGACCCGGAGCTGTGGCGGGACTTCGACTTTCACGAAGGGGCCGGCTGCATTGAATGCGGCGGGACCGGCTATCGCGGGCGAACGGCGATCCACGAATTGCTGGAACTGACTGATCCGATCAGGGAAATTATCCTGGAGAAGAAGCCGGCTTCGGAAGTGCGTAAATTGGCCCAGCAGGGGGGCATGCAGTTCCTGCGCGAGTCCGCCGTCGACCGCGCCAGCCGGGGCTTGACTACCCTGAAGGAAATCAACAAGGTCACCTTTATCGAGGCCTTCCGCTAGAGACATGCTTTCAAACATCGCCAATCGTATTTTCCCTTCCGAAGCTACCGCGCTGCGTCCTCGCCTGGCGTGCGAAATCACCAGCGCGGGCGTGGTTGCGGGCCGCCCCGGCGAGGCGGATCAGGAAATTGTTTCTGCCTTTGCTCCCTTGCGTCCGGGGGTGCTCGCGGCCGGGCTGCATACACCCAACTTCAGCGACCGTGCGGCGGTTGCCGGCGCGTTGCGCCAGGCTCTGGATGAAGTCAGCATGAAAGAGGGCGAGATCACAGTCGTGATCCCCGATGCGGCGGTTCGGGTTTTGCTGCTGGATTTCGACCAGCTACCCGCGAAGGTTGCGGAAGCGATGCCCATTATTCGTTTTCGCTTGCGCAAGCTGGTCCCTTTCGAAGTGGACGATGCAGCCGTGAGCTACCAGGTGATGCCCAGCAAGCCGGGCCAGGTGCGGGTGATTGTCGTGGTTTCTCCGGCGGCAGTGCTGGCGGAATATGAAAGCGCGGTGCGCGAAGCCGGCTACGAGCCGGGCGTGGTGTTGCCCAGCACGCTAGCGGCGCTGGCGGCGGTCAACTCGGAAGAACCGTCTCTGGTGATCAACCGCAACGGCAGCTCGGTGACCACCGCAATTACCCGGCAGAATGAACTGCTGCTGCACCGGACGCTCGAGCTGACGGAAAAGGAATGGACGCCGCAGCAAAACTCGCTGAATTCCGCAGAAGAGCTGCAGCAGTCAGTCACGGTTGCGGTGGCTTATTTTGAGGACACGCTGGATTCGCCGCCGCGACAGTTGCTGTGCTGCGGACTCGGCGGCCCGGAAGAGCTTATCCATTTGCTGGGCGAGGAGAGAATCCCGGTGCGTGACCTGGTGCCCACGCCCTACAGGGGCAAGGCTATGCCTGGCGGCATCCTTGCCGGGGTAGTGGGAGCGCTGGCCAACTAATGCGCATCCAGCTCAATCTCGCTTCGCGCCCATTTATCGAGTTAGGTCCGCTCTACCTTCGATTAAGGATCCTGATTGTACTGCTGGCTGTGGTGGCGGTGCCGCTGTGGCTTCTGCTGGCCACGGAAAAGCGCAAGGCGGCGGAGGCCCAGGTGCGGCTGGACGCGGTGCAGCAGAGAATCCATGCCATCGAGGCGCAGCGGCAGTCGTTTCAGTCTTCGATGCGGGAACCGCAAAATGCAGCGGTATTGACGCAATCTCAGTTTCTCAACCAGCTCTTTGCCCGCAAGTCTTTTTCCTGGACAGCCGTCATGGTGGACCTGGAAAACGTGCTGCCCAGCGGCGTGCAGGTGTTGAATATCGATCCGGTACCGACCAAAGATGGCAAAGTCACGATCCGCCTGCGGGTGAGCGGAGCTCATGATCGCGGCGTTGACCTGGTGCGCAACCTGGAACATTCGCACCGGTTTCTGGCGCCTCGCCTGGCTCGGGAGACAGCAGAAAGCAATCAGAACGGACGGCAAATCGAGCAGGTAAGCGCGAGTACAAACGTGAACTTTGATTTGCTCGCGGAATACAACCCCTTGCCTGAAACCGAGCAGAAGTGGGCCGCGGCCAAGCAGGCGGCGACGAAGAAGGCTGATGCGACCGGCAAGAGTGCCCGTGCCCCGCGGCATGCTAGAAAGGCGGCCGGACTATGAAGCCGGTGCGCAGCAAGCTGGTCAGCCTACTGAACCTGCATTACGCCGGGGTTGCGCTGCTGTTGATTCTGAGCCTGGTGCTCGCCGTGCGCCTGTTTCTCGCCTGGAGCACCTTGCGCAATGCCAGCGCAGACCAGCTCCAGCAGCAGCAGACTGCCTATCGCGCGCTGCAGCTTGAAATGACTCCGTTGCGGGGATTGCCGCAAAAGGTTTCGCTTTCCCGCACCCAAGCAGACGAGTTCTATAAGGCACGCTTCCCCGGCGCATACTCCACGATTTCCGCCACGATCAATGACCTGGCAATGAAAAACAGCGTCCGTCTGACGAATCTTGCTTACACTCCGACGCCCGCGATTTCCGGGCTGGCCGACGTGCGCATGGACGCCAGCCTAAGCGGGGAGTATGCACCGCTGATGCACTTTATCAATGGGCTGGAACGGAGCAAGACTTTCTTTCTCATCAACGGGCTCACGCTCACCGGGCAACAAGGCGGCCTGGTAAACCTGCGATTGAAGCTCAACACTTATCTCCACGCCAACGACTTGAACCAGCTGGTTCCGCTGACGCAGGGGGATGAAGTGCCGTCAGGGGAGGAAGAGCGCTGATGGCGATCAGAGTCGGTAGCGAGGATAAGAAGAAGATGTATTTGGCGGCCGGACTGGGCGGGGTGATGCTCATTCTGCTGATTCGTTTTCTGTGGCAGACTTTCGGACCTTCGCCCGCGGCGCCGCCTGCTCCCGCTCCAATGGTCACCGTCGCGCGGCCAGCCACGACCTCTGGTGAAACCTCTCCGGAGAACGCGGCTGGTTCGGCGTACGGGGGCCACCCAGCCGCCAAGGTCAGCGGCCTAGCCGCGCTTGACCCTACGCTGCATCCGGAGATCATGCGGCAGGCGGAGTCGCTCGACTATACGGGCCACGGGCGCAACATCTTCTCCCAGTTCTCCGCGCCTCCGGTCATTCCGAAACCGATCGCATCTATCCGCCAGGCTGCGGTTGATACCGGGCCGCCACCGCCTCCTCCACCGCCGCCCATCAACCTGGGTTTCTATGGCTACGCGGCGGAGAAGACCGGCCAGAAACAGGTTTTCCTGCTAAAGGGAGATGATATTTTCATCGCTTCGGAAGGGGATGTGGTCGACCGGCGCTATCGTGTAGTCAAAATCAACCCGGTGTCCGTCCAAGTAGAAGATATTCCGTATCACAACACGCAGACGTTGCCGCTTCGCCAATGATGAGAACTGTCTCCAAATCGAAATGGGTGCAAGCCCGATCGAGGCAGGAAGAGGGGTTTCTGTTGCTCGGCGTGCTTTTTCTGATCCTGCTGGTCACGATTGCGCTGGCGATCGCGGCGCCGAAGATTGCCGATTCGATCCGGCGGGATAAGGAAGAGGAAACGATACACCGCGGAAAGCAATACGCGCGCGCGATCCAGATTTACTACGCCAAGTTCGGCCGTTATCCAAACACCGTTGACCAACTGGTGAAGACCAACGATCAGCGTTTTCTGCGCAAGCGATACCTCGATCCGATGACGGGCAAGGACGATTGGCGCATCATTCACAACGGTGAGCAAAAGGTGCCGGCGGTGGGTTTGTTTGGCCAGTCCGTGCAACAGAGTGGCATCACGCCTACCGGGGCCAGCACAGGCATTGGTACGGGCAATACCAGCTCGATCGGGTCTTCATCGCCTTTTGGGTCTTCCGCAGGGTCACCTGGGAGTTCGGCGGGCAACACCTCGCTGGGTTCTTCGGGATCGGGGTTCGGCAGCAGTGGGTCTTCTTTTGGATCCGGATCGTCTGCTTCGCCGTTCGGGAATAGCGGCTCCTCCACGTCGCCGATCGGGGGCACCGACTCCAGTTCCAGCGGTGGGTTCGGTTCGTCCCCAGGGATTGGGGGAACAACGACGAATGGCGCCGCCGGGACGGGCACGAACAACATTGGCGGCGTGCAAACCACGGGGGGCAGCAGCAGCGCCTTCGGGTCGCCGGGGGTGTCGGTTGGGGGTGCGCCGATTGTGGGCGTGGGGTTGACGGACAAGAGGACGTCGATCAAGGTCTACCGGAAGCAGACGCACTACAACCAATGGGAGTTTGTGTTTGATCCCAACCAGGCGGCTTTGAATGCGGCGGGCGGCGCGGGCGGCGGCAACATCAATGGCGCGACTGCAGCCACTGGTGTGAATGGTGCTAACGGGACTGGATTTAACTCTGGCAGTGGTGGGCTCGGATCGAGTTCTGGAAGTGGTGGATTTGGATCCAGTTCGGGATCAGGTTTCGGTTCCAGCTCAGGGTCTGGGTTTGGTTCCAGCTCAGGGTCTGGGTTTGGGTCTAGTTCGGGGTCTGGATTTGGATCGAGCAATGGCTCCAATAACGGGTCGGGTTCTGGATCGCCGAGCAACCCGACTAGCCCTACTCCGCCTAGTAATTCGCCTTAATAGGCTGAGTCCTCGGCTACGACCCCTCGCGATATTCCTGCCTTCAAAGTCGAAAAACACTTCCAGGAGGGGTCCGCAGAACTGCAGATCCCTCAGCGACCTCTCTCCCCTTTGTCATTGGGAGAGGCAGGGATGACGGATGGGATCGGGTTTCCAGGCCGAGATCGGTTGCACGGATCCCACCCTTCGCGTCTTACCAACGCTGGCTTCAGCGCTTCTGGAAGTCGGGGGAGCCTAGTAGGAGGCCGGCCACCAGGGCGGCTTGTTTGTCGGCTGGCGCCGGGATTGGTGTCGCCAGGTCCATTACCTGTACAAAGGCTGCGCGAATGGGCATGGTTCCGGCTTGCTTTGGGCCGGGCTTGAATGGCTCGGCTGCCGGTAGGGCCAGGGGTCCCTGCGCGGCGAGTGCGTCGGCTTGCTGCAATACGGTTTGGCGCGCTTGGGGGTTCAATTCCCCGTTGAGAAAGACTGCTTCCAGTTTGGCTTCCTTCTGCGCGGCAGAGGCGGCATCCGGTCCCTTGATCTTCATCAGGGCATCAAGATCTGTGGCTGTGCCCAGCTTATGGCTGGCCAGAGCAAGGGCGATGTTGATGCGAGTCAACAGGTCACCGGAATTTACCCAGGCTCCCGCGGTCCAGGAATAGCCGTTGGGCGTCTGACAGCCGTAGAAGGACATCCCGAGCTGGCCCATTGCGTTCAGCACGATGGCGGGCCGATCGACTTGACCTCCAGTTGCGCGCACCGCGGAGAGAACAAACTCTTCCGGAGTTTTTACCTTGGCGCGATAGGCGTCGCGAGACCAGAATTCCGGCGACGTGAACATGGTGCGCAATACCTGGCGGATGTCGCCATCAGAGTGCAAATAGGACTTGGCCATACGATCCACCAGAGCGGGAGGTGGGGTGTCGCTCACAAAACGCTCGGCCAGTTGCCGGGAAAGATGGTGCGCAGTCGCAGGGCTCGCCGCCAGGCGATGCAAGACTTCTAAACCTTCCTGCTCACCGTTCTCCTGAATAGTTTTGCCCATCACTACCTTCGGCCCGGGCTCGTGGCGCCGCTCATTGAAGGTGAATCCTCCTCCTTTGCGGGGCTCATCGATCATCCACCCAGTAAAGACCCTGGCTACTTCGGTGACGTCTTTCTGGGTATAGCCCCCATCTACGCCGAGGGTATGGAGTTCCATTAATTCGCGGGCATAGTTCTCGTTCAAGCCGGGGTTTTTATTCTTCGCTTGCGGGTTGAGCTGGGCTCGCATGGCGGCCATGGAGCGCGGGCCAATGCTGGTCTGGTTATCAAGATAGAAGAGCATCGCCGGGCTCTTCGCGGTGGCGACCAGCAGATCTTCGAACTTACCCATCGCGTGCGGGGCAATCACGTTCTGCTGGTAGTCCACCAGGTACCACGGCGCAACCTGGCCCTTCTTGAGATATACGTTAAAGTGGTTCAGCCAGAAATCGGTCATGACCGCCTGCAGCTGGCGTTGGCTGTAAACGTCGGTGAGCAAGCGGGTTTGCAACAATTCGCCAGCCACAAGAAGAGTCGGATTTAGAAGCGCAACCACTGTTTCTTTCTGCTGCGGCGTCATGCCGGCTGTCAACTGGGACCGTTCTTCGGAAGTGAGCTCCTTCATGAAGCCGCGCAGCTGGCCCGGCTTCATGCCCACCAGACTTTGCAAGCGCTGGTCGGGGGATAGATTGACGATCTGGGTCGAGGCCAGGTCCGCATACAGTTTCTGCTCGTGGACGGCTATCGAGGGGGAGCTGGCCACGTCCTCGAGCGCCATGGCGTCAGCCATCAGGTTTTCCTTGGCTGGCATCTGGTCGGGGGCGGCTGCGGCAACGGGCTCACCTGCCGGCTGCTTAGCTGCTTCGTCAGCCTGCTTCTGGCGTCTTTCCTCGTAGGCAAAGATCTGGTTCTGATAGATGGCGTGTTCCACGCGATCTTTGGGCAGGGGGATCCTTGCGTCGGCGGCGGCGCGAATCACACCTGCAGACGGAAAGGTCTGAATCAAATCCTGCTGACTTAGGTGCATGGCGGGGAAACTCTGGAGGCGCGCCTCGAGGAGGCTGTCGTCGATCTGCTCGGGGTTGAGCTGCATCTCGATCCACTTCTTAACGCCAATGGCCTGTACGCGTTCGACATCACCGGGTTTGGGCCCGAAGGTGAGGCGATTCAGGGCGTGGACCGCACGTTCTTCTTCGGTGAGGGACTTAGCCGCAGTCGTTTTCTTCGCATGCCAACCAGGCACAGGAGCCGCCAAAAGGGTTAATGGCTCCTGCACCAGGGAGAGCACAAGGCAGCCCACCATGAGGCGGGTAAAGCGACTGAACATCCAACCGGAAGCAAGGACCATGGTCGAGCAACTCCGCAAACATCGATCTATTGATCAATTTGACCTATGGGTTTCAGACCCCCGGCCGCGGGTGAAGTCGCGAGCTTTTGATGGATTTTCCTAACCAGGGCGGCCAAGTCCTTGATCCCCCGTACAATGGTCGGCAGAAAGCCGAGGCGCGCGTTGACGTTTTTTCACCATAACACCCTGGCGATCATCTGGACTGTGTTCTGGGTGCTCTGGGTACTCCCGGCAGTTTTCGGGAAAAGGACCGTCCGGCGCCAGGGGGCCGGCACCCGCATCCTGCAGCTCATTCTGCTGCTGTTGGCGTATGTTCTGGTGGTGGACAACGGCCGCGATTGGGGTGTGCTGAACCTGCGGGTGGTGCCGGCGGGGAGTTCCGCGACTGCGGTGGGATACCTTCTGTTGTTGGCCGGTATGCTCTTCGCCGGCTGGGCGCGGCTGTTTCTCGGGGGGAACTGGAGTTCGGATGTGACTCTGAAGCAGGACCACACCCTGGTCTAGTCCGGACCTTACCGGATTGTGCGCCACCCTATCTACACGGGGCTTCTGGTTGCCTTGCTAGGCACGGCAATTGCTATGGGTGAGCTGCGGTGCTTCCTCGGCGTGCTGTTGGCAGCGATCGCGTGGAAGATCAAATCCGTGAGCGAAGAGACTCTGATGGTGCAACAATTCGGCGAGCAGTACACCCGCTACCGGGAACAGGTGAAGAGCTTAGTGCCTTATCTCTGGTAGAGCGGCTACAACCTCCAGCCCGGCCGACTTCGTCGGTTAAACTGAAAGCACCACCATGTTTGAAAACCTATCCGACAAGCTGCAGCGGGCCTTCAAGAATCTCCGAGGCCAGGGCACGGTCACCGAAGAAAACATCGGAGACGCCTTGCGGGAGATACGCGTGGCTTTACTCGAAGCCGACGTTAACCTGAACGTCGTCAAGGAGCTTATCGAGCACATCCGGGAAAAGGCTGTAGGCCAGCAGGTGATGACGGCCCTTTCGCCGACGGAGCAGGTGATCAAGATCGTCCGCGACGAGTTGGTGGCGCTGCTGGGCAAGGATACGGCCCGCTTCAACTTTGCTTCGCGGCCGCCCACGGTCATCCTGATGGCCGGCTTGCAGGGCTCGGGTAAAACCACGACTTCGGGGAAGCTGGCAGCGTGGCTGCGGAAGGGAGGCCATCGGCCGTTGCTGGTTTCGGTGGACGTCTATCGACCGGCGGCTCGAGAGCAACTCAGGATCGTGGCCAACGCCATCAAGGTCAACCTGTATGAGGGCGATACCAAGGGCGAGGCGCCGGGGTATGCCCTGGTGGAGCGGCTGGCCAAAGAGGCGCGCCGCGAGGCCGTCAACTCGGGCTGCGACTCGCTGATCGTCGACACTGCGGGCCGTTTGGCGCTGGACGAGGAGCTGATGCAGGAGATGCGGGGTCTCAAAGCGCTGCTCAGCCCACAGGAGATCCTGTTCGTCGCTGACGCCATGACCGGTCAGGATGCGGTCCATTCCGCAGGGGAATTTCATAAACAGCTGGCATTGACCGGGACGGTACTGACCAAGATGGACGGGGATGCGCGCGGGGGTGCGGCACTCTCCATTCGCCACGTTACCGGCCAGCCGGTGAAGTTTATCGGCACGGGTGAGAAGCCGGACGCGTTTGAGCCCTTCCATCCCGATCGTATTGTCAGCCGGATTCTGGGCATGGGCGACATGATGACGCTCATCGAACGGGCGGAAGAGACGCTGGACAAGAAGAAGCAGGAGGACTTTGCCCGCAAGGCTCTTTCCGGTGACGGGTTTTCGCTGGAGGATTTCCGCGATCAGCTGCGCCAGATCCGCAAGCTCGGTTCCATGCAGAGCATCCTCAAGATGCTGCCCTCGATCGGCCCTTTTCAAGGCATCCAGCAGATGGCTGGCCAGGTGGATGAGGGGCAGTTCAACCGCATTGAGGCGATCATCAACTCGATGACCAAGCAGGAGCGGGACAAACACGAAATCATCTCGGGAAGCCGCCGCAAGCGGATTGCACGGGGCTCAGGAACGAGCGTGCAGGAAGTAAACCAGCTGCTGCGTCAGTATGCGCAGATGCGCAAGATGTTCAAAAGCGCGGGCAAGGGCGGCGGCATGCAGCGGCGAATGATGGGTGCGCTGGGTGGCATGCGCGGCATGGGGCGGTAGTACCTCAGGTTTATGTACGGGCTAAAGCGGGTTCTCGCACACCCTCTAAACCAGCTCGTCGGTCAAGGCGCAGACAAGGTTGAAACAAAAGGGATTTGGCCACGTCCAACGAGAGCTAAGGCATCTTGAAAGTGGTTTAAACCGCCAAATGTCGAAATTGCAGGACCAACTCGACCAGATTACAGCCAACACGCGGAACCTGGTGCAGCCGGAGCGTCTGGAGATTAGCGAGCGCGCGGTGGCAGAGCTTTACGCGGCCGGGGTGGAGGACAAAATCCTTCCGGTAGGCTCACAGGCTCCGGAATTTGCGTTGCCGGATGCTGGGGGCCGGATCATTCGGAGCACCGACCTGCTGGCACTCGGTCCGCTAGTGGTCAATTTTTTTCGGGGGCGCTGGTGCCCCTACTGCGTAACCGAGCTTGAGACCTGGCGCGACCTGTATGGGGCGGTGCGGAAACGGGGAGCGCTGCTGGTTGGAATTTCCCCACAGACGGTCCGCCAAAACGACTTTACGGCGGTGCAGCATGGGCTGGGATTTCCCGTTCTCACGGACGCCGGCTGCAAAGTTGCCGCACAGTTCGGCTTGGCTTACGCGGTCGCGCCCAGACAGCAGCAGTATTACCGCAGCATCCTGGTAAACATTCCGCTGGTCAACGGCGATGCGAGCTGGCAACTGCCTCTGCCCGCTACTTACATCCTGGGGCGTGACGGCACGGTCCTGTTTGCCGACGCACACGCTGACTTTCGCGTTCGTCCGGAACCGCGGGAAGTGCTGGATTTGCTTTTGCCGTAGAAAATCCTTGAAAAGGATCATGGTTGCTGGATAGAGGTTAAGTCCAGCAGTCGTAGATTACCGCTTGGGTACCAGATTGAGGCGTGATGTTACTCATGATGCGGGATGCAAACCTTGATTTGTCGCGTATGCTCCTTCGCAAGCAGCGGTTCTCTGCGAGCTTTTCATGGATTCTTTCGGGGGAGGGATTCCATGAGTAGAACGAAGAGAATCGCGGCTCGGATTTTTTTTGGGAACGTTTGCTTCGCTGTTGTCACTATGCCAACGTTGTGAGGGAGGGCGCGGAACGCAAAACGCGCCTCCACTCCGCTGATCAGACTAACTCTGATTTGATCAAAAGAAACGGCTATCTCGCTCAGGCAAAGGTTCGTTTGCTTACTACTTTGCGTTAAGTTGTGTTCTAATCTTGCTACTTCCCCCGAGCTACTTATTAGTCGAAGGGAATGCGATGGTCAAGAGCATCTCGCCTGTACTTTTCGCCCCACCTACACTGCAGACACTTAGTGCTTCTTCCTCACGTAGCGGACGAGCCTTAGGCTTTCCGCACCCCCAGATTTGCTGATGAAGAGGAAAGCAAGAAGAAAATGGCAGCCGAACTTGAGAAGCTTATGAACCCGGACATGCTGCGATTCAGTGAACTCTCTCCAGGAGAGGCACCCTCGGCTTCGAAGCGCGCGAGCGCCGGAGCACGGCCAGAGAGCCACATCCAGACTTTGAGTCTGGTGCTCGAGAGCTTGTGGCTGTTCTACGAGGCGATGCGTTTGGGAAAACCGCTGGCGTGTGGGGATGAAAGGCTGGCGCAAATAAAAGCGGCGCTGAAGAATTCCGTTGGAAGGACGCGATGACTCACCTTAGCCCGATGGACATACTGGTCATTCAGAATGCGATTGAGGAGTACTCGCGAAAATATCCCGGCCGCCCAACTCCTTCAGCAGAAGAGGCCCTGACATGGAAGTTCGGCGACCGCGGCAGACGCAAAAAGGAGCGGCAAGCGAAGGTAACCGAGGAGCGGACGCCAGTGCGACTGTTCGAGATCCTCCGCGGCTGGTGGATGCCGCATCGACGTGCCTAGTTAACCGGAGACAACGACTACTTCGGCTTTGAGCGAAGAGGCGAACGGGTTCAGCCCGGCTCGGGCCAGCACGGCGGAAAACGCGATCAGGGTGTAGAGTTGGGCCACCACCAGCGACCATGCGATGCCCACTGCCTGCAAACCGGGAGCAAGCAACAAGGCGCAAACAAAGCTAAGCAGGCCCGCGGTAACTATCACCACGTTAAGTTGGTAGTCCAACTGGTTAGGCAGGAGCAACTGGAACATCATCACGGTAGACAATGCCATGAGCGGGATCCATAAAGAGAATACGCGCAATGCGGGTATCGATCCGTGAAAGGCATCCCCCAAGATCACGTGGACCAGCAGCGGAGCAGCGAAGAATAGAATCAGCCCGAAGAGCAAACCGAGACCGCCCAGAAGGAAAATGCTTAGCCTTACCATCTTCATCCCGTCGTGACGATTGTCGTGCATCTGCTTGGTCAAATTTGGATAGAGCGCCTGGTTTATAGGCCATAGCCCTTGTTGGAATACGCGCGAGATTCGTTCAGCCCCCGCATATTGGCCAAGAGCCGCGATGGGAGCTACCCACCCCAAGACAAGCCCGTTGAGAGAACTGGTAAGCCCCTGGGCAGCACGAAACAGGAACATCGACCAGCCCAAACGAAGAGCATGCAAGACAGAGGATAATCTGGGCCACACAAAGCCCACTTCACGATAAGCAAGTACCACCGTGACCCCGTGAGCCACGACACAGCCCACAGCTTGCGCCGCCATTACCTTCCATCCATCATCGGGGTGATGGACCAGGATGAAAATACTCAGCGTGGCGACAACTTTGCCCCCGATTTCAAGAGCGCTCGCTAAACGCATGCGCTCCAACCCCTGAAAATACCAAAGCATGTTGATGCCCTGGCAGACACCCCAGATGGTGCTCGACCAAAACAACGCCAGCGAGGGAGCGACGTGGTGGGTAAATCGACGCGAAAACACGGCACCGCAAATGCATAGTGCCCCGAGAAGAACTTTTGCCCCCAACACGCCGGAGATGAGTTCAGAGAGAAGCCCGGGCTCGTTGCGGTGGCGCGAGGTTTCGCGGGAAGCCGAAAGGTCAAATCCGTACTCGACAAAGATCGCAATCACTGCGCCAATTGCCTGGGCGAAGACAACACTGCCCCAGCCTGACGGGCCCAAGACGCGGGCCAGGTAAGGAAAGGTGATCAAGGGAAGGGCGTAGGTGCAGATCTGGACCCCGTAAAGGGCGATCACATTTTGAACCAGACCCCGGCGAAAGAGTTTTCGCGGATTCCAAACCATGCGTCACGACTCCAGAGGTTGTGGAATCTGACAGTTACCAAGAAGTAACTGCCCTCCTTCACTGTACAGATATACTTAAATATTTTCAAGAGATGCTTAACGAATTTCGTGGCAGGATACGCGGTGGAGGCGGTCTAATCGGGGTGATTTTCCACGGATTTCAAGGACTTCTGGTTATTGCGTGTATGTAACAGACACGGGACGGTTTAAGTCGTGCCTGCCGCCCATAAATGCCTCAGCCAGTCAGCGGGTTTGACAAGGGTTTCGAGAGGCAACGGGGCAGCTTTATTTCCCCGTATACCTGACTGTGATGCTGAGAAACCATTCGCGGAGGGCCTGCATTGTTAATTTTCAATGCAGGAGTCAGATTTAGTGCATGCCAGCGATCGCTGGCTGGAGAGGCGCTCGAGGATCACCCCATGCAGTAGACAAACGATCCGGCGCGGTTTCCAGTGGTCCCTGGGCGTTGTAGAGCGGCGCGAGGGAAATACCATGGCGCGCGGCAATGGTCTTTATTTCATCCACCCGCCTAGGGGTGATGAATCCCCTACCCTGGGAAAAGGGCTCAAAGCGGTGCTCCAGAGCGAGAGCCATGCCCTCGAGCAAGCAGCCGTGGACCACATCGGGGAATGGATGCCGATTGAGGACTCCGTAGAGATCGGGGCTGAGGGTCAGTCCCTCCGTGACCTGTCCGAGCCCCCCGAAGAAGACCGTGGCGCGAGGCATTTCCGCAGCGGGTGACAAGTTCTTCGGGTAGCCTGCGTCGCAAATGATGGCTTGCGGGGAGATGGCGCCCAGGAGCAGCGAAGAGGAGGCCAAGCTGGCTGCGCAGATCACGACGTCTGCCGGCGCGGAGAATTGCCGGAGATCGGCCGCCATTTCCACGCTGACGCCATCTGCTTGCAACTCTGCAGCCAGCCTGCGGAGCCGCTGCAGGTTGCGCGCATGGAGTTGCACACGCTTTACACCATGGGCCAAACAGCGGGCGCAGCCAGAGCCAACGTCCCCGGTTGCTCCCACGATGAGGAGGGTGGAGTTGGCCAGGTTCCGGCCTTGGAGCGCACACATCTTCCGGACGCCCTGGACGATGAAGCCAACCGTCAAGGTATTGCCGGTGGTGAAGACCGTGCTCATCCTCTCCGGCAGTTGATTGAAATTGCCTTCGATGAGGATGGAGCTGAACCCACCGAGACTCGCGATCTTTGCGCCCGCGTTGATGGCACAGGCCGCCGCCCCTCGTACGCGTGCAGTGTTGTCGCGCAGATTGGCGTCTGCGAGACGATCGGGAGGGATGAAGGAGTCGATATAGAGACCGTGCGCTTTCGTGCCGGTGACGGATGCAATTTCGACGTGACAGACTGGCCGGGGCGGGATCCAGGGCAGGATGTCACGGATCTCGTCATCCGGCAGCGGCGAACGCCCGGGCCCACGAAGGACCGCGAGTACATCGGCAGCCGCACGCCAACTTTCCTGGTGCCCGATCAAGGCAAAATCGACTGGGGCTAGATTGGCAATTGAGCTACCCATGCAAGTGTCACCTCCCCCGGCAACCCCAGCTTGTCCAGCGTTTTCAGGTACTGATGCAGGGAGGCTCCGCGCAGCTCGGCCGCACTTAGGCTGACGTCAGGGAGCGCCGGCTTGACACAACTGCCGTGACACACTTCGCAATGTCCGGTTCTGCAATCCCTGGCCAGCATTTCCGCCAGAGTGGTCATCACCTCCAGGTGGAGTTGATAGAGTTTGGCGTCGAAGCGCTGCGGGTCCACGGCTCGCTCGGCCCGGAGAATCTCCATTGCATGCTCGATGTGTTCCTCCTCCTCGGCGGCAATCGCAGCAAAGGTCTTGCCGAGAGTGCCCGTCGCCACCTTGCCCACCCGTGCGTAGCTGGCGACGGCGAAGGATTCAAGCATGATCTCCTGAACCATCAGGCAGCCGATAAAGTCTCGCTCGCCAATGCGGCGCAGGAATGCTTCGCGGAGGCGCTTCCAGTGCTTCGCGTTTACGTTGTCGGAGACCTCCACTCCGATTCTGCGGCCCTCGGCAGCGAAGGCGGCAGCGTGTCCCTTCTCTCCCGCAGCGTGCTCCAATGCATCCGCTACTTCTGCGGGGTCGTCACAGATCTCCGCTAAGGAGGTGTAGTTCATGGCGGCCATGAGTTCGCCAGTCATCGCCTGTGCCAGCACGTCTTGCCAGATCAGCGCGGTAGGAGAGAGGGTGGCGAAGTCGGTGGGAAGTGAACACTTCAGATCGATTCCGGATTGCATAAATCCTCCTTCATTTCAAATAAGTTCCTGTTACGGTTACTAATACGAGTACCGGATTGGTGCATTAGCGGGGGTTGAGTTTCTGCAGCATTTTTTGGGCGTTGGCGTTCCCGGGGTTTATCTGGAGGGATCTTTGATAGTTGGCGATAGCCTGAGCTTTATCACCAGCGTCCATGTAGGCCTCCGCGAGGCTGTCCCAGGTGTTGCCGGATTGCGGATAGGCTTCCACATTGAGCTGAAAGATGCGGATGGCTTGTTTGTACTTGTCAGCCTGGAGGAGTTGGTAACCAAAAGAGTTTACTTCGTTTTCGTCGAAGTCGTACGTGGAAGGTGCGGCCACCTTCAACTCATGGTACTGCTTTGCCGCCTGGTCAATGCCGCTTCTGGCAATGGTTGCCGAGAGGGTGTCGACGATGGATTTGCGACTGTCGAAGGCCTTTTTGATGTTGGGCAGAAATGCGGCCATGGTCACCGCGATGATTCCGGCGCCCATCACCACTGTGAGCACGAGAAGGCCGGCGGCCATAGCAAAGCGGCCTCGAGCCCCAGCACGGTCCTGAGTGCGCAGGTAGACTTCAAGAACGGCGAGGGGCACCAGGTACTGGCCGAAAGACATGAAGGTGAGGAAGGGTCCGCTAAAGGTGGTCTGCTTAAAACCGAAGGGACCGTGATTGAGGACAAAGGAGAGAAATATTCCTGCGCGGATAAATAAGGAGGCACTCACCACCATGAACAGGCGAAGGGCCCAACGGCGATGAGTCTTGAAATCACGCGCTAATGCGTAGCGGAGAGCCAGGCCAGAACAGAGCATGATGAGTACTGCGTCGAGGCTCTGGCCCAGGTGTTGAGACAGATCGCCGACGCTCCCACGGAACCACAACATATAGAGACCGGCCATGCTAAGAGCAAAGGCGGTCACAAAGTAGATCCTGCCGTTCCAGCGATGGAAGGCCGGAAAGCGCTGGCGGATTTTGGGGATGAGCTGTACCGCTCCACACAGCAGGATGATGACGGCCGAGCCTAAATGAATGGCGACGACCAAATTTTTCGCGGGATGACCGGGGGTATAGCCGTGGGTCATGGATTTGTTCCACTGCTGCCAGTTGCCCCGTGCGGCCGAAAGCCCGTAGAAAGAAGCGACGGCGAACGCGAACACCAGCTGACCGAGGACGGTCACCACAAACCAAAAGCCAGCGGCAGCTTTCAGGGCACGATCGGCGTGGTACCGCAGTGAATGTTTCCTCTGCAGGACAGCAGCGCCCCATGGAGCCGTTTGCAGTTGAGTGCTCATCGTTGGTTCTCCTTTCAGTGCTTATCGAATGAAGCGGCTCGTCAGATCGGTTCGCGATAGCGGCGCAGGCGCACGGCGATAGCGAGAAAAACGGCGGCCACCAACAGACCCGACCACAGCCCCGGGCTAACCAGAAATTGACCCACGCCTAGTTGGCTGAGCGGAACCATGGACATATGACCCTGCTCAAAACCTCCATTCTGCCCACCTCCGCTGAAGCGACGGCCCAGCAAGGATGCGAAATGAGAAGTGTTGAAGGCAATCTTTTCCACTACGCTGATCGCGATGGGGGGCAGCACCGCCCAAAGAAAGGGCGCACGACGTGCCCAGGCTGAGACCAGGAATAACCAGGCGTAGAGGGGGGCAAACCAAAGCGAATGGTAAGCCAGCAGATGGTAAAGCAACATCACCGACATCTGGAACAGGGGCAAATGATTCCACAGCTCGGCAACGCTCAACCTGCCGGCCAACAAGATGACGCTGCTGAGCAGCAGCGTGACCCACCAAGTGACTACGGTGATGACAAAGGTGAGCAGGGGAAGGACCACGAGCGCAACGCCGGCCTTGGAAAGCACAGTGGTGAGATCGGAGACCGGCAGCGACTTCCAGAACAAGATGCTGCGATCACGACGTTCGCCGTACAACGCATCGAGGCAGTAAAAGAAAGAGACAATAAAAGTAGTCCCCATGATAAAAAGCGCGGCGAAAGTGTATGGCTGCTCCAGGGCGCCCAGCTGCGGGAATGGATTCAGCACCAAGCCGGCATGTATCTTGCCTACCAGACGAAGGGTGCTGATCAGATATCCGACAACGAATAGCGCGGCGACGGCAAGGGGCGCGAGATAGAGCGAGCGGTTCTCCCACAGTTCGCGCCGGAGGGACCAGAGCATGCGCCGGCCGGGTGAGATCACGGCGACGGCATGCGATTCGAGGGGAGACTCGCGCAGGGCATCGGATTGCGTATTCATCGAGCCGCTCCTTTAGTCTGTCCGGCCTGGTTGCCGATGACGGCAACGAACAAGTCCGCGATGCGGGCGGTGCGCACCTCGCCCAGCGCGGCCAGTTGCTGACGATCGACATGGTCAAAGAGCAGGATGCTGCGACCGAGGACTTCACGCTCGTGGATGGGCTTGAGCGCACGGGCCGCCGCGGTCTGTTCAGGACGCACGGTGACCTCCAGGTAGCGCGATTCCAGGTCTTCCAGGCTGGAATTGAAAACGATGCGGCCGCGGTCGATGAACATGACATCGGTGAGCACGTGCTCAATTTCTTCCACCTGATGGGTAGTCAGGAGAATGGTGCGGCTGCGGTCGAAGTAGTCATTGAGCAACGAATCATAAAATTGTCTGCGGTAGAGGATGTCGAGGCCAAGGGTCGGCTCATCCAGCACGAGCAGTTTGGCGTCGATGGCCATGACCAGGGCCAGGTGGAGTTGAGCCACCATACCCTTAGACAATTCCCCCACCTTGCTGGCAGGGCTGATGCTGGTTCTGGCAAGAAAACTCTCCGCCTTTGCGCGGTCGAATCGTGGATGGACGCCGGTGAAGTAATCGAGTGCCTGGGAAACCTTAAGCCAGCGCGGCAGCACAGCAACATCGGCAACGAAGCTGACATCGCACATGAGCTGATCGCGTTCGGTCCACGGGTCGCGTCCCAGCACTTTCAGTTGGCCCTGATACGGGGCAAGGCCCAGAATTGCGTTCAATGCGGTGGTCTTGCCCGCACCGTTGGGGCCGATGATGCCGAGGATGCGGCCTTCTTCCACGCGAAGATCAATGCCATCGAGTGCGATCTTGCTACCGAAGGCTTTCCGCAGTCCGTGTGCTTCTATGCATGGCATGATTCAGCGCTCCTCTTTCCTGGCGTCGGCTCCGGCCTGGAGAAGTTCTTCCGGTTTGAGTCCGAGGCGCTGTATGGTGGCGTAGATCCTGGGCCACTCTTCGCCCAGGAACTTCTGCCGTTCGCCCTGCAGCAACAACTTGCGTGCCCCGTCATTGATAAACATGCCCCGCCCCCGTTTGGTCTCGACCAGTCCCTCGTCTACCAATTGCTGATAGCCCTTGAGAACCGTGAGCGGATTGACGCGATATTCCGCGGCGACATTGCGCACCGACGGCAGGGGATCGCCTTCCTTGAGAACTCCGTCGAGTATCATCGCGACCACACGGTCGTGCAGCTGGCGGTAAATCGGTTGACCATCATTCCACTCAGGATCCATCGCGTTTTCCAAGAGTCCCATGCCACAAACAGGCTCCAGTCATTTCGTTCGCTGCAGGTCGAGG